>JBDNIE010000296.1:0-24556 GCA_041688425.1 Halioglobus sp. | reverse complement strand
TCGCGATGGTCGCGATGGCTATCGGGGCCCTCTGTTTTACCAAGGCGAAATGTAGATTTCGACTAGTATGCCCAGCGCTCTTTGCTTTGGTTATAGAGTATCATCCGTGACTGATATCTATTGCGTGAGAAAATGAATGAAAACAGTCGCTTGCCGCTTCGAAGAACTCCCCGTTGCCAGTGAGGTCGACGGGGAACGGCGTCAGCGCTACACCAATGAGGTGTGCCAGAAACTGGACGAAGGCAACTACCTGATCGACGGGAAATCGGTTGATTTCCCCGTGACTGTAGCCGACGCCTCGATGCTCATGAACGCTTTTCTGGTAGACGCCAGCGCCGCCCAAGCCATGATCCAAGACAGCGGCTTCCGGGTCATCGAGCTCTTCCCCGGCAAGGCGCTGCTGCAACTACTCTTTGTTGATTACCGCCAGAACGAACTCGGGGATTACAACGAGGCGGCTATTATGTTCCCTGTGCTCACCCCCGGAGAGCGCAAACCCTTTCCCTTTTTCGGTGCAGTGAAGCGCATGATGACTGGGGCCGCAGGTAATTTCGTTTATCGAATGCCGGTGGACCAGGAGTTCACCACCCATGCCGGTCGCTTTATCTGGGGATTTCCGAAATGGGTGGCAACAATCGATATCGACTTCGGCGAGAAGCAGGCCGCGGGCAGTTTTTTCGACGAGGGCGAACTGATTTACAGCATGAGCGCCAAAGCCGGCGGTACGGCGACAGCCGCTGAGCAGCGCGCTGCATCACTGGCCATTCGTGATGGCAAGGCCTGGAAAACCTATGGCACTAACACGGGCAGCGGCATGACGTTCTCACTCGGTGGACAGGCGCCCACCATTGGCGAAAGCCATCCCCTGGCACTGCAGCTGCGCGCGCTGGGTTTGCCCAAGAAGCCTGTTTTTACCGTGTCGATAAAAAATACTGCCATGACTTTTGCCGGCCCCGAAAGCGTGGAGATCGGCAGCCCGTTCAGCTGAAAAAATGGCGACTCGGTGAATGGCATTTCCTTAAGCTTGACGGTCGGCGATCGAAAAAGTGGTCTGTGGCGGGTTTCTGACGGCTGTTTCGGAGAAGACCGGCCAATGGTCCACTATCTGCGCCTCGTCATAGACCGCAATATCACCGAACTGCAAAAATACGAATTCGCTTTGCGTCGGCCGCAGGAATACCCAGTCGTCGGCTTGCAACGTGATGCTGCGGGAACCATTCAACATTTCCTGGTTCGTGGAGCGCCCCGTCAGAGGGTTGTTGCGAAGACCCTGCGGCGACTCAGGCAGCGCTTTCCAGTACCCTCCATACGTGAAAAACGTGCGCGCCCGGTTGGGATCCCATGCCGATTGCAATCCGCCCAGGTTGATGCCGGGAATCTCCAGTGTATCCAGGGCCTTAAGCACTGGCGTTGCAATGTAGGAGGCCGGCGCGTGATCGGCCAGTGTTGGTATATCGAAGTCGGTGGGTTTAACCAGGCAGGACCCCGCCGCTAGCTCGTTAAAGGGAAACACACCTTTGTCATATAGCTGGTACGTCGGGCTGCCCCCGGCATTGAGGACGACATCCGACGGCCAGGACTCACCCAGAAAATCCTTGGCAACATCAACATAATGTTGGTACAGCGCCACCGCTTCGTCCCGATAAGTGACCGGATCACCGATGGGCATCTTGACGATATGTGGTTCATAGCCCATCAGGCCGCAAAACTGCAAATACGGTGAATCCTGTATCTGCACCAGCATCACGAGTAGTTGCTCATTATTGCGCACACCGCCGCGATGCAAGCCTACATCGAGTTCGATGCAAATTTGCATTTGCTGGCCGAGGCTACGCGCTAATGCATCGTACTGTGCAACACGCTCTGGCGTATCGAGCAACCAGCGCAACTGGCGCTGCGGGTCAAACTCCCCCCCGGGGTATTGCCGATAGAAATTATGCGCCGCAGCCACCGGCATCGGTTTTCCCAGCAGGATATCAGCCTGTGGAAAACGCAGCGCCACCTGATTGACAAAAGGCTGGTGAAACAGCATCAGACGGTTGCTGCCAGAGGCTTGCATCACAGTGTCAAGCAGCGGCAAAGACGGCAGCGATTTGGCTACGATGCGGTAGGCAAAACGGTCGCCAATATGCGACTTCAGTACTTGAATATTGGCCTCAAGCCGCTTGCGATCGACCACCAGCGTCGGCTTCGCCTGCCGATCCTCGTCCAGTGCTGTGCTGAGCTGGCGAAAATAGTCGGAGTGATCCTGCCCCCTGTCGCGAGGGCGCAATACGGCGGCAAGGCCGAGTGTTCCGGCCACACCGCCGAGTATCAACGTACGACGCTTCATGCCCTGCCTCCCAGACTGCCCTAGCTGAACAATCCCGCCAGATAGGGATTAAGGAATCGGCCCTGTGGATCGATGGTCCTGCGCACTTGCACAAAATCATCCCACCTTGGGTAAAGTTTGCGAAAGTCGTCGCGCTGCAGGGTATTGAGCTTACCCCAGTGTGGACGCCCATCGTATTTGCGGAAAATGGGCTCCAGAGACCTGAAGTACGGCGTGTAGTCCTCGTCAAAATAGCGGTGCACGGCAATGGAGCAGGTATCGCGTTGATGGAACGGGCTGAGCCAGATGTCATCACCCTTGATATAGCGCACCTCAATGGGGAAAAACACTTCCGGATGCTGAGTCTCCAACACCTCGCGCACCTCCCGTATGGCTTGTAATCCGTGTTCACGCGGCAGGTGATACTCCATTTCATTGAAACGCACGTTGCGTTCACTGGCGTAATTCTTCCAGGAACTTTCCACCGTCACTTCGTCATTAAGTGTTTTTACGATACTGGAGAGGATCAGCTCGCGCACCTTCGGCATACTCTCCAGCCAGTCGCGCACCATTTTCAGATCCTGCACCGAATCGTTGCTGTCGATCTTCTCCGTCGAGCCCAGCGGCTCGCGGGTCAGATCGTGCAGATCGGTGAAGCCCATACCAGAGAAAGGAATGTAAAAGAACTCGAAATTGCGGTGCTGGTCTGCCATGCCGTCGGCAATTTCCAGGATCTCGTCAAAGTCGCGCCACACCGTTTCACGGCGCAGTCGATAAGGTGCCATGTTCTGCATCCGGAACTGGGTAATCACGCCCAGCGTCCCCATCGATACCTTGGCCGCCTGAAACAGCTCGGCGTTGTGGGTCGCATCACAATCCACCAGATCACCGCGAGCATCCACCAGCTGCAAACCCTCAATAAAGGTGGACATGCAGCCGATGTCAGCCCCGGTGCCATGGGTCGCCGTCGCCAGACAACCGGCCAGTGTCTGCTCATCGATATCCGGCATGTTGACCAGCGCCTGGCCAGCATCTTCCAGCGGCTGACCGATCTCACCGAGGCGACTGCCGGCCCATAGCGTAGCCTGCAAGGTCTGCGGGTCATGACTAATCAGACCACTGAGCCGAGACAGCGAGACGATTGTACCGTCGGTGGGCACCAGTGGAGTGAACGAGTGACCCGCCCCTACTGCACGCACCGTGCCTTTGGCTGAGGCAATGAGTTCCTGCAATTCGGCGACGCTGGCAGGTGCACTGCGCGCCGCAGGCAGGCACTGTTGCGAGCCAGACCAGTTGCGCCAGGGGAGAGGCTTACTTACAGCCGTTTCCGCCGCCGCAGACGCGCGCCATGAAACGGCCTGCGTGCCGCAAGCTACGGCCACCAGAGCGCCGAGCAGACTGCGGCGTTTAATCACGGGGAGGTCCGGGCGCGGCCATAAATTCTATCAGGGCTTCAAACTGCCCGGCATCGCAGTCCATGCACATACCCAATGGCGGCATGCCTCGAAAGCCGTTGATCACTCTCGCCACCATCACATCCATACCCTGGTCCATACGCGGCGCCCACGCTACCGCGTCACCCGTCAGGGGAGCACTGGTAGCGGCGACTGTATGACAACTCATACAACTGCGCTTATAAATGGCTGCAATGTCCGGGTCCTGCGGCAACAACTGTCGGCTTGCAGCCTCCATTTCCGGCGAACCGATAGAGATGGGTTTACCACAGCCAGACAGCAACATTACGATCATGAGGAGAATGATTTTCATAGGTTTCATAAAGAGCAGCTCACATCAATAGAAACTAGTTATAACTACTATAATGATATCCTCCGCAATTGCCCTCCGTCAATTGCCTGCCTTATCAGGCCGTCGGTCGACTCGCTGCCGGACCTGCTATCGACATCGCTTTTTCATACGCTGGCCGCGCCGTCACGCGCTCCACATAGGCTTTGGTGTTGGGAAGGGTATCGTCAATCGCTCGCGCGCCTAGCATCTCAAGCGAAGTCAGGTTGAACATCGACATGATATCGGCACAACTGAATTGCGAGCCGCCGAGATAATCAGATTCGCCCAGGCGCTGCTCTAAAGCGCGGTATATACCGTCTTCACGACGCTGTGTGGTGGCCATCATAGGGTTATCGTCGGCGGGTGCTCCCCCCATAGATTGGAACGCCAACTTAATAAAGAGTGTCGACTGCAGATTATTATTGAACTGCATCCAAAACAAATAGTGAGGGTAATTCGGATCACTCGGAGGTACAGACAGCGCGCCAGCGCCGTGCTGTTGAGAGATGTACTCGACGATCGCGGTCGACTCAGCCATCACCAGATCTCCATCTGTAATGATCGGCGCAGTGCCCGCCGGGTGCAGGGCGCGGTACTCGGCCGGAGCCAAAAAATCTTCGCCACGGTCATACCATTTCAGCTCATAGGGGAGCTGGAGTTCTTCCATCAACCAGACCACACGATCAGATTGTGAAACACCCAAGTGGTGAATAGTGATCATAGTCTTCTTCTGATTTTACGGCCTCCCAATGTGATGCAATATTGCCTCGCGGTCAATTCCGTCAAAGTCGCTTTTCGCCAACATGCGGTGCAGACCGTTCAGGACGAGGTGTAGCGCGAGCCTGACCTGGTGTTACGGCAACCGCTGGCAACACTGAATCGGTAAGCATAAGCCACAGTACTCATCGACTTTTAGATCGAACCACGACGGCGCAGCTGCCGCTTGCTCCCGGGCGGAGCACCTGTCAGGATGCCGGACAGTGCCTGCAAGCGCCACCCCGCCAACAGCGCGCAATCCGAAGAAGTAGAGAAGCCATCATGAAGATAGATCACTCCCTGAAAGCTCATCCACAGGCCGTCATCAAAGCCACCTGCATTTTCTGTCTATTATTACTGGCGGCGTGCAGCGATTCCAACAATTCCAACAATGATACGGCCATTGCGACCCCACTGCTGGCGGGTTGTGCAGACGATAGCAGCTGTTTCTCAAATCCGGAGCTACAGATTGGTGGGGAGCGCCCCGCTCAGGTGCAGATCCCCTCGGACTACACCACCACGACACGCTATCCCCTGCTGATTTTGCTGCACGGGTTTGGTGCCAGTGGCGCATTGCAATCCGGGTATCTCGGTCTCGATATGCGTGTCGACAGCCAGCAATACGTGCTTGTCGCGCCAGACGGTACAGAAAATGCCAACGGCCAAAAATTCTGGAACGCGACACCCGCCTGCTGCGCCCCTGCGGACGGAAGCCAGGACGTTGACGATGTCGCTTATGTCCGGGGACTGATAGAAGAGGCGGCTGCCACCTACAGCGTTGACCCTGGCCGCATTGGTCTGATCGGGCACTCCAACGGAGGCTTTATGGCGTTGCGACTGGCTTGCGAAGCCTCTGATCTGGTAACCGCTGTGGTGAGCCTGGCAGGATCAACGTTTGACGACGATGCCCGCTGCGCACCCGCAACCTTTCCAGTAAGTGTATTGACTATGCATGGGGATCAAGACGCAGTGATTCCGTATGAAGGCAATCCGCCCGGTCGCGCGCCCTTTCCCTCCGCCGCAGAAACCACTCGACGCTTTGCGGCGTACGCAGGCTGTAATAGCACACCGGTTATGGCATCAAACCTCGATGTGCTTGGCGGCGTTGAAGGCGCAGAAACAACGGTGCTTGAATACAAAGAGTGCGCCGAGGGTACTGACACCACGCTATGGACCCTTGTCGGAGGCCCGCATATCCCCTTCCCCTGGGTGGCAAGCTCGCTGGACCTGATGGTCGACTGGATTATCGATCACCCGCGGAACTAGGATAGTGCGGGGCAGAGCCTACTTGCACTTGTAGATCCTGAATTTTTGCGTGCCTTCGCTGGGGCCACCTTCGGCTACCAGTGTGTCACCACCCAGATCAACCGCTGAATTCTGCGCCAGCGTGAGCAACTCTCCGATCACTTTCTCATCGTTCCTGTACATAAACCCGACTTTGTGTTTCACCTGAGATACGGTGGTGCCAATCGATTTGCAGTTAGAGACGTGCGCTGGCTGTACCAGGGCGACCGAGCTGGCACCCGCCTGAGGCTCCACCCAAGTACAACCGCTGGCAACCAGGGTTCCCAGAAGAACGATGGCGGCGGATTTACCGAAATGTTTGTTCATAATGCTTCCTCTATATTTGCGGGTTCAATCTCGGCGATGATCATATCGCCAAAACATGGCTTCACAAAGATACCTATGGACCATGTCTAAGCTTGACTGCATCCCTAACGCCCATACTATAGCGTGGCATGGCAATGCGATTGATCGACTCTGGCTCTGCCAGTGTCGATCAATCGTGTGCAACTGCGAGCGCCTGTAATATCGAATCCAGTGCGGCAATGCCTGCCATTGTCCCAACAAAAGCAAGGTTATGCAGATGCATGAACATCACTTCAGTTTTGAGATTAACGGGCGCAGGGAGGATGTCTGGGCCGTTCTATGGGGCAAACAAACGGGCGATGTCGCAACGATGGCTGATCTGCGTGTTGAAATTCTGCACGGCGGTGACGAGAGTGGCAACGGCTTGATTCGCCACAACCACTACCCTGTGCCGTGGTATTTGCTCTCCCGCGGCAAAGCGCAATCGTGGGAATGGTTAACCGAGGTCAAGCTGCACGATTCCTGGCGCTACGACGCCGTGTGTAAACCACTGTGGTCCAAAGCCTCAGGCTGGATGCGACTGGAAACGCTGGAGGACAACCGCACGCGCATCCACTTTCGCGAAACCTACCATGTCTTCAATCCTATATTGCGATTTTTCTTCGAGAAAAAGCTGCATAAGGCAATATCGAAAGATAACCGTAGAAAAATGCGAATCACAATTGAGCAAGGTCTTCGGACCGGCGCTCACAAAGTGGACAAAAAAGCGCGTAAAGCCGATCTTGATCTTTAGCGCTCCGCAAACGCTGCGCGCAAAGATTGCGGAGAATCATTACCTTTTACGCATTGGATTAGTCGACCGGGGTGTGATGTCGCCCGCAGCGTATACCACCCACAAATGGTGTGCCGCGTAGCATTAAGCTTTAGAACACGGCACCGTGCGGTTATGCTGGACCGATGAGACGACGCGTTCAATTCCTGCTTATTGCACTGCTGCTGCATATCCCGCTTTTCGCCTATCCCATACTGCGCTTATGCGACTGGCTGGGGCTCGACAACTGGACAACGGCAGTCATTTTTGTACCCCTGTTCTTCAGCCAGATCGTCGTCAGGCTCTACCTGCGCCATGCTAACTTCGGACTGGTTTTCTGGATACGGCGCGCCGCAGACTTGTGGTTGGGAATCAGCCCCCTACTGTTAGGCATGCTCCTCACCGCCGAGATCCCTGTGGGGCTGGGTTGGATCGCGCCACCGATCGCTGCATGGGCGCTGATGGGATTAGCTGCAGCGCTGGCGGCCTACAGCGTGTTCAATGCTTACTCACCGTCGGTGGTGAAGGTGCGACTGAGCAGCGCCAAGCTCAACAACACATTGCGTTTTGCGCAGATTACCGACGTACACATTGGTTCGCGCAGTGCGGGTTTTCTGGACCGCGTGATGCGCCAAGTGAATAGTCTCGACATCGAGTTCCTGTGCATCACCGGTGACTTTATCGATGCGCCTGGCATCAGTGAGGAGAAATTGGCGGCCTTGCGCTCCTGCCCTGTGCCGATTTATTTCAGCATCGGCAATCACGAGCGCTATGAAGATCTGGATGAGATTGTAGAGCGCCTGCAAAGGCTTGGGGTTCTGGTGCTGCGCTCGCAGAGCATCACACACGGTTCCGTGCAGCTTATTGGCATCGATGACAGCGAGCACCCGGCGCGGGTGGAGCGCGAAATTGCCGGCATCGATGTCGATAGACAGTGCTTCGTATTGCTGCTTTATCATCGCCCGCGCGGCCTGATTGCTGCTGCAGAAGCCGGCGTGGACTTGATGATTTCCGGACACACGCACAACGGTCAGATCATTCCATTCAACCTCATTGTGAGCCGAGTTTTCGAACAGACGGTAGGACTTTTTCGCCACGAGCAGGCACAGTTATATGTCTCTCCCGGAACCGGCACATGGGGGCCCGTGATGCGTCTGGGCAGCCGCGGTGAAGTCACGCTTTTTGAAATTGAACCGCTTACAACAGCGCAGTAGCTCAATGAATTGAAAAGGAAACGAGCAATGAACATTCGTCGATTCAAGCTATACCACTATCCGGCGACCCGCAGTGTCAGGGTCAAATGGCTGCTCCACGAGTTACTCGAAGACGACTTTGATGTCGAGGTCGTACCCCTGTATGACGGCGTACAGTACGATACCGAATTTCTGCAAATGAACCCCAATCATAATGTACCCGCGCTGGAGATTACGCTCGATAGTGGCGAAACCCAACTCATGCTGGAGAGCGGAGCCATGGTGTCACTACTTGCAGACCTGTTTCCGGAAAAGGGCATGGCACCTGCGGCCGATACGTTCTCTAATGCGCGAGCTGACTATCTGCAAATGCTGCACTTTGGCACTTCATCGATGGACATGATGCTGTGGCAGATTCGCATTCATACTCACATGCTGGGCGCCGACAGTGATGCGAAAACCATCGCACGTTACAACGCAAAGTTTACACAGGAAGTAGAACCGCAGTTATTAGCCAGACTGAACACAACTGCTTTTGTCTGCGGCGACAGCTTTAGTGCCGTGGACTGTGTAATGGGGCAGAACGTGATGTGGGCGCAAGCGTATGGACTCTGCCAGCCGACCGAGTTTAAAGACTATATCCGGCGCTTGTCAAAGCGCCCTGCTTTTGGCAAAGCATATTCGGATCTCGGGGATTTCTCGCTGGCACCACCACCCGAGAAGGGGGAAGCTCTCGCCGGCAAATTTACAGGCTGAATTATATTGTCTTGTATTTACTTACGCTGCTAGACCGGCGCCAAAGTGAGTAGCGATTGAAGAGACCGTCTGAGGCGAATGGTAATTCGATTATGCTCACGATCACACATTAATGACGCAAAGAGATTGTATGCCCGACAAGTTACCTGCACATCAATTGGTCGATATTGAACGCACAACGGTGGGACATTACGACGAGAATGCCGAGTCGTTCTGGCAGGGCACGCGAGATCATGATGTCTCGCAAAACTACGAAAATTTTCTACGCCAGTTTGCGGATGATAAGCCGCTCGACATTCTGGATTTTGGCTGCGGCCCGGGAAGGGATATCAGTTATTTCAAATCACTGGGCCACCGACCCGTCGGTCTCGACGGCAGCTCCAACTTCTGTGAAATGGCGCGCGCCCATAGCGGCTGCCCGGTATTGCATCAATCCTTTCTGAGCCTCAATCTGCCAGAGCAGTCCTTCGATGGTATTTTCGCCAATGCGTCGCTGTTCCATGTGCCCGGTTGTGAATTACCGCGCGTACTGACACAACTGAACGCCGCACTGCGAGCTGACGGCATTCTGTTTACCTCTAATCCACGCGGCAGTGCGGAGGGTTGGTCAGGACAGCGCTATAGCCATTTTCTTGAATTTGAGTCCTCCAGGGCTTATCTGGCGGCCGCGGGCTTTCATATACTTGATCATTACTACAGGCCCGCCGGATTGCCACGCGCTCAGCAACCCTGGCTGGCCATCGTCAGTCAAAAAAGCGCGTAATGAATAGTACTGCTTTGCGCTTAACGAACGCATTTAGGCGGCAGGCCCAGAACGCCCGATCACAGACTGGCAGGTTGCCTGTAAATCAAGAGAACGGCGATACGTTGGTCAATATCTGCGACTTGCTGCCGGTAGCGCTCAGACTGGACATCACCGTATTGCTGGCGAAACTGTTCTTCGCTCAAACCCTCCAACAGTCCTGAGGTGTCGGGGAAAAAGCTGACCTCGCTATTGTTCGCACTGAGTTCCTGTTGTAGCTGCCCGGCCTGCGTTTCACTGGCCGTTGCCAACGTCGCGAACTGAGTGCCACTGCGGTCGGCCGCTACATCTACGAAGCTGAAGCCGCTGCCGCCATCGCCGGAATCCAGCAGCTCCTTGAACTCCCCCGCCGCTATGCTAATGCCTTCCTGAGTGGCCAGCATGATTGCGGCCGAGCCCAGGAAGTGGGCCATCAGATCGCCTCGTCCAGCCAGTGTGACGTCATGGGGTGGCCGCACCAGTTCCCGCTCGCTGGACACTATTTTTCCGATCAGCAATTCGAATGCGCCATTGCTGAAGTAGATCGCCAGCGCCCATATCGCAGCGCGATTCTCCGCTATCGCCGAGCCTCCAATACTGCGCTCTGCCGCCGATGACATCAGCGGATACAGGTAGGCAGCTAACGATTCATCGCGACCGCCATGCAGCACACCCTCCTCTACCAACAGGTCGTAGTAGTGCACAACACGTTCCTGCTCACCGACGGGCAGACGCAAGTCTTGTAACGTTCGCACAGCCTGTTTGATGTGCGCTTTGACATCGGGCGGCGGCGTTACGCTAAGCAAAACTGTGTCACCCGCTACCTGAACTCCGCTGATACCGGACAGCAGCAAGCTGGCCTTCTGCTCCCGCAGCACAATATCCGCCAGCCGGGCGCCCAACGGCAATAGCCAGCCGCCGGGAATACTCATGGGGCCCATCGACAAGCGATCGATAAATATGCCTTCATTCGACTGTTGGATCTGCGCGCCCAAATTGAGATACCGACCGAATGGATTTTGGGGAAGCTGTACACTGGCATTTGTCAGAATAGCCGCCCCCTCGAGATCGACATTAGTGTGCAGCCACTTAAACGTGTGCGCCCCCAGCTGGGATAGCTGATCAAGCTCGCGCTCAGTCACTGCCAATGTTGCGCCCTTTTCGTCGGCAGACTCAAACTGTATCTTGATGCGCTTGGCGAACGCTTTGGCATCTGCCACGGTGACGTAATCGGCGGGAGGCCCTGCGGATACACGCGGCTCTTTCTCAAGCGCGAAGAGAAAGAGTACAGCCGAAGTACCCAGAAACAGTACGAATAGCAAAATCGTACAAAGGGTTATCCAACGCAGGGCTTTCAGCATAGTACAACGGCAGCGTAATCAGCGATCGTGCAGTCTATGACAGATCAGAGTATTCAACCAGCGGCTACAATGGCAGACGGTCACAGCTGTCGGCGAGCCTGCCCGCACCGCTGGAGCGATCATTTACATGGCCTGACGGCTACCAATAAATGGGCCCTCGCGCACGAATTGCTGCGCGTCAATCTGATCGAGCATGAAGCGCGCCAGCTCGCCGGCACGCACCCGAAACGCAGGCGCGGTCTGCAGCGATACCAACGGCTCCGAACGAAATCGCTGCGGATCTATTAGCGGGCAACGGACCAGTATCCAGTCAACAGAACTCAAGGCGAGCAACTCGTACTCGGCCTGCTTATCTTTTAGCTCGCCCGCAAGACCGATCTGCGCCAGAGTGCGTATCCACAAACCTAGCAGGTCGCGCTGATCACCCGGCATAACCACCGCCGCCCCAGAGACCACCATGTACTGCGAAATAGCCTCGCTCTGCATCTCCCGCAGTATGATGCGGGTGCTGTCCGTGTTGATATAGCGCGCTGCATCGCCATCGGCTGCAACCGGTCCCAGCGCATTGATTACTATATCGGCGCCCTGCAACAGCTTTCGAATGGCAGCGGAATTACGGGCATCGCCCTGCACAATGGTGATCTGATCAGCGAACTCGTCCAGTTTGGCCGGTGTCCGCGCCAACGCCCGCACCACATGGCCGCGCGCCAGAGCCTCGCGTAGTAGATAGTCGCCCACCATTCCGCTGGCACCCAGTAACGCCACGGTGCGCTGCTGATAGATGCCTTCATCAGTCAAGCTTGCGGATGAAGGCGATGGCACAGGCGGGATCGCCGCGCAGCCCAGCATCAGGCAGATGCACACCACCACCGGAAGCGCTAGAAAAGCGCCTCTTATACAGCGCATAATCGTGACAGATGCAGCCGGTATCCTTACAGCTCTTACAGAATTCACGAAACGCTCTGCAGTCGACTATTCAAGGTAAAAAGTAAAACAACTATCGCTTGTAGCATCGACTCACCGGATGTCATATTGTTTTTAGCCGCCAGGCACGTTAACGGCCGCGGGATTAAGATAAAAAAATAGCGTGGTCACTGGTACTTACTTAAGCTCAAAAGTGGCACTGAGGCGGCGAATTGAATGGCATCGTTTGGGACTGTGCGAGGGAAGGGAGCCCAGCCCGGTGCCATTCAATTTATCGCCGGACCTGAAGCTTAGGGATGTCCCATTCGTAGCGTTGTTATCTTGCGTCAGAATCAGGAGAAAATCAGCACAAATGTACTACGGCGAAAAACTCAACAGTATCAGTCATCTTGTCGGTTCAGTATTTTCGCTGGTCGCCTTCGGTGCACTGCTTGCGGTAGGCATGCAGATCGGCGAGCCGCGCACAATCATCGGTTTCAGTATATTTGGGGTAACACTGGTACTGCTCTACGCCATGTCGACGCTCTACCACAGCTTTCAGGCACCGCGGCTGAAAAAAGTTTTTAAGTTAATGGACCATATCTCCATCTACCTGCTGATTGCAGGCAGTTATACACCCTTTATGCTGATAAGTGTCGACAGTCCAAGCGGCACACTGATTCTGGTGCTGGTCTGGATGCTCGCGGTGGTCGGCACTCTATCTGAAGTCCTGCTATCGGGGCGCGCCGTAAAAGTCTGCCAGCTGGTCATCTACCTAGGCATGGGCTGGGCCTGCTCGCTTGATCTGGGCAGCCTGAAAACTGCACTCCCGGAAGCGGGGTTTTTGTGGTTGGCCGCAGGCGGCCTCATTTATACCGTAGGTGTTATTTTTTATGTGGTGGACAAGTTAAGGTGGCTGACGCACGCCCACGGTATCTGGCATTTTTTTGTTCTGGCGGGCTCTGTCTGCCACTTTATCGCCGTTATCGGGTATGTGCGCTAGTACTCCTTCATGCTGATATTGCCTAATCCAGCATGCAGGGTTACTCGTTACCATTCATCAGGTGACTGCGGCTCTGCGACAAAGTCAGATCTGGCGTCCGCGTAACGATTGACGACCGCTGCAAAATTAAGCAGGGTGTTTTTTACAGAGATCAACGCGGCCTGATTCGCCAACCAGGTGGGAATCCAGCCACCCGGATCACCATAAATCTGGTAGGTCACCTCCACCCAGCCATCGGCCTCAGGCTTCAGCATCCAGTGTCCGCCCATAGTAGGGACACGAATAAGACCCTGATTAGGTACAACAAAATCCGGGACGTTCGTGATCGTCACCGTGATGTCCAGAGTGACAGGATTCTGACGGTAATCGAAACGCACCACGGTATCGCGGTCGCTCATAGGGGGCGGCGCATCCACTACCCCATACACAAATGCCTGCGCGTAACCGGTCTCTTGCAGAACGCGCGCGCCGCCGCTGCGGTAGACCCAGTGCTGATTGAATGGCGCATCTTTGAGTAGAGCCATCACTGCATTAAGAGACGCTTTAGCTCGCACCACGCCCCTGATCTCGTCCAGAGATGACCCTTCGTAGTCGCGCTTGAATATGCGCAAAGTGTCAGACTCAAAAACCATTTCCCAATCGCTCGCCACTGACGGCATTGCCAAAAAGACACACTGCACAAGCGCAAATAGAGAGATAACCAGACTTTTCATACGATCTCGCACATGCTGAAGGGACGTCGTTTCCGTATGCGCAACCGGGCCGACTTTACATCGCGTCGCAACGAGGCATTGGTATTGTTATCGCTAGGCCGGATTACGCCACGCCTGGTCAGCGCTGTCAAAAAGCTGATTCGCCTCTTGCGGCCCCCAACTGCCTGCGGGATAGGTAAGTACTGAATCATGGTCGAGCCTCAGCTTGCGCAGGATAGGATCAACGACTTTCCACGACCACTCCACTTCATCAAAGCGAATAAACAAGCTGTGGTCCCCTTCAATGACATCCAGCACCAATGTCTCGTAGGCTCCCAGAGAACGCTCATCTTCAGCGCGAAAGGAGGCGCGCAGCTGCAACGGGCGAGTGCGCATATCAAGGCCGGGCTCCTTTGCCTGCATTTCGATATGCATGCTTTCCTCGGGCTGTATCGACAGCACTATCCAGTTCGGCTCAATCTGCGCCATATGCGGCTCGCGAAACAACTGCAGCGGCGGCCGCTTCAGGCGCAGACTTACAACCGTGCCATCTGCGGGCATACGCTTGCCCGTACGCAAATAGAACGGCACGCCTGACCAGCGCCAGTTATCAACATAGAATTTGGCGGCAACATAGGTTTCAGTCACGGAGTTTTTGGCCACACCCTGCTCATCTTGATAGGCGATCGCGTCACCGTTGGCACGGTATTGTGCGCACTGCACATGATGCATCACTTCGTTCTGGGGTATCGGCCGTATCGAGCGCAGGACCTTCACTTTTTCGTCGCGCAGTGCATCCGCATCCATGTGCGACGGAGGCTCCATCGCGACCACGGAGAGCAGCTGCATCATATGGTTCTGCAGCATATCGCGTACGCTACCGGTGCCATCAAAATAGCCTGCACGCGAGCCGATACCCTTGCTCTCGGCCACGGTGATCTGCACATGATCAATGTAATTCCGATTCCATATAGGTTCCACCATGCTGTTGGCAAAGCGGAATACGAGCAGATTCTGCACCGTCTCCTTGCCCAAATAATGATCGATACGAAAAATCTGCTCCTCGTCGAAGTGCCGATGCAAATGTTGATTCAACTCCAGCGCGCTACTGAGATCATGACCGAACGGCTTTTCCAACACGATCCGGTTGCCGAACAGCTTGCCGCTGAGTCCAGCGGCATCCAGTTCACTCACCACATGCGTAAAGTCCGCGGGCGCAATAGCCAGATAAAAGACAATATTCGCGCACACGCCCTCGCGAGGCTTGCCCAGTTCAAGTTTCAGATTGATGTAGTGCGCCGACTGGTCATACACCACTCGCACATAGCTAAAGCGACTCAGGAATTTCTGGAACTGGATCTCATCAAAATCCTTACCCAGCTTTTGCGGCAGCTGCTCGCGCATAAACGCCTGCCACTGGGCAGTGTCCCAATCACGCCGCGAGACGCCGACAAGTGCCAGACTCTCAGGCAACCGGCCGTCACGATCAAGGTAATACAGTGCCGGCAAAAGCTTGTTGACCGAGAGATCACCCGTCGCACCAAAGATCACAAACTGACAGGGCGTTATCATTTTGCGGGATCTTTACCGAGTCCATGACCGCCAAAACCCTGCCGCATTTTGGCAAGCAGCTTGGCGCTGTACTCGTCGTTCCCCTGACTGGCATATCGCATCATCAGAGCGAGACTCATGACCGGAGCAGGTACACCCTGCTCAATGGCTTCCAGCGCAGTCCAACGACCCTCGCCCGAATCAGCAACAATCGGCAGCACATCATCCAGTTGCTGGTCAGCGGACAGAAAGTCCGCAGTGAGGTCCAGCAACCAGCTCCTGACCACGCTCCCGTGACGCCACATCTCAGCAATAGCACTTAAATCGAGATCGAAATCTTCGCGGGCTTTCATCAATGCGAAGCCCTCAGCATAGGCCTGCATCATGCCGTACTCGATGCCATTGTGGATCATTTTAACAAAGTGGCCACTGCCGGCCGGCCCGCAATGCAACCAACCTGTCTCGGGGCCCGGGGCCAACACCCGGATAGCAGGTTCAACCTGCGCAACCGTCTCCCGGGCTCCGCCGACCATCAGCGCGTAACCGTTGTCCAGACCCCAGATGCCACCAGACACTCCGGCATCGACATAACCGACACCGGCGGCCTCGACCACGGCGGCACGACGCATCGAATCCTTGTAGTAACTGTTGGCACCATCGACCAGAGTATCGCCCGGACTGAGCAACGTCAGAGCTTGCTCGATGGTCGTTTCAGTGACCTCACCGGCAGGCAACATCAACCAAACCACCCTCGGTGCCGGCAATGCCCCCACCAACTGCTCCAGCGTGTAGGCCGCCGTAGCACCCACTTCATCAACCAAAGCGTCCGTGACGGCGGCTGTGCGATTCAAACACACCACGTCCACACCACCACGGCGCAATCGCCGCACCATATTGGCCCCCATTTTACCCAGCCCAGCGATTCCTATTTTCATCCCGTTCCCCTCATTACAACGAATGCATTGTCCCCATAGTAGTAAACGTGTGCCAAACTTCCCAGTGCATTTGCACTCTGTTCTGCGTTGTGGGCGCGCGTTACGCTATTTCGCGACTGCAGGGAACGCAACCGAGGGCTGCACTGCAATGCGCAACCACTGCAATGCGCAACCACTGCAAGTTTACAAATCTGTATAGACGGTGACGACTCCCGTTCATCCAATGGGTGTATCGTACTTCAACCAACACGGCGACGCGCAGGCAGGATAAATGGCTTCGCCAAATGCCAGCATCTGCTTGCCAGGTGCGGGGAGATGATCTACGAAAATACTACTGGTTGAGGATGACGCGGTGATGGCAGACTACATTCTGCGGGGGCTGACTGGCGGCGGGCACAATACCGACACCACTGCCGACGGAGTGGATGGGCTTGCTATGGCGTTGCGCGGAAACTACGACGTTATCGTGCTGGATCGCATGTTGCCCGGCATGGATGGACTCTCCGTGCTGAAAGCCATGCGCGCTGCGGAAATGACTTCCCCCGTGCTATTTCTGACCGCCATCGGCGGTGTAGATGACCGGGTCGAAGGCTTGGAAGCAGGCGCCGACGACTATCTGGTCAAACCTTTCGCCTTTTCTGAACTCGCCGCGCGGGTTGCTGCACTGGGACGACGGCCCGCAGCTATCACGGAACAAACGCATCTGGTGGTGCATGATCTTGACATGGATCTGGTGCGCCACACCGTGACCCGCAGTGGTCAAACTCTCGCGCTCCTGCCGAGAGAGTTTGCATTGCTGGAGTATTTCATGCGCAACGTGGATCGTGTGCTGAGTCGCACCATGTTGTTGGAACATGTGTGGGATTTCCATTTCGATCCGCAGAGTACCGTAGTTGAGACCCATGTCAGCCGCCTGCGCTCCAAGATCGACAAGCCCTTTGACTGCCCGCTACTCCATACGATCAAAAATGTGGGATACAGTCTTCGTGCACCTGCCTAAACTACGACGCAGCACAGCATTTCGGTTTGCTCTGGCATTGACGCTGGCCTTTGTTATTGCCTACCTGGTGGCGGGCCTGATTGCGTTTCGCGCAATCAGCGTGGATCTGGATAATCGGGTCATTCAGGCTGTCGAACTGTCGGCAGAAGGTTATGAGGATATCTATGCGTCGGGTGGTCAGGGTGGCTTGATCGCCGCAGTTCAAACTCGCGCCGGTATCGCTGATGCCGACGATGAATTTATCTGGCTCGGCAGTAAGCAAGGCATATGGGTTGCCGGGCACGATGGTCCACGCGTAGAGTCGCTATCAACAGGAAATGTGACCGGCGCGCAGTTAAACACTGAAGTTGATGAGCGCTTTCGGGTCGCTGTGCGGTATTTTGGCGATCTGCAGCTGGTTACTGGCCAAAGTTACGAGGAATCGGACGCCATTGGCCGTGCTGTATTGGGCGCATTCGGCGGCGCCACCCTTTTGATGATACTGCTGGCCTCTATTGGAGCCACAGCACTCGCCTGGCGCAGCCAGCAGCGTCTGGACCGAATCTCCGCTACTTTGGCGAAAGTTGCCGCTGGCGACATGGGTAGCCGGGTACCCAGGTCCGGTTCAGCTGACGATCTGGATGAACTTTCAAGCCGCATCAACGCTGCGCTGGAGCAGCTTGAAACAACCGTCGACGGTATCAGGCAGGTCAGTACCGATATCGCCCACGACCTTCGAACCCCCATCAGCCGACTCGGAATTCGACTGGAACAGCTGTTGGCAGATACCGCAGATCAACCGGCAATAAATGAACAGCTCGAAGTCGCCGCGGCTGAAACCAGACAGATAGTATCCACCTTTGATTCGCTTTTGCGTATCGCCCAGATAGAAGCCGGCGCGCGCAGATCGCGATTTCGCCCGCTAGCGCTGCCCGAAATAGCCATCGCACTGCATGATGCGTATCTCCCGGTAGCGGGGGAAAGCGGACAGACGCTGGAGTTCAACATTGCCTCGAGTGCCACAGCGTTAGTATCCGGTGACCATGATTTACTAAGCCAATTGATAGCGAATCTGGTTGAGAATGCCATTCGCTACTGTCCCACGGGTGCTCATATTCGAATTGAGGTCGGCTCAAACGAGAAGATCGTCTGGATCACTGTAGCCGACGATGGCCCCGGCATACCGGCACATGAACTCAGCAATGTCACCCGGCGGTTTTACCGTCTCGACAAATCCCGGCACACGCCTGGCTCGGGATTGGGGCTGGCATTGGTCAAAGCGATTGCAGAGCTACATGCCGCGCGCCTGCTGTTCGAGGACAATCATCCTGGGCTGATTGTGCGGGTGTTGTTCCAACCTTGCAGTATTCCTGGCGACGGTTAGGAACCCACCATTGGGAACTGTCGGAAAAATTCGAACGTTGCAGCAAGTGATCGCGGTTACTGCTCTACTACTAAGTGGCTGCGCTACTGAGCCTTCTGCGCCGGAGCCATTGCCCGCCGCGCCGCCGCAGCCGTTGTCTCTGGCGGCCATAGCTGCCACACAACCGATTGATTTGTCACGGCCGCTGAGCGGTGAATCCGTCGCCGCGATCGCCGTATTTAGCAATCCGGATCTCATCGCGCTGCGCGCTGGTCAAGGTGTCGCCGAGGCTCAGGTCTTCGCCGCGGGGCTCTATCCCGACCCCAGCTTTAGCTTTGGCCTGGACACCCCACTCAATGGTGTGGATGTTTCCAGCGGCCTGTTTATGGGGCTTGGTATCGACTTTGCCACCCTCGCTCATCGACCCGCTGCGCTGCGCGGTGCGCAGGCGCACCTGGAGACGGTACGATTCGACATTGCCTGGAGCGAGTGGCTGACCGGCGAACAGGCCCGCTTGCTGGCGACGCGGGTCATTCATCTGCGTCAGATCAAAACGTTGACGCACCAGCTGCAGGAACTGGCCGATGGCGAGCTGGAACGCCGTTTGCGGGCAGCGTCACGGGGCGATCTGGCCGCGGCATCACTGGAGGGGAGCAGACTGGCTGCTGCCGACGCCGCTGATCGAAACCGCGCTGCCGAATTGCAATTGCGTACCGCCGAACTCGACCTGAACCGATTGCTCGGAGTTGTGCCTGCTACACAGCTTCGACTCGCGCTTGCGCCTGGCGCCGTCAACGATATCCCGTCGGAACAGGCCCTGTACGTCTGTGCAGTGGCGACACGTGCAGACCTTGCAGCCCTGCGCGCGGCGTATCAAGGATCACAGGCCGCAGTCGATGTGGCATCCCTGGCGCGCTACCCGCTGCCGACACTGGATATTCATGGAGGCCGCGATACCAGTAGTGTGAAGACCATTGGTCCCGGTGTTGCCTTTACGCTACCGCTCTGGAACCGGGGACGGGGAGAAATCGCGCTGGCACGCGCCAACCAGGCCCAGTTACGCGAAAACTACAACGCTCGCCTCGCCACCATCCAGGCGGATGTAGCAAGCGCGCTAGCCGGCCTGCAAATTACACGACTACAACGCGCGGAAGTAGCACGAGAACTGCTGCCACTGCAGCCGCAGGGAGAGGCGAATGACCGAGCAGCAGACCGTGGCGATTTGTCACCTGCCGCAGCCAATGCCGCCCGCATGACTTTGCTCGACAAACAGGTGGTTGAAGCCATCCTCGCCCTGTCAGCGGCCGAATTGGAAATAGCACTTGAAATTTCTGTTGGTCGCCCACTGGAGGCTATTCAATGACACCTGCAAAACTCGCTGCTTACCTCATCCTGCTGGTACTCACTGGCTGCGGCGGGACGGAGCCTGGGACGGCGGTCGAACCGGTCGCCCTGGTCACCCTTGAGCCGGTTGCCACTGGCGACCTGCCAGTCGTCATACGCAGCTATGGTACGGTCCAGTTCGACCCCGCAGAAATACACACGCTAAACGCCGAAATCGAGGCGCGGGTGGTGGAGCTCAATGCAGTAGCCGGTGAATCTGTTGGGCAGGGTCAGGTGTTGGTGAGCCTGGTGCCGTCCAGCGCCAGTGGCACTCAGGTTGCACAGGCCCGCCGGGATGCAAACACAGCGCAGGCCGCCGGCGAACGGACCCGGCGGTTGCGCAGCGACGGCCTCGCCAGCAATGCCGATGTGGAGGCAGCTGACGCGGCGGCCAAAGATCTGGAAGCACTTGCCAGCAGCCTGGAATCGCGATCCGGTGCGCTCGTCACTTTGAACGCTCCCATCGACGCGATAGTCGATGGCTTGTTCGCCTCGGCGGGAGATTTGATCGCGCCGGGCACGGCGATCGTGCGGCTGGCTTCTCCGGCGGCGATTCAGGCGCGAATCGGCATTGCGGTTGAGGACACTGCACTGCTGCGCACCGGCCTTGCTGTTCACCTGATCTCACTGGATAACAGAGGGTCAGCGGTGGATGCAGTTATCAGCCTGATCGATACGCGCATCGACCCGGCGACCCATATGACTGCAGCTCTGGTAACCCTGCCGCCCGACACGGGTTTTTCCGCGGGTGAAACCGTGGTGGCACAAATGGTAGCGAGCTCCCACCCGGCTGTGCTGCTTGTTCCCCGCGCAGCGGTATTTAACGATGAAACCGGTTCCTACGTATTTGTCGCGGATAGAGACACCGCCGCATTGCAGCGCGTAGAGGTCGGCCTGACCAGCGGAGAGAAAACCGAGATTCGCACCGGCATTTCCGCCGGAGATTTCGTCGTTGTTGCGGGCGCCGCGACCCTGTCGGATGGCATGAAAATCAGAACCGCCACAGCCAGCGTGAACCGATGAGCACCTGGCTAACGCGGCAGTGGCGTTTCCTGCTGGCAGTCTTCATTGTGCTGTCGTTCGCCGGCGCATTTGCACTGGCACGGCTCCCGGTAAGCCTGTTTCCGGCCATCGATTTCCCACGCATAACGGTGTCTCTGGAAGCGGGGGATCGTCCAGCTGATGAGATGGTGGTGCAAGTCACACGACCCGCAGAGGAGGCACTGCGCGCCATACCTGGCGTACACGATATCCGCTCGCAGACCAGCCGCGGCTCGGCGGAGGTCTCCGTCACCTTTGGCTGGGGCCATGATATTGTCACTGCAGCGCTGCAAGCGGAGTCCGAGATAGCCCGCCTGGCGCCAAATCTGCCCTCCGGGTTTTCTTTTCAGGTCCGACGCATGGATCCGACCATCTTCCCTGTGCTGGGCTACTCGATCACCTCTAAAAAAGGTTCGCTGGTCGCGCTGAAGAATTTTGCACTGTACGATCTTAGGCCGTTGCTCGCATCCGTGGACGGCGTGGCGGAAGTATCTGTACTTGGCGGCCGGGATGCCCAGTTCCAGGTCGTTGTCGACCCCGTGAGGTTACACAGTCACGGCTTGTCGATTACTGATGTAGTCGCTGCACTGAGGTCCGGCAATGCGGTTTCGGCCAGCGGTCGACTGGAAGACCGTTCGCGCCTTTTCCTGACCATTGTGGATGACCGCCTGACTGGACTCGAAGACATCAGCTCGGTGGTTCTGAAGTCCAGCAATGGCACAGTTCTGGAATTGGATGATGTAGCTGACGTCCGCATGTCCACGGCCCAGGAATGGACCCGCGTAACGGCGGATGGCGGCCCCGCAGTGCTGGTCAATATTCGCCAAGCGCCTGAAGCCAATTCACTGGCATTGACCGATGCCATAAAGGGAATTATTGCTCGGGAGAGTCCACACTTTCCGCCCGGCATAGTGATTACTCCCTATTACGACCAGTCGGACCTCGTGCGCTCTGCCGCATCCAGTGTGCGTGATTCCATTCTGCTGGGTACCCTCCTGGCCGGTCTGGTGCTCTACCTGTTCCTTCGCAGCTTCCGCTTTGTGCTCGTAATGGCAATTCTCTTGCCGGCAGTGCTCGCGTCCGCCGCACTGCTGCTGGTGCTGCTGGGGCTGAGCCTCAATATCATGACACTGGGTGGCATGGCCGCCGCGGTGGGACTGGTGGTTGATGACGTGGTGGTTATGCTCGAACACATCACACGCAAACTCAGCGAAAAGTCCGCTACTGTTCTGGAGGCGGCAAGCGAGATGACCAGGCCACTGCTCGGCTCGTCGCTGGCGACCATCATAGTGTTTACCCCGCTGGCGTTTCTCGACGGCGTGACGGGCGGCTTTTTCAAGGCCCTTGCAATGACGATGGCTTCCGCCCTGATGTTCTCCATGGTCTACGCACTGACGGTCGTTCCTTTGTTGGCGTTGCATTTGGCCCGACCGGGTGATGCCGAACGAGCGGAACAGTCCAATCACTGGCTGGGCTGGCTGACAGACCAATACGTGAAAAGGATGCATAGCGTGCTGCGGCACGCTCGAGTATTTGCGCTAGGGCTTATTACAATGGCCGTTGTCGCCGGGGGGCTCGCAACGACGCAAGTGGCCTCTGGCTTCATGCCCGAGATGGATGAGGGTGGCTTTGTGCTGGACTACGTCGCCCCGCCTGGCTTGTCGCTGACTGAAACCGATCGTTTGCTGTTACAGCTGGAGGAAATAGTGCGTTCCGTTCCGGAGGTCGCCAGCTACTCCCGTCGCACCGGACTACAGCTCGGCGGCGGACTTACCGAAGCCAACGAGGGCGATATGTTTATTAGATTAAAGCCACTACCACGGCGTCCGATAGATGAGATTATGGGGGAAATCAGGAATCGGGTTGCAGCGGAGGTACCCGGACTTGAGACAGAAACTATTCAGCTGATTGGGGATATTATTGGAGATCTTACTGCGGTACCCCAGCCCATCGAGGTAAAGTTTTACGGCAATGATCCCGAGGCCATGACCATCGCCGCCGATCTGGCGGTCGCCGCTCTGCAGGCAATTCCAGGGGTGATTGAGGTACGCAAATCCGATCGTATAGCGGGAGACGCAATTGTCGTTACGCTCGACCGCGCACATCTCGCGCTGGAAGGTCTTGAACCGGCGCTAGTCACCGCACAACTTGAAGCACTGGTCGGCGGTGGAGTTGCCGGTTCTGTACAAGCCGGCGAGCGCACCATCAATATTTTGGTCTGGACGCCGGAAGCATTACGCAATCGGGTAGAAGCGATCAAAGCCCTGCAACTGCGCGCCCCGAACGGTCACTTGCTACCACTGCAACGGATAGCACAGGTCGATTTGGTCAGTGGACAGACTCAAAGCAGTCGCGAAAACCTCCAGCCGATGAGCGCTGTGACCGCCCGATTGGAAGGCAGGGATATGGGCTCAGCCATGCGTGATGTGAGTGGTGTTATGGCGGCAGTGAGCCTGCCCGCTGGAGTCCGCTACGAGTTTGGAGGTCTATACGCGGAACAACAGAAATCTTTTCGCGACCTGATCACAGTGTTTGCCTCTGCTCTGGTGCTGGCCGGGTTGGTACTGTTGTTTGTGTTTAGGGATATGGCGCAGACCATCGCAATTTTGGCGGTGGTTGGACTGACAGTGGCGGGGGTACTGTGCGCCCTTGTGATTACGGGCACTGAACTCAATATTGCCGCAATGATGGGGCTGACTATGGTGGTGGGTATCACTGCCGAGCTCGGGGTGTTCTATTTTGCAGAATTGCCGGATTCCAACATTACACATTCCGATCGTATCGAAGCAGGTCGCGCACGCCTGCGGCCTATTTTTATGTCAGCCCTGATTGCCATGTTAGCGCTGGCACCGCTGGCACTCAAGTTGGGAGAGGGTGCGGCGCTACTCGCACCGATGGCAATTACCATTATAGCCGGACTACTGTTCGGTGCGCCGCTGGTCCTCATCGCCGCACCCATTATGCACAGTGCAATGGCTCCCGATAAATAAACGATACACTGGTATTGTCTATTAACCCAACGCGGAATCGCACCTCCGACATTGAACTAGCTGCAACGCCAGGGCTTCCCGAATCCGCACGCCTGTGGCTGTTCAGGATTCCGAACAGTTCCAAAGGACCAGATTGCTGCGCCACGATTGCAATCTCAGTCGGGCGCATCACGGCCTCCGAAAAACGGCTTATTGCTAAGCGGCGGCTTTCTTTCCAGGTGAGCGCTTCTTGGCTGGAGCGTTTTTCTTAGCCGGAGGTTTTTTCTTGGCTGGAGCCTTCTTCTTGGCTGGAGCCTTCTTCTTGGCTGGAGCCTTCTTCTTGGCTGGAGCCTTCTTCTTGGCTGGAGCCTTCTTCTTGGCTGGAGCCTTCTT
>JBDNIE010000295.1:0-3069 GCA_041688425.1 Halioglobus sp. | reverse complement strand
CACGCCCCATCTGGATCAATCTAATATTGACACCACAAAGGAGATGTCGACATGAAAATTTTTGAGGAAGTCGAATCAGAGGTACAAAGTTACGCGAGAGCATTTCCCCGCGTCTTTGATCGCGCGCAGGGTGAGTTTCTCTATGATGAGGACGAACGCCAATATCTGGATTTTCTCTCCGGGGCGGGCACCTTAAACTATGGTCACAACAATCCACACTTTAAGGACAAGCTGCTCGAATACATCGCCAATGACGGCATAAGCCATGGTTTGGATTTACACACCAAGGCCAAAGGCGAATTTCTGCAATCCTTCAGCGACAAGATACTCAAGCCGCGCGGTATGGATTATGTGCTGCAATTCACTGGTCCTACTGGTACCAATGCGGTTGAGGCTGCACTCAAACTGGCGCGCAATGTCACTGGCCGCGAGAATGTCATCTCGTTCACCAACGGCTTTCACGGCGTGAGTCTGGGTGCCTTGGCAGCTACCGGCAACTCCCATCACCGCGGCGCGTCCGGCGTCTCTCTCAATGGTTCCTCTCGCATGCCTTACGATGGCTATTTAGGCGATGACGTTGATACCACAGCCTATCTCGACAAAGTGCTGTGTGATTCAAGCAGCGGCATAGATTTGCCCGCTGCCGTGATCGTCGAGACAGTGCAAGGCGAGGGCGGCATCACCGCAGCGTCTTTTGACTGGCTGAGACACCTTGAAGCCGTGTGCCGCAAGCATGGTATGTTATTAATCGTTGATGACATTCAGGCGGGTTGCGGACGCACGGGCACGTATTTTAGTTTTGAAGAGATAGGCATTAGTCCAGACATAATCCCGATGTCTAAATCACTATCTGGCTATGGCCTTCCTTTCGCGGTGGTACTAATTAAACCGCACCTGGATCAGTGGAAGCCAGGCGAACACAACGGCACCTTTCGTGGTAACAATCTTGCCTTCGTCACTGCCAAAGCTGCTATTGATCAGTATTGGTCGGATGACACTTTCTCTAAAGAGATTCTTCGCAAAGCACGCTATATGTCGCAACGCCTTGAGGCTATTGTCGCAAACTATGGCAACGGCAACTTTTCTGCGCGCGGTCGCGGTATGTTTCAAGGCATAAACTGCGTCAATGGCGAGCTAGCGGGCGCCATAACACGACAGGCTTTCAAACACGGGCTGGTGATTGAGACCAGCGGCGCAGACGACCATGTCGTGAAGTTTCTGTGCCCACTGACGATATCAGATGAGAACCTTAAAAACGGTATCGACATAGTGGAACAGGCCATCAGGGACGTGTGTGCCAAGGAAGCGCCAGTACCTGAAGAAATCGACTACTTTGACGAACTGAATGCCGCCCGCTTGAGGGCGGTGGCGGCTACCATGCCACAGCCCTCATTTAGAGCATTGCGCGCATGATCGTAAGGCAACTGAAACTGAGCGAGGCAGAGGACTCGTCGCGAAAAATTGTGTCCCCGGATGGTAACTGGGAAAGTACCCGCCTATTGCTAAAGGGCGACAACATGGGCTTTTCCTTCCATATCACCACGATTTACGCGGGGGCCAATTTTCGAATGCACTACAAGCACCATCTGGAATCCGTTTACTGCATTTCAGGCAGCGGAGAGGTAGAGACTATCGCTGACAATCGGGTGTATACCATTTCGCCAGGGACGCTGTACGTGCTGGACAAACATGATGAGCATGTATTGCGCGCCCACAGCGAAATGAAGATGGCCTGTGTATTCAACCCACCGCTAAGTGGCAAGGAAGTCCATAACGATGAGGGCGCTTACGAATTGGGAGCAGAAGGCTTAGAAGCGTGACGGCAAAGGCGTCCGCTCAACAGGATAGAGCTGTTATCACCCCTGCGCGGCCTCACATCAGATAGGGCTCGCGCGACATGATCGTATCTTTTATCGTGTTCCTGCTGCTTTTCACGATCATCGGCGTTTCTTCGGCAAGACTGAGCCGAGGCACGGGGCGTGATTACTATCTGGCCGGAAGCTCAGTCAAGCCATGGTTAACGGGTTTGTCGGCCGTTGCCACTAACAACAGCGGATACATGTTCATCGGCGTTATTGGTTACGCCTATGTCACTGGTTTCCCTGCGCTATGGTTGATGGTCGGCTGGATCACTGGCGACTTCCTTGGCTCCCTGTTTATCCACGCACGATTACGTGCCGCAACTGCCCGGTCGAAAGACTTCACCTACGCGGGCGTACTAAGCAACTGGTACGGCGCGAGAAACTCGCGATTGCAGCGAGTTATCGGCCTGATTTCCATACTCTTCCTGCTGGCCTATGCCAGTGCCCAGCTGGTCGCCGGCTCTAAAGCACTGCAGGTATTGTTTGGCTGGCCGCAATATGCTGGTGCCATTCTGGGCGCCGTTCTCGTCGTTCTTTACTGTATGGCTGGGGGCATTCGCGCTTCTATCTGGACTGACGCGGCGCAATCCATGGTAATGATTGTCGCTATGGGCCTGCTTCTAGTCGTTGCCGTCGATGCCCTCGGTGGTGCGACGGCAGCATATAACAGCATGCAGCAGATACCCGAATTTACTAATTGGTTCCCCACTGATCTATTACTTCCTGGAATATCGGGTGCCTTACTGTTTGCACTGGGCTGGATGTTTGCCGGATTATCGGTCATCGGACAACCGCACGTGATGGTACGCTTTATGGCGCTGGACAATGTTAAGCACATGCGCCGCGCCAAAATCTGGTATTACCTATGGTTTACTGCGTTCCACGCTATGGCGATTGGCGTTGGACTGCTTGCGCGTGTTTATCTGGCGGATACATCAACCTTTGATGCAGAGCTCGCGCTACCGACCATGGCGCTGCAGCTATTGCCAGCACCTCTGGTGGGACTGGTTCTGGCGGGCATTTTCGCCGCTACCATGTCTACCGCAGACTCGCTGGTACTTAGCTGCTCCGCCTCCGCAACCCAGGACATTATCCCCGGAAAAAAAGTTAACCCACTGGTGATAAAGCTGTCTACCGTTGGCATGGCAGCAGTTGCCTTAGCTCTGGCGCTCGCCAACAATCAAAGCGTTTTCAGCCTCGTCATCCT
>JBDNIE010000294.1:0-4628 GCA_041688425.1 Halioglobus sp. | reverse complement strand
GGCTATTGCGGCTTCTACAGCACCAATAGCCGCTGCTTTAGAAGATTTAAACAGTTCTTTGCAGTCGTGCACTACTCCATCTTTGTGGTATGTAGCATCTGTTCGGTGCCTCTGGAGTGCAGTCTGTGCTGTGTGTTCAATCCTGCCAGCATTTTCAGTATGTACCGCATATGCAATTGACCAATCTGAAGCACCACCATATTTATATGAATTTAGACTGTCAGTGCGTGAGTATGGGCAGTCCGCAGTTCCAACCTTGATAAGCTTTCGGCTGGGTGAGTGAGCAACGTACACGTCGCCGTCACTATTCCAACGACGTTGGAATGAGATTCTGGCAGTGTCGCACTGCACACAATGATTAGACCGCGTCCTCAACCTGTGCCCAGCGTTCTTACACGACCTTCCTACGGCAAACTCTATACCCAGTTCCTTCATGATGGGATTGAACTCTGGGCCACCCATGTCTCGCGCGTCGAATAGCTCTGATTCGAGGATGCCATGTTCTTTCAGAAAGTCTCTTTCCACTTTTGTCAGCTTTAGCATAAGTGTGACCATTTGTGCCCAAGATTCACGCATTGCAACATTACTGCTCGGTTTTTGCCAAAGAATTGATATGATTCGTGCAGATTTTCAGTCTGCGCACGACTGATCAAAAAATAACCAAAAAGGACGTTGGTCTTGACTGCAAAAAACAAACTACAACAGGTGGAAAAGAGGTCGCTATGTGGTGTCGCCCCAGCATACATAAGAAGAGCGCGTCTCTGCAACGGGCGCTTAACAAGAACAGCCAACTGGGATTACCTCGTAGGTCGCGTCGCTCACAGGTACTAAATTTCACAAGGAGAGCCAGTGCTTAAGCACCACTTAAATGTAGTTTGTGACGATGTGTGGGAACGGCTTGGAAATTCCAAGAGATTCGGCATATCTCAGGGCGAAGAAACTATCAGTGATAATCTTCTGCTTTACCTTGCTTCACAAAGTCTTTCGACAATAAGGATTATTCAGACCCCCAAAAATAAGGAATCCATAAAAGGTACTGATTGGGAATGGTGGATTGCAAGCAGAGAGAATGGCTACATTCGATATGCTGTTCAGGCTAAAAAATTGGATCTTAGAACTGGCCGTTACGCCTCGCTAAAACATAAGGTCGGTAGTGGAGTATCAGCAGCGTTTCAGCACGTAATTCTCGAAGACTATGCGAAAGCCAATAGCGCAATTCCGCTGTATGCGTTTTATAACCATCTTGATAGCTCGGATTTACCCAAGACATGGAACTGCCCTTTGCCTATAGAGCACACCAAGCTGGGATGCACGGTTACGCCACTAAAAAACGTTAAAAGGGCTATTTCAAAAAGAGGGTGGCGCTCATTCGAGAAGATACATTCCTTCCCAGAAACCATCCCCTTGCGGTGCCTTGGTGAATGCCCAAATATTGCGTTTGCGCAAGCCAATAAAGGAAGTGTGTATTTGCCGAGGCTTAACACCGAGGCTAAAGTGTATAAGAGTCCTTTGGAATGGATTGGTGAAATGGGGCACTTGACTGATTTCAATCAAATGCCAAATGATCTTTATGATCATGAACTTGGTTACTATCCAAAGCGAATATTGCTCATAGAAACAGGAGAGAAAATTTGCGAGTATAGGCAGTCGGAGACTTAACGCGCCGTTGCTTGTAATCCTCCCCCCAAAAAAATCTCAGATAGCGAATCCACTTAGTGTGCTTCAGAAGTCCAATGCCCTTTCTTTGGATTTTCGGCCACCCTCAATTTTTACTGTTAGGTCTGCGAAAACCGAAAAATAATCACTCATCACCAAGTATTTTTTTTCGAGCGGCATCAAATTCCGCTTTAGATATATGACCTTCATCCCTTAATTTTGCCCATTTGAGCAATTCATCTGCAACTGAATAGGATTTTAGGCTGTCTTTCTTTATGATATTTGTTGTGCCTCCATTTTTTCTCAGAGGATGAAAGACATTTTTTATTCTAGTAAACGCAATGGCTGATACTGCTTTCACAACGGGGTGTACTTTAAACTTATATAGGAGAAGCATGGCTAAAATTGCAAACACTAAAGCTAAGGCAAGCATGATTACGAATTTATATTTGGTTCTTATTTCTTTGTTCAGATTAATAACAAGTTGTTGTAGCTGAGAATTTTGAATGGCATCCGATTCGTCTATATTAGAAATATTGATTAATTGTCCAGTAATAGTACTTTCACCTTCAATGCTATAAGTGTTCTTTGGCAAAATCTTTGCGGTGACCGTACTTTTAGTTTGCGAAGCGGAAAATATTTTCTGATAATTCTCTGAATCATCAGAATCCTTAAGGATTGAAAATCCTTGATAGGTATATTCAATATTTTCACCATTGATGGAGATATTTTTTGAATAAGGTTTTGGAAATAACCCATCTTCTCTTAGTCTATAGATAGCTCTTAATCCACGTCCTTTGCAAATAACATATCGTTCATTGTCGTAGTAATCAAATACTGAAAATATATCAATAGATTTGATGAGGTGATGCAAATTGGAGTTGTTTACGGAATCCAGAGGCCCATCAATCCTGCAGGATGGGATATATTTTAGACGGACTTCTGAGTTGATGTCCCAGTGCAATTCTCCAGTAGATTCATCAAATACTTCCTCTGCAAGTAAAGGAATAGAGAAGCATATACATAAGAAAGCGACGAGTATTTTTACTTGAGAATTTATGTTCACTATTTATACCTATTCATATTGAGTAGCTTTCAACATCAGTAATTGGTTATTGTAAGGTTCTATGGAAGGGCTTATAAAACCCCTGTGGTTCCGAGGCACTAACCGAAATGCGTCTTACGATGGCAATTGGGGCATAGCGCAATAGCATTCTCGACGGTGTCGTCGCCCCCTTTGGAGAGCTGTACTTTGTGGTGCACTTCAAGGTAGGGCGTGCCGTTAGACGCCCGGAGAAACGGAGCGGGTAACGTACAGCCCTCACATTCACCGTTTGCCCGCTCCAGCACCGCAGCTACTACATCCTGATTCCGATAGTATTGAACGGTAATAGCTGTGACCTGCCTTGGCTTCGGTGGTGCAGCGGCAAGTCTTTTGTCCCTCTCCAATTTTGATCTGGACTTGGCTTCAACCAGTTCATCTTCCTGCTCGTAGATTAGTTTGGATAGCAAAACTTGGGTTTCAACGGTATCGCTGCGATGAAGCTCAAACCACTTCTTGTCATCGGAATCAGTGTGCACGCGACTATACGAGAAGATGCCACAAAATAGGAATGTGCTTGATTCTGGAGACTGGCGGGTGAATACATACACCGGCGTCTGTGGATAGCCAATGATCGCCTTATTCTCCGCTCTATCCTCAGAGAAGGTTTCACTCCCCTTGCGTGTGGTGGCCTTGAGGTAATATTTAAGTACCCTCTGTCCTTCCAGCCATTCATTTTCGTATTTTCCACCAGAAAGGTTGACCTTGATGAGAACCGCGGAATGATTGGGCATCGTTCCCACGGTAAGAATTCCGCCGGCCCGGGTGTCATATATCTTCGCTACGCCATTGATGACTCTTGAGGAATACTCATCCCCTACAATGAAGTCTTCCAATGTAGTCCGCTGATCCAAATAGGGTGTAAAAGACTTCTCGAAGTCTTCAAGGATAGTTTCGTAGCTTTCCAGTTCGAGTTCCAAAAGCTCAAGGGCTGAGGTGTCACTTCTGCCGATGATATGCAGCATGTAATTGTAGATGTCACCCACTCGCTCAAGTCCGTAGACCCAGTGTTTGGACGCACTAATCACATCCTTAATACGCTTATCGGCTTGAGTGTTTTGGAGAGCAGGGTCAAATACTCGCTCTGATATGTATGCTCGTGCGCGTTCAGTGGGAGTCATGCTATCTCGCTATTGCGGAGTATTCTTACAAAAAATCATCAACGGTTGCTGTTGGCAGCTTGGTAGGGGCAGCAACGCGACTCCGACAATATGCAATATGTTCGTCGAGTGCAATTTTGTCTTGGGTAACAACTGGATACAACGTTGGCAGGTAGGGTGGGCTCAGGCCAATTTTAAAGACTGATTAGTTCAGACTTCGCCTCTGACTGCGATACTGGCACTTCTACGCTCACTACTGCATGACCTGTGGGGTAGAACAGGAACATTCCCGCCATGAACCCGATGATGAGGCAAAGGACGCTGGAACAGAACAAGATGACCCTGCGGTTCTTCTTCAGTTGCTGTTGCAGGTCGTAGTATTGTCGCCAACTGGATCTGAGTTCGAGATAGCGGTCTTTGTAGGTGTCCATGAGGGGCAGTATAGACAGAGGCTTGCGATGCTGTGTGCTGTTTTCTGTTCCGATTTGAGCCAGTGGAGCACATAGGGTACTTGATGGCAGTTACAGCAGGGTTACATTTGGTTCAGTTTCAAGGTGTGGCCGAGGTCGTTATTTTTATAACAAATTGAAAAATAAAGAAAAAATGGTAGCTACGGGTGGACTTGAACCACCGACCCCAGCATTATGAATGCTGTGCTCTAACCAACTGAGCTACGTAGCCATAAACAGTTTACTGGACCAGTGATCCTTGAGAGGCGCGCATTCTCCGCATTTTGAGTGGGCAAGTCAAGAATGAGCTTGTGGCGCCAG
>JBDNIE010000293.1:0-2691 GCA_041688425.1 Halioglobus sp. | reverse complement strand
GCGGCGCACACGCAGCGCGATCACTCCTCCAGAATAATGGTTTCGCCAATCTGTGCTGCCTGAATTTCATCTTCACAGAAGGGGAAGCGCACCCAGCCTTTCTCGGCGTAGAGTTGGGTCTGATCGCCATAATGATCGGAATCGGGTCGCACGCTCTGTGAGTGTGTCAGGATAGTGTCAGCAATCGGGCACTCGCTTTCGTCCCAGGTTACCGTTTGAATATAAGAGTTGCCCGAGCCCGGATTCTTGTAGCCACCATCCTGTAAGCTCGAGCTGATCGCGCCGAAAACTCCCGCTTGGCCAGAGCCCCCATGAATGGGAACCGGCACGCCATTGCGCTCAAGGAACTGCACCTCGCCCCAGGGTGCATCCAGTGCCACACCCGCATCGGTCAGGCGTTGATGCGCCTGCAGTAACTTCTCAATCACCAGGTCGCGATTGGCTTGAACATTCTTGTCTATGCCGCGAGGCGTGTATATCGGATCAGTCGAGTCGAAATCCACCTGCCAGAACTCGTTACTTACGACAACGTTCTGGTAGGGGCTGCCGTAGGTCTCCCGAATGCCTCCCCAGAACTCGGTGAAGACCTGCATGCCACGACTGTCGACATTCGCCTTGCGGTCCCACTTATCCAATACGTCACAAGCACTGGTTAGTGCATCCACAGTGTCCGCATCGCCAAGGTTAACCGGATCGGTCAGATAGTCTTGGCATATCTCTAAAACATCGTCGAGGGTGATTTCTGCCGCATGCACACGGTTGGAGTACATCAGGCCTTTAAGCGTTTCGAAATCAAACAATGGTGTTTCACTCAGTTCGTCGTCGCCCGCCAGTCGCTCGGCAATCATCTGGTGGGTGATACGGGTGCGCATAAATTGCTGGTCACCCTCATGGCCCATCCAGCCGAATACAACGGGGAACCCTTCAAGCGGGTTGGTGGGATCACTGAGCCAATAGCTGTTGTTGCTGTTGCCCACCGCGCCCCGACCCAGAATCTGTGGGTGTGATGCCAGCCCGAAAACATTGGTGCCGGGCGGCGCATCGGCATCTTCTCCCCACTCACATTCAGAGCGGCTGCCGTTAAGGCCAATGAAAGCATTGGTTGTGACGTCGGCAATAATTTCTCCGATGCCATCCACGCAGCTATCCAGTTTGGCCTGGTTAACATGAGGGACTGCACTGATCTGGCCATAGAACATACTGCCGTGTCGGTCTGCTGCAAACTCGTGAAACACCGGATTGCCAATGTATCGCAGTGCCTCGCGGTATTGCTCCATATTGGTAGCCTGCGACTTTTCCACCCATTGCTGCAAAGATCGCAGACCAGTATCCAGATTGGCATCGCGCATGGTCATGAGAGAGCCTCTGAATGTGGGCCAACCACCGATGGCGGGGTTTACACCACCGAGGTCCAACACCAGGCCATAATGCGTACTGTAAAATGTGCGTTCACGGGCCACCAGGCTGCCATCTTCCTGCAACTCATTGGCAGAGACCGTTTTTGTCGTTATATCGCGCCACTGCCCATCGTAGTCGTACTGCATTTGGTTGTCGGGATTGATTGCCACCTCGTACAGCGTAAAGCGTGTGGCGTAATCCACCGTGTGTGTCCATGCAACGTCTTTAGTAAAACCGATGCCGATCCAGGGCAGGCCCTGCAACGAGGCACCTGCTACATCATACTCACCGGGGATAGTCAGATGTGCTTCGTACCAGCGTCCGCTGCCATTCCACGGCTGGTGTGGATTACCCAGCAACAGGCCACCGCCGTTTTGAGTGGCTTCGCTGCCGAGGGCAATGGCATTACTGCCCACTTCAGTAGGGCGAATGGCACGGCCCATATCTTGCAGATCGCCGTGTAAATCGGCGCGCACGCGCAGTTGATCTATGCTGACTACTTGGTCTCTATCGGGGCCCTTCACTGCCAGAATCGCATCGCGCACAATGCCCTGATCGGTACTGGCCTGAAGTGCAATTTTGCGCAGATACATCATCAGCTCGATCTCATCGAAACTGTACACCCAGGGCTCTCCGCGGCAGCCGTTTTCGCCCTCAGGCAGGTTTTCCAGACCCGTTTCTTCAAGGTAGCGATTCATTCCCGCAGCGTAGCCGGTAATCAGGTCCTGGTCGCGCTGGGGCAGCTTGTCATAAAAGTTGCCCCGGAACTCTTCCTTGGTACCATTGATGAATAGCCACAGCTGATCTCTGTCGACGCTATCGCCAGTAAACTCTGCCCAGCGGCCACTGGCCTGTGCGACTTCTCGCATGGTGACACAAAAATTGTCCTGGGAATAAGCGTAACCATAGCCATAACCCAGGCTGCCCCAGTTGTCTGCCTTGATGTGTGGAATACCGTATTCAGTGCGGCGTATCTCTGCGGAAAACGTCGGTTCGTTAGCTTCCGGAGTGCTGTCGCGATTGTTATTGTTGGAATCACTACAGGCGGTGATGGATATACCCGCTACAATTGCTAATCCCACTTTGAGCGTGTTATGCATCGATTTACTCCGCGTTACTATTATTGTTGTTTGATTGGGCTACTGTCTGTTTCAGACGTCCCCGACGATTGTATGCTGGCGATATTAGTGTGATGAGTATAAAACCCATCACAATCGCGATTTCAGTAGTATACACCGCCTTATAGTAGATGATTGTAGCGTGCTCTTGAATAGGTTTTCGCGAAAATGTGGT
>JBDNIE010000041.1:0-3957 GCA_041688425.1 Halioglobus sp. | reverse complement strand
CCGCCTTTGACGATGGAACCAGCCGCGTTGACGAGGCCAGAACCAGAAGCGTTATTGGCGATCAATTCGTTGCTCGACCACGAAGGTGGCGCATTAGTGAGTACGGTTTTGGCAACGGCGTCGTTTTTCTGCTCGCTGGCCAGCGCAGTCGCGATGGCGACTACCAACCCGGAAAACCCGGCAGATGTGGCATCCGCTTCATTGATCAGCTTCTCGCGCAATCCCATGGCAGCATCGTCCCACCACTGTTTGCAGTAAGGTTTGCCCCAGGCTGGCGGTATGGCGGCGTCATATTCCGTATCTCTGGCCGCGTTGTACGCCCAACCCGTGACCTGACTGGCCGGACGCAAGGTGTCGTAGTAACCCGCTGTATCCCGGTAGATGTGCGACCCCATCCAATCCGGGTCATCGGCTCCATAGGTTGCGAGACTGCCATTGATCGCCGCTGTGTCTGGTCGTTCAGCTTGGTATTGGAACGGGCTGGGATATAGCACTGGCTAAAGAAATCGCTCACTTCCTGCCTGAGACGCGGATCAGCAATGGTCGCCAGATGTGCCTGCTGCTCAAACGTCCGCATATCCGCCACGGTCGGCATGCCTTCGACAATGGCGTGGTTCAACCCTGAACTCAGAGCAATCACGCTATACCACCAGATCGGAACATTGACGGTTGCGGCAGAGCCGGCAAATCCGGTTGTGCCATAAGTGCTCTGTGGTGCAGCCACGGTTGCTGTGGCCGGCGTTGGATCCAACAGCGTTGGCGGTGGTGAATAGGACAAGGTTGCTGCGTTGAGCGGCGTCAGAGCGGCCGGTTGCCCAGCGAGCACAACCACGAGTAGCGCGATAAACAGTTCGATCTCCATACGACGCAGCGATAGTCCACTGGCATGGCCTACCTCACCACCCTGGGCAGGTTCGCGCCAGTTGTCGATTAGGATACCCAAGAATGGTAAATAGACGATGCCGGTGCCGACCAGCACATCCCACAAAATACCGTAAAAGGTCCAGCCGAACAGAGAGGTAAAAAGCTCCAGGTAGCTATCGACACTCATTGCATTATTCCGACCATCAGGCTCAGGGCTTTGACGAGTATGCCCTGCCCTAACACTAGCTCCAACAACACAAGCCAGGTGACGGCGCGCCAGCGCAACGCTGTTAGCTGAGCTGCTTTCGCATGGTTGATCGTTCCTGACTTAGCCAACCACGCGACTGGATAATTCCAGCTTAGAGCAACAAGGGTGATCAATGACCAGCGAATGAGTGCCAGCGACAGCCGCCAGGTATCGATTGCGTACTGGATGGATTGCACGGATTCAGTCTGTAGCCGGTACATCAGCAGATAGCCCATTAGTGCTGTGAGCAGTACGGCCACTGTGGTGCATAGCAGGAAGCCTCTCCGTCTTGCCCGAATATTATTGAACACGCCCACCTCGCAAGGGGTTGGGATCGAGGGTGGGCACTTCCGGCACGGTGAGAGCGCTCTGCCGCCTAGCGGCTGCTCTCTGTAACAGCGTGGCAACCGTATCCGAGACCACCTCCTTGCGCACACGGGTCTCAAAGAGCAGGTTCTCGATTTCCTTATCCAGTTCGGTGATGGAGTTGTCAGCGTGCTCGCGAGCGACTTCTGTAGCGTAGACCTCGGGCACCTGTCTCCCGGATAACAATAGTCTTCTTGCAAACAGCGCTTTCTCGACCGTGCGGGCTGTACTGATTTCAGAAACGAGTCGACCCATGATCAGGCTCTGTTCTGAAGCGGGCATCTCGCGGATGGCTTCGATCACCTGTCGGGTGATGGCCACCCCAGGCGCCGTAATCTGGTCGAGATTAGCCAGCGTGGGTGGTGTTACGCCGCTGACCAGATTCTGGATTTCGGTGGTGACCGATGTCGACTCCTGGTAGAGCTTGGGCAACAAACCAGTTCCGGGAATACTGTCCTTGCGGCAGGTGTCACAGGTGGTAACGATATTCTCGCCCACCACTTCGACGGTCCAGTCTCTGGCATCGACTGGTGACGGCCAGATCTCGGATAAGCGTGTCGAGGATGCCGCCGGCACCGGGGTAGTATCGGTTACTGCCCGGTTCATATTGATGTTGTAACCGGCCTCGACGATATCGCCGGTAAACTCCAGCACCGGCTGGCCGCTGCCGCCAGCCTGGCCGCCTATCCAGGGCACACCGTTATCGCCATTGGAAGACTCCACGGTGGTTTTAGCGGTGACGGCGTCGTTGCCACCAACGCCCATCTGCACTTTCCAATCATTACCTTTCGATAACGTGATCAGGTCGGCATAGGGGTTCTTACCCTGGGCTATCTCCGCTTCCATCTGTTCGCAGGATTTGGTGGCCAGCTGCATGGTAGCTGACGCCATACATCCCAAGTACGCTATCGGGAGCAGAACACTGCACGACGCACATTCATCAGCCAATTGCTCACCGCCGGCATCGCGAAAGAATGGATCATTCGCCAGGTGGGTCATACCAGCACGCGAATGATTGATGAGCACTATGGCAAGTGGATTTTTGACGATGTCACGGGCATGGCACAATTTTTATAGGAACGATTGGAGGTTTCTGCGCGCTTGGTCCCAAGATGGTCCCATGCGAGGAAGGAAAAAACGGTAACACTCTTAAAATCAAATAAATATATGGCGGAGAGCGAGGGATTGATCGTAACAACCTAGGGGCTGTTAGGACCCTGCGGGCGCCTTCGCTCTGCTGCGGCGTCTAAATTGCTCCTGTGGTCGCAATTTTTCGAACGGGGGTCTCATCTAATCCGCACTCTCCGCCTCGCCACGCCCTCTAATGCCCTATAAATCAGAGCGTTAAAAAATGAGCCCGGCATTAGAGGGCATCACAAAGCGTGAGGATGGTCCCATGGTGGTCCACGCGCGAGATCTATAGGACCGACACCGCCGCTCACCACCTTGGGTAGATCCGCCGTATGGCTTTCTTGGTGCAGTTGCAGGCTACGTATATGATGGTAATATACAAAAATGATCAATTTGAGTGAAATTGTTGGTTTCGACTGGGACTCAGGTAATTCTCGGAAGAGTGTTAAAAAGCACGATGTCAGCCAATCTGAGGCTGAACAGCTGTTCTTCAATGTACCGCTCCTGTTGTTATCCAATAGTAAGCACAGCCTAAAAGAGGCCAGATATCATGCCTTGGGCAAAACGGATGCTGCCAGGCAGTTACACGTTACGTTTACACTGAGACGCGGTGGGACACTAATCCGAGTAATCTCGGCGAGAGATATGCACCGGAAGGAGAGAAAAATTTATGAGCACAGTTAAGAAAGTGCCCAAATTTAAAACAGAACAAGAAGAGCGAGAGTTTTGGGAAACACACGATTCGAGCGACCATATTGATTGGACGAAGGCTGAATCTGTGTCGCTGTCAAATCTGAAGCCGTCAACGAAAACGATTTCGCTGAGGCTACCTGAAGGCTTGCTCGACAGCATTAAAATCGAAGCAAATAAACGGGACATGCCGTATCAGTCGTTGATAAAGGTTTGGCTGGCGGAAGATGTTAAGGAAACTCGTCAGCAGTGAAGCGGGTACTGACGAACTAACTTTCTGAAGCTAGCGAAATGGTGGGGGTCGTACAAACTCACCACGATTACAAAAACAGAGTTGGAGAGTTAGATCGCGTTAGAACTGAGCTCACTCGAAAATAAGACGATCAACGAAATCATAATCATACTGCGCAGTATCTTCAAAGATGCGGTAGCGGACACCATACGCGGTGATTTACGGATTGACGCGATTGATTGATGAGCATTACTGCAAGTGGATATCCACAGATGCGACCGGGATGGCGCAGTTTGTGTCGGAGCGATTGGGCGATTCCGAGCGTTTGGTCCCAAAATGGTTCCATGGAGGGGAGGAAAAGCCAAATTTTCCTTTAGAATCAAATAGGTATATGGCGGAGAGCGAGGGATTCGAACCCTCGATAGGG
>JBDNIE010000040.1:0-3800 GCA_041688425.1 Halioglobus sp. | reverse complement strand
GTTTATTGCAACAATATTTTCGAACTGCAGCGAGAATAGGAGCGCGAAACCTAAGAAGAAATTTAGTGCCAGAGCATAAACCGGGATACCCCGCAGTGACAAACGACTAAATATTGAAGGTAAAAAGTGATTTCGTGACATGGCGTAGGCAAGTCGGGCGTTTGAACCCGTGGCCACGAGCGCACCGCCAGCAGGACCAATTAGGGCGCCGCCATAAATGACGGCGGTTAACCAACTAATACCTAGCGCCATTGAGACTGCCGCAAGTGGACCCAAGCCATGCGACGCCTCGATATTTGCCCAACCATTTGCAAGTTCGTCCGTGGAAAGGGCTCCGATAAACGACACTTGTAGCATAATGTAAATGAACAATGGGATCAGCAGTCCGAATATCAACGCCAGTGGCACATTCTTGCGTGGATTGCGCGTTTCTCCCGCCATGTCGATCGCGTGCCGAAAGCCGATCAGGGCAAAAATGATTCCGCCCGTCGATACCGCCGAAAGAATTCCATGCCAACCGTACGGAGCGAAGCCCGCCGCTGGCGACGAAAAGTTCTCGGTATCGAAGCGGCTGGCGATAAACGTAACAGCGATGATTATTGGCACAGCGAATTTAAACCAGGTGATGGCTGAATTGGCCCGCGCAAAGGCCGCGGCACCGAGCGCATTAATGATCACAAACACAATCAACATGAGCCCTGCCATCATGAAACCGACGCTGCTCAATGCGCCCGTATTAATATCTGTCATCAGCACCGGCCAGTGTGTGGCTGCATAGCGCAGCACTACCGCGACTTCGATGGGCGCTTGTGTGCAATAGCCCACCCAGGCGGTCCAGCCAATGACGGCCGCTGTAACGTCACCATGTGTATATCGGGGGATGCGTGCGATGCCCCCCGCGACGGGCAAAACGCTCGCTATCTCGGCGAAGCTAAACGCCAGTAACAACATCGCAATGGCACCGATCACCCAGGCAATGATGGATGCGGGTCCGGCCAACTGCGCAGTCAACAGCGGCGAAAATAGCCATCCCGAGCCGAGGATACCGCCAGCTGCAATGAGCGTCAGAGGGACCAGTCCTACTGTACGTTTTAGCTCGGGGCTGTTAGCGCTGGCATCTGTCATTGGGCTATAACCTGCTTGTGTCGGGACGTGGGATAAAGGGTTAGAGCCTTTTTATTATGTGATTATCTCCAGGCAGGGCGCTTGGGTGGCGCGATTTGGTTCTATCTCCACGACTAGATGGTTGAGCGCAGAGTCAAACCTGTCATCGGGCTGTCCTGCACCGCAGTTTATCCGCCATACCGTATGGATTTTGGTGTTTTTCGCCCGCCAATATTGTCAGTATTAAATGCCAGTCTCCTGACGCCTATCAGATAACCCATCGTATACAGTGATAATCTGTATAAGGCAGCCCCGCATGCAACATACCCATCAGAACTTGAACTTGGTGGTCGCCTGAACACGGCTGGCGGTCGCACTTTTATCGTTCTTGTTTCTGCGCTCGCCCCACAGGTATTCAACACCCATGTCCACTTGTTTGAGGGGACTCCAGACGAGGTTACCCGCAGCATACAGGGTCCGATCCAGGCTATCATCAGTCTGCCCACTTTTGTTATCCACGTTGACCCAACCGAATACGGTATTGGAGCGCAGGCTGTCCGTCCACCAGTGCTGGAAAGCACCGAACCCCTGGAAGGAATTGATGGCCTTCAGGTTACCGTTACCCGTAAACATGGCATCGTCGAAGCCACCGTCGCTGTTGTAGCTGGCGATGCCCGCGCCATAGACCACCTGAAATTTAAAGTTATCTTTTTCAGCCAGCAGCGGCACCTTGATATTACCTGCTAACTGCGCGCCCCAGCCGATAACGGTATCCGCTCCCCCAAAGTCAGCATCTCCGCGGATCTGACGCCCGATGATAGCCGGCTTGAGGTGTCCCCAGTCGCCATGCCAGTTTAAAGAAGCAACGGCATCCGGCCAGCCGCTTTGCGTGCTGCCGTCAGTAACGCCGTAGTCCGGATCTTCGAAAGCCAGCCAGAGGGTAAACTCGTCATCCAGATCACGCGCCCACCTGATCAAGGGTTGGCGGAGTTGCTGTGAACCGTTAGGTCCCTCGTAATCCATGGTCTCTGGTAAAGCATCGAGATCGTCCCACGTCGTCCAGGACTGGCCGATACGCAGGTCACCCCCAAAGAGAAAACCATCCAACTGTCCCCACGCCTGGCGCAGCTGTATGTTCGCATCAGATGACGTCGTATTGCCGTCGAAATCCCAGGACAGGAAGGTAGACAGATTGCCTTGCGCTGTCGGCGTAACAGTACCGAGGACAAAGCGCGAAGCATTGGCGGTAAACGTTGTCTGATGATTGGGCACACCAGAAGGGTTGCCCTGGACCACAATACGACTGGCGGAAAACTTGGTCGGGCTTTCGATCTGGTCAAAATCGTGGATGGCCGTGGCCTGGATAAAGCCGCTGATCGTCAGCACAGTCTCCGAATCCAGAACCCTGAAATTTGTGCCTTTTGAATCACCCATACGATCCATTTCCCTGGACAGGTCGATTCCGGTGACGCGCGCCACCTGTTGGACCTCTACCTCCGCCTGCTGTGCGTCGATCTCGGCCTGCTGCGCGGCGCTATCCGCATCGACCGCCTCTTGCTTGATCTGTTTTATGGCCTGCTCCCCGGCCATTTTCTGTTGGTCGAGCTGGCGCTGCATCTGCTGCAACATCTGCTGCTGCTGCTCCAGTTGACCTTGCAGTATTTCAAGGTGCTGCTGCATGGATGGCTCAGCCTCGCTCACCGTTGTCGTCAGTCCCAGCACGCCGACACCCAGGACCATCAGGATTACCTTCGACTTGCTTCGGATGGTCTGCAGCAGTTGCTGCAATGCTGATTGAGCGGACATTAGTAAAACGCAAGTACCTTCCGTCATAACAGGCGCTGGTAACTTCATAAGAAACATCCTTTCACATTACTGAACTTTTCGTAATAAGCGTAAGCGTAAGCGGTATCGGCAAGTTAAGTTACTGTAACCTGTAGCGTCGGTCCATGAACACATACAAGCGGCACAGATTCCCTCCCGATATCATCTCCTACGCCGTCTGGCTCTACTATCGTTTCAATCTCAGCCACCGGGATATCGAGGATCTGCTCGCGGAGCGAAGCATCATAGTCAGCCGAGAAGCGATTCGCCTCTGGCACCCAAAGCACTCGCTGCCCTGCGAAGCGCTTTAGGTATGGCGAGGTAGTCGATGTGTATTTGCAGGCTAGGAGGGATGGGGCTGCAGCAAAGCGGTATTTCAAGCGCTTGCTCCGGTCACATAGCGGTGAACTCAGAAAGATCGTGACCGATAAACTGCGAAGCTATGGTGTTGCACATCGCGAGCTGATACCAGCGGCGATCCACAGTGCCGAGGAGTACGAGAATAATCGAGCAGAGCAATCTCATGAGGCGACCAGAGTAAGAGAGCAGGTGATGCGTAAGTTTAAATCAGTTGATCAGGCACAGCGATTCTTGGGACCCCATACCCGGTAAAGCGGGGCAGGCTCTGCTGCTGTGCAGAATCTATACAATCCTGGGCGCATTGCTGAGCACGTTTTTGTCTCCATAACACTAGCGGAGGGTATATTTGGGGTTATATTTGGGGTCAGAGTAAAAACCCTTACACTGCAATCATAGGCATGGGGCCTCGCGTGAACACGAAGTTTTTACTCTGACGCCAATTGTCCCTCCTATCAAACTCAAGGGCTAATACTGTCGGTGTGAAATGAAAGACCTGACCCCAATACTTCTTT
>JBDNIE010000292.1:0-4250 GCA_041688425.1 Halioglobus sp. | reverse complement strand
CCAGGATCGAGTGGAAAGAACTCGCGGGGCGTCTGATTGGTCTGTCGTGTCTATCGCTGAAAAGCCCTTCAGCGCCAAGCACTACAACACCAACACCACTGCCTGGTATGAATACATCACGGGCCAACTACCCGGGTACCCCTTAGAGGTACTCGCGGCAAATAACAGGCTGATTGACCAGCAATTGGCTCGGCTCAGGTCCAAAGATGGCGACCCTCTCACCTGGGACACCGTGGAGCGCATCAACGATTATCCCGATTCAATCAGTATGCAGATTGATGGCTATGCCATTCACGCTTGGCAGGAGTTTTGCCCGGTCTATTTCGAGTCGCTGGTGCAGTTACAGTGGGGCGCCCCTATGCACATCTCTCACGGAGGGTTTCAACATGCCACCTTCCGTTACTACAACAGCGCCACACAGCGCCCCGGCCTTCCCGACTCGCTTGCCGCCCTGGTATCGCAGATAAGCGCCACCGACGCGGATCTACAGCTCTCGAACACAGGCGACGACGAAGAGACCCTTGTCATTCAAGCAGGCGCTTTTGGTGAGCACCTCATCACGGGCGTCGCCGAACATTCCGCGACGTCGACCTCCGTCGGAGAACCAACCCCGTGGGTTGAAGTGGCTGTTCCGGGAAAATCAATGGTTTCGCTGCGCCTCACAATGGAACGGTATTCGCGCACGCCCAGTTACGACACCCCGTGGTCACCTAGGGCCCAATGGAGCCCTCTCCTCAAGCCAAGAAACACTGAGACACCGCAGTAAGCAATCCTTGTGCTGCACTTCACAGGCCGACGCAAACGCGGCGTCCTCGCTTTAGCTCTTGACAGAACCGGCGAGTACTCCTCTCACGAGCAAACGCGCTGAGGCCAAGAACACCAGAAGAATCGGAATCGCCACGAGAAGGCCAGCGAGAGCGATTTCTGGCCCCCTAATAGGCAATACCGTGGCTCCGACCTGGGGATTAAGCGCAGGAGTCGAGGAGAAAAGAATTCCCAGGCCCACGGGGAGCGTCAAGACATCTCCGGAATTGACCACGAGGTAGGGCAGGAAGAAGTTGATCCAGTTAACCTGGAAACTGAAAAATGCGAGCATCCCAATCAGACCTTTGGACAGCGGTAGAGCGACCCTCATAAATACGCCCCAGTCGCCCGCCCCATCGATGCGCGCCGCCTCATAGAGATCATGGGGAATCGTCGTCGAAAAGTAGATGTAGGAGAGAAAAACGCCAAAAGGGAAAAAGGTTCCGGGAAGAATAATGGCCCAGGCGGTGTCGTACAGGCCCAAAGCGGTAATTTCCAGAAAGAGCGGGAGTACGAAGGCAACCTGAGGCACGATCATCGCAATCAGAGTGGTGATGAGCATGGATTTCCTGAACGGCATTTTGGTCACAGCCAGGGCATAGCCCGCCAGGATCGCCACAGCACACGCCACCAGAACCTGAACGGAGGTGTACCACACGGAGTTAAAAAGCCAGGTCACGAGGCGACCATCTTGGAACAGCATCAGGTTATTCCACGCGTCGGCATAGCCCTGGAAGGAACCAAAAGACATCGGTGCGTCAGCTTCAAGCTGGACCTGGGTTTTAGACGGAGCGAGGATAAGCCACGTCATGGGGATAACGCTGAACACAGCGAAGGTAATCATGATTCCCCACACCACAACCTTCGAGGGGATTGCGGATAGACGAGTTTTCCGCCTACGAACCGGGCGTCTGACTGTCGAAACTAAGGTCACGTCAACTCTCCTTGATCTTTTCTTTTGCTTCATCGAAGAAGTCTGTTCGGAATATGACCAGCAGAGCCAAAATCACCATCACCACGAGCAGCATCAGCGACAGAGCCGTGGCCGCACCCAAGTTCGATCCCAAGAACGCAAGGGTGTAGCTCAGCTGGTTCAAGGACCAATCTTTTGCAAGCCCCGGGTAGACCGAGGAAGATATCAAGTACGGCTCAACGAAGATCTGCAAGCCCGCTGCCATCACAAGAACGAGCATGTAAATGAGGTATTTACGGATGAGCGGGAGCTTAATTCTTATGGCGACCTGCCACGCGTTTGCGCCGTCCAGTTTCGCCGCTTCAAGGAGATCATCGGGGATCGACTGCAGCGAGCCATACTGAATGACAATCCAGTTGCCGGCGCCGGTAAAGAAGGTCATCAAAGCAAATATGTAAATCAGGTTGCCCGAATTGAAGATGTCCGTTCCCTGCGTCAAACCAAACTCAGCAAAGAGAGGGGCAAACGGCGAGTAGGTCGGTTCGAGCATGAAGTACCAAACCAAGATGGCGACGGATCCGGTGATCCCGGCGGGCACGAGGTAAGCGAGCCTCAGCGGAACCGAGTGGCGTGCCTTAATGGTGTCGAGCAGAAGCGAAAGTCCTGCTACCACGATGAGCATGGTCGGGAGATAAATCAAGAGAAACAGGCTGACGTTGATGACAGCAGGAAGAAAACGGAAATCCTGGAGAACGAAGAGGTAGTTTCCAAAACCCCCGCTGGGATTCGTCAACGACGTCTCAATGGACACCGATGCGGCCAGAATAATTGGCACCACGGCAAACATGACGAGCAGTATCAAATAGGGCAAAAACATCAAAAAGCCATTTATCTGGCCCATCAATTTCGAACGATGCCTCAGCACGATGTTTCTCCTCAATTCCTTCGTTACACACAGTGTGGGGCCGCATTTCAGCGGCCCCACACTGTGTGCTAGTCGATACTAATCAATAACGGTATAGCCGACAGATGGTGCCAGCTCGATGAGCGTCTGCATGAAGGTTCTTGTTGAATCTTCAAGCGTTGCTCCGCTATTAATCTCGGTCTGGAGAACACCAATCTGACCGCGCATGTCGTAACGCACGGGGTTGTTGTCCTGTCGGATTCGAGATGCCTGAGCGACCATGGCAACGGTCGGATCAGATGCGTAGTAGGTGTCCACGCCTAGGCGGGCTGCCCACTTTTCAAATGCGGGCTGGTATCCCGGGAATGTGACCTTGTCCTCGCGCATATCTGGGTCGGTTGCGAGATAGACGCCGGCGTCGGCCGCGTCCTGAAGGTTTTCTGCGTGAGACGAGACGACCCAAATGCCGCCACCCCATTCACCAGACCACGCTGTTGATTCACCATCCCACTTGGGCATTTCAGCTGCCGCCATGCGACCCTCGGGAATGGCCCAAGAATCTGCTGGACGGATTACGAACTCGCCCCACCATGATGGGCCGATATTCATAGCAACCTTCTGCTGCTGAGCGACCTCAGTGATGAAGCCAGCGTCAAAGGCGGAGCGAGAGTCAACGACGCCCGCATCAACCAGTGGCTGCATAAGCTCGAACACACGGGTGCACTCGGGCGCGTCAGGGTTGATACGCACGGTTGTCGCATCTTGAACGTCTGCCACGGGGCAGCCGCTGGGCCATAGGTAACCGGCGTAGAAGCCTTGGTCACCGATAGCGCCTGCTACGTAGTCAGTTCCCTCAAGCATCATTGCTGTATCGGCAAATTCCTCCATGGTGGTGGGAACGGTGAGACCGAGTTCGTCAAAGATAACCGTGTCGTACCACAGGACTGTTTGCGCGAGGTCGTTCTTCAGGCAGTAGTAGGACCCATCGATAAGACACCAGTCATTCGATGTGTTGTAGGCATCGATGATTGCTGAATCGACGTACTCATCAAGGTTCAAGGCGTAGCCGTTGCCCGCTTCAGCGTAGATAGACACACTGTTTGGTGGGCTAAAGACGACGTCTGGCCATCCCTGTCCGGCCTGGTTAGACAGCAGAATCTTGGGAAGAATTTCTTCCTGACCCACGACTTCACAGGTCACCGCAATGTCTGCAGCAACTGATTCCTGATAAGACTTACATGCGGGCTCACGCACAGTGTCAACCCAAACCAAAAGCGTTCGGGGACCTGCCGATTCTCCGCTGTCGCTGCTGCCACCTGCGTCACTCGTTCCGCCGCCAGCGCATGCGCCCAGCGTGAGAGCGCTTGCGATTGCAAGAGAACTTAGCAATTTCCTATTCATTCTGACTTCCCTCCAATTAGGTAGATAGAGCGAAGCCCAATAAGCATCTTCGCTCTCGTTTAGACGACCCTATAACACAAATCATCGTTTCGTATAGGATACATGGTATTGTTATTTTATTGTTTCATTCGCAGAAAAGCAGGGTAAAAAAATGAAACTTCTCCGCGTTGGTCCCCCTGGGGCCGAGATACCGGCGGTCCTGATTGACGACGAACGGTTCCTCGATGT
>JBDNIE010000291.1:0-8869 GCA_041688425.1 Halioglobus sp. | reverse complement strand
TGAATACCATGACAACGAAAAACGCTGAACGGGTCATCAAGCTTCGACAGACGCTCCTCTGTCGCGGTGTCGCGAGTGTCCGCCAAAAAACGGTAAGCCTGCAGCAATCCAGCGGGCCCAATGAAGCGATCAGGGTTCCACCAGAAAGACGGGCAAGCCGTGGAGCAACAGGCGCAGAGAATGCACTCGTAAAGGCCATCCAGCTTTTCCCTGTCCTCAGGAGACTGCAGGCGTTCGATAGCAGGTGCCTGTGTATCGTTTTTCAGATACGGCTGGATCTTTTCGTATTGGGCGTAGAACAAACTCATGTCGACCACCAGGTCGCGAATCACAGGAAGTCCCGGCAGTGGGCGCAGTACCAACTTATTACTGTTCCGTACGGCCTTGGATAGCGGTGTGATACACGCGAGTCCATTAACACCATTCATGTTAACGCCATCAGAGCCACACACGCCTTCACGACAGGAACGACGATACGATACTGTAGTGTCTTGCCCCTTGATCATTTCCATCACGTCAAGAACCATCAGATCCTTGCCTGCGGTGTCGACCTGTACATCCTGCATATAGGGTTCTGCATCGACTTCCGGGTTATAGCGATAAATACTGACTTGCAACATCCTTTTACCCTCTAGTAGACACGCGCTTTGGGTTGAAATGTATCAACCGTCTTCGGCTCAAAATTCACCTTCCTCTTGCCCACACTCTTATCGGTGGGAAAATACAGGGAGTGACACAACCAGTTTTCATCATCTCGGGAATCAAAGTCGTTGCGAGCATGAGCGCCTCGACTCTCCGTGCGCGCCTCAGCGGCAATGGCCGTCGCTTCAGCAACCTCAAACAGGTTGTGTAATTCCAACGCCTCAATACGGGCTGTATTGAAGGCCATACTCTTATCGGCGAGCTGCGCATTTTCTATTCGTGGGCGCAACTCTGCCAATTTACTGATGCCCTCTTGCATAAACGGCCCATCGCGGAATACGCCAAAATGATTCTGCATGGTGGTCTGCAATTCCTTGCGCAGCCCCGACACGTTTTCGCCACCACTCGAGGCATTCAACTTGTCCAGACGAGCCATGGCGACCTCGACGTCACTCTCGGACGCGTCGCGCATGTCGATACCTTCGCGCAACGCCTTTTCGATGAACAAGCCTGAAGCGCGACCGAATACCACCAAATCCAGCAGCGAATTTCCGCCCAGTCGATTAGCGCCGTGCACAGACACACAGGCGACTTCACCGCAGGCATATAAACCGGGAATGACACTGTCCGCACCGTTATGGTCGAGAATCAGCGCCTGACCGTGCACATTGGTAGGTATACCGCCCATCATGTAGTGACAGGTTGGCACCACCGGTATTGGCTCCTTGACCGGGTCGACATGGGCAAATGTTCGCGACAGCTCACAGATACCCGGAAGCCGACTCTCCAGCACCTCCTCTCCCAGATGATCCAACTTCAAAAGGACATAATCACCGTTGGGACCACATCCCCTGCCTTCCAGTATCTCGAGCACCATAGAGCGCGCAACCACATCGCGACCCGCCAGATCCTTGGCATTTGGGGCGTAACGCTCCATAAAGCGTTCACCATCCTTATTAATAAGATAGCCACCCTCGCCGCGGCAACCCTCGGTGACCAAGGTGCCGGCACCGGCAATTCCAGTGGGATGAAACTGCCACATCTCGATATCCTGCACCGGAAACCCGGCGCGCAGCGCCATGCCAATGCCATCACCCGTATTGATATGAGCGTTGGTGGTAGACGCGTAAATGCGCCCTGCGCCACCAGTGGCCAAAACAGTTGCTTTCGATTTTATATGCACGGTTTCGCCGGTTTCCAGGCAGATTGCAATTACGCCAACCACCGCTCCGTCCTGATTCTTCACCAGGTCGGTCGCATACCATTCATTGAAAAATACCGTCTCGTGCTTAAGGTTGCCCTGATAGAGTGTGTGCAAGAGCGCGTGACCGGTGCGGTCAGCCGCTGCACAGGTGCGGGAAGCCTGGCCGCCCTCACCATAGTTCTTCGACTGTCCACCGAAAGGACGCTGATATATGCGCCCCTCTTCTGTGCGCGAAAACGGCAGGCCCATATGCTCGAGCTCGTATACCGCTTCCGGGCCGACACTGCACATATATTCGATAGCATCCTGGTCGCCGATATAGTCGGAGCCCTTCACGGTGTCGTACATATGCCAGCGCCAGTCATCGTCAGGATCTGCTGATGCGATAGCACAAGTGATGCCACCTTGCGCAGATACCGTATGCGAACGTGTGGGAAACACTTTAGAGATAACGGCTGTCTTGAAGCCCGATTGCGCCAATTGCAAGGCCGCACGCAGACCCGCGCCGCCGCCGCCGACAATGACCCCGTCAAAAGAAATGGTACGCAGTGCTGCCATCGTTACAAACCCCACAAGATCTGGACGCCCCAGACTAGATACGTGAACATAATAATACCGCATACAATTTGCGCGGCGAGGCGAACTGTATTTCCCACGGGACCCATCATGCGCTCGGTGAAGTAATCGGTAAAAACCGACCACAACCCAAGCCATGCGTGAACACCCAGGGATGCGAGCGCCAGCAAACTAAAGACCCGCATCCATGTCTGTTCAAACAGGCCTTTCCAGCCTGCATAGTCAACACCGCTCACTATTACTACGCCAATGCAAAGAAAATAGGTCAAAAGGATCACAGCACTTATGCGCTGCATCACCCAATTGTGCACCCCCGAACGGCCCATGCTGCTTACTGCAGTTACCATATCCATATCCCCGCTAACAGAATGAGTACAACCGAAGCGCTGACCGAGATGCGCACACTGAGAATGCCTCCGGCCATGGTTTCACCGAACCCCATATCCATCACCAGGTGCCTGATCCCACCCACTAAATGGTAGATAAGCCCGGAAATGATCGCCCACAACACCAACTTCAAGAAAACATTGTCCAAACTGAGCTGCAGTGCGGCAAAACTCTCCGGGCTAGCCAGACTGCTATCTAGAGTCCACAGCAGGAACCCTATGCCAGCGAAGAGGAATACGCCACTGGCGCGATGCGTAATGGAGGCCCATGCGGTAATAGGAAGCCGCATAGACGCTATGTCCAGGTTTACAGGGCGTTTGTCTTTCACAATTAAATACCGTCTAAAGTGCGCCCATGGGGCGATTAATCGATCTGGCGAAGTGCCACACAGGGCACCGGCCACCGCTTTGGCCTACTGTCGAAACGCGCAAGATTATAGGCATTTGCGCCGACAAATACAAACTGCTAGGAGCGGTTTGCCATTGCATCGCGCGTGAGCCGACGCCCGCTGGCAACTGGCCAACACAGTACAACGAGATACGAATTTTTCATTACGCTACCCGCCGCTTCAATTGACAAAAAGCTCCGAGACTTTATAGTGGTTGCCCCCGATTAGACACTTCCCCGGACTCCCTATGAGTGACAAAAAAGCCCTCCTTACGATCGACGGCATCAGCGATCCCATTGAGCTCCCAATCTACTCTGGCACATTGGGGCCCGACGTCCTAGATGTCGGCGAGCTCACAAGCAAGGGGCTGTTCACCTACGATCCCGGATTTGTGTCTACGGCTGCCTGTGAGTCACAGATCACTTTCATTGATGGTGACAAAGGGGTGCTGTTACATCGCGGCTACCCGATCGAACAGCTAGCGGAGCATTCTGACTATCTTGAGACCTGTTATCTTTTACTCTACGGGGAGCTGCCAACAACACAGCAGAAGGCCCAATTTGTTGCGACGGTGCACAGGCATACAATGGTGCACGAACAGATTCGCATCTTTTTTAACGGCTTCAGGCGCGACGCCCATCCTATGGCAATTATGTGCGGCGTTGTCGGCGCCCTCTCGGCTTTCTATCACGATTCGCTGGAAATCTCGGACGAGCACCATCGCCAGATTGCTGCGTTCAGGCTGATAGCAAAAATGCCGACGATAGCGGCCATGAGCTATAAATTCTCCACCGGCCAACCATTTATGTATCCTGATAACAGCCTCAGTTATTCAGAGAACTTCCTGCACATGATGTTTGGCAACCCCTGCGAGCCCAGCAACATCAGCCCTACCCTCGCCACGGCCATGGACCGCATCTTCCTGCTCCATGCTGACCACGAACAGAATGCCTCCACCTCCACGGTGCGCCTTGCTGGATCTTCTGGCGCTAATCCTTTCGCTTGTATCGCAGCGGGCATCGCCGCACTGTGGGGACCCTCTCATGGTGGCGCCAACGAGGCGGTACTGGAAATGTTGCAGGAGATCGGCAGCGTATCCAGAATCGACGAGTTTGTCGCGCGCGCTAAAGACAAGAACGACCCCTTCCGACTCATGGGGTTTGGACATCGGGTTTACAAGAACTTCGACCCCCGCGCCAAGGTCATGAAGGAAGCGGCAGACGAAGTACTGGCTGAGTTGGGCATTGATGATCCGTTGCTGGAGATCGCCAAGCGGCTGGAGGAAATTGCGTTGTCGGATGAATATTTTATTGAAAAAAAGCTGTATCCCAACGTCGATTTCTATTCAGGCATTATCCTAAAAGCGATGGGCATCCCCACCAGCATGTTCACAGTCATCTTTGCAGTGGGGCGCACTGTCGGCTGGATTGCGCACTGGAATGAGATGATTAGCGGAAGCTATCGCATCGGCCGACCGCGCCAGCTGTATACCGGTTACACACAGCGTGATTTCGTACCTCTGGACCAGCGCAAGGCAGCGGAGTGATCAGGTCACAGAGGTTGCATAGTCCTGACTTTAGTTCGACAACAACTGCTTGCGTCAGTTAATTAGTTAGCGGAACACCCACCATGCCCGATATTGTCATTAGCGGAACCGGCCTCTACACGCCGCCCCACGCCATCAGCAACCAGGAACTGGTAGAGTCCTTCAACTGCTACGTTGAGTTATTTAATGCTGAACATGCCAGCGAAATCGCAGCGGGCGAAGTAACGGCACTACAGCCGTCATCTGTGGAATTCGTGGAGAAAGCTTCGGGCATCAAATCTCGATACGTGGTGAATAAAGGGGGCATCATAGACCCCCACCGACTGACACCAAACCTGCCAGAGCGCCCCAACGAGGCTCAGTCCATTCAATGTGAGATGGGCGTGGCCGCTGCGCGTGAGGCTATGGAGCAGTCCGGCAAGACCGCCGCAGATATAGATGCTGTCATTGTTGCAGCATCCAATATGCAGCGTGCTTATCCTGCTATTGCTGTCGAAATTCAGGCCGCGCTAGGCATAAAAGGGTACGGATTTGATATGAATGTGGCCTGCTCCTCAGCCACATTTGGCATACAGCAAGCGCGCGATGCTATAAGCAACGGCAGTGCCCGCTGTGTGCTAATGCTCAACCCGGAGATATGCAGTGGACACCTGAACTTTCGTGACCGCGACTCGCATTTTATTTTCGGCGATGTCTGCACAGCGGTTATTGTGGAATCTGCCGAAACCGCCACTAGCGATGATCAGTACCTGATCGTGGATAGCAAACTACAAACGATATTTTCCAACAACATTCGCAACAACTTCGGCTTCCTCAACCGTACGGATGAGTCAGGTGTGGGCTCTTCGGACAAGTTGTTCGTGCAGGAAGGACGGAAAGTCTTCAAAGAAGTATGCCCTGCGGTGGCGACACAGATATCAAATCAGCTGGATAGGCTGGGCATTGCGCCCGACCAACTGAAACGCTTGTGGCTGCATCAGGCAAACCTCAGCATGAATCAGTTGATATCGCGCAGGGTACTCGGCCGTGACGCTACCCCTGAAGAAGCACCCACAATACTGGATGAGTACGCCAACACCAGCTCTGCCGGCTCGATCATCGCCTTCCATAAGCACCGCGACAACTTCGCATCGGGAGATCTTGGTGTTCTTTGCTCATTTGGAGCAGGTTACAGCATTGGGAGCGTGGTCCTCAAGAAGGTCTAGATAGCTACAATCTAAGTGGCAGGCTCCCTGTTTTAGGAACACCGACTAATCTGCAAATTGCGCACAAACGGCGTCCACAACCGCACCATCAACCCTCTTCGCTGAGTAACTCTGACAGCGCGCCCAGCAGGGCTGCATTGTCTTCCGTTGTCCCGATGCTGATACGCAAATAGCTATCAATCCGCGGTTTGTCGAAATAGCGCACTACAATGCCCCGCTCTCGCAATTGTGCGAACAAATCTCGGGCAACATAGCGTTTGTGGGTGGTTAAGATGAAGTTTGCAGCCGACGGTAAAACATCAAACCCCATGACTGACAATGCCTCGCATAGTGCTTCGCGGGAACGGATAACACGCTGGCACATACTACGGAAATAATCCTCATCCTCTAGTGCGGCAACGGCCGCACATTGCGCTATCGCATCCAGAGGGTAGGAATTGAACGAGTTCTTGACTCGCCCCAGAGCCTCGATGAGTTTGGCATTGCCCATCGCATAGCCCACACGCAAACCGGCCAGCGCGCGTGCTTTGGATAGCGTCTGCACCACTAACAAATTGTCAAACTCGTCTATCATCGACACCGCCGATTCGCCGCCGAAATCGATATAGGCTTCATCGATTACTACGACTGACCCAGCACTCTTTTGCACCAGCGCACGAACAGCCCTAAGGTCCATCAGCATTCCAGTGGGTGCGTTAGGGTTCGGCACGATGATTCCACCGTTCTCGGCCGGGTAGGAGTCGGGGTCAATGCTAAAATCGTCTGCCACCGCGACAGTCGTATACTCAACGCCGAACATCTGTGACCAGACCGGATAGAAGCTGTAGCTTACATCTGGAAAACAAATCGGCAGCTTGTGTTTTAGAAGCGCCAGGAACACCAGCGCGATAACCTCATCGGAGCCGTTGCCAACGAAAACCTGGTCCAGATGTATGCGGTTGCGGGCGGCAATGCCCTGTCGCAGTGCGACCGATTCAGGATCGGGATAGCGCCGCAGCGTATCGGCACTTACCGAGTGAATAGCCTGCAATACCGCTGGCGAGGGTGGATAAGGACTTTCGTTGGTATTGAGCTTGACCAGTTTTTCGAACTGCGGCTGCTCTCCCGGCACATAGGGCGTGAGCGTATTGACTATATCACTCCAATAACGACTCATGGTTTCCCCTGCGATCGCACGGAACTGCAACTGCCAATGCTGTTAAGCAAAGCCCGAAACAGAACCGAGCTGCAATGATTATGGCGTCCCCTAGGGGGTTCGAACCCCTGTTACCGCCGTGAAAGGGCAGTGTCCTGGACCACTAGACGAAGGGGACTGAAGATCTTCTATAAGCACCTCAGAAAAGCAGCGATATTATACCCGAGCTTGCCCATGAAGCAAGTTTCGAGGCTATTGGGGGCCTTCAACAATAGCACCAGGGGACTGTCTCCGGCTCGACCTCTATGGTGCAAACAACTAGTAGGTGTAGCCTGTATCGAGCTGGAAACGCTCGTAGTTCGCGTTGTCACCCAGATCCATGCCTTCCTTGTTGTCGAAGAAATAGGCACCTGCGACATACCACTGATCGTCTATCGCATACTTGGCGGTGAGTAAGCTGCCCTTACCATCCGTGCCACCGCCCGCAAAGTTGGAATTCGTGACAACACCAAGGGTCGCGTTAGCTTCCAGCTTCTGATATTGGTATTGCACCTGCCACTCACCCTCCTTCTTCGCATTCCCCAGCTTCCAGCCAGCGAGGTAACCCGTTTCCAAGTCATTAGCGTCCTGGTTCTCTACGTAATCAACATAGAAACTTAACGGCAGATCAAACGCGGAAACGCCAAGGGCAATCGAACTGGTCAACAAAGAGTAGTCATACTCGTACACGTCAACGCCTTCCACTACGACGAAGGAATTGCCAAAAAAGTTATCGTTAAAAATCGCCGGCTGGCCCTTAACGGGCGCATCGATGTAGCCCGCCGAAAGTGTCAGCTTGCCACTTTCGAAGGGCGTTAGCACTGTGCCGACCTGGCCAGACCAGACACCGTAATTATTTTTGCCCGTATTGCTGCTGTCACTATCGATAAACGCGAAGGTGACATCGGAGAAGAACCGGTCATTGGCCCAGGTTGCAGCGATACCCTCGGGACGAAAATCCGAATCGAATATCATCTGACTTTTTTCAACCGTGTAATACGGGTTGACGAACTTGCCGCCGACGATCGAAAAGCCCTCCAATCCCGTCCATTTTGCATAGGCCAGATCAAGGTTGATTTCCTTACTGGTGCCTCCGTCTCCTAGCGTTTGGTTGGCCGACACAGGGTCTTGGCTGCCGGTGGCCAAACCAAAGCCGACTTCTGTGTTGTTGTGAAGTTTGGCAATCAGGGCCGGGCGCGCGCGAATCCGGTAGCGCTCCCGGTCGTCCCTGTCTTCCTGATGAATCTCCTCAAAGCGAAAACGGTAATCGCCCTTCCAGGCGACCCGCTCTGCCCAAGAGGATTCACTGTTTTGTTGTTTGAGTGTTTTGATTTCTGCATTGGTGGCAGCGAGGTCTTCTACCTTTATCGTCTTCTTGCTAACTTCTCGCAACTGTTGGTTTTCGAGCTCCAGAGCCTTAACACGCTCGCTCATGACAGAAAACTGCTCTTTGAACTGCTCCCATTCGGCGGCGGGAACCTGTGCGTTCGCGGCAGAAGTGGCGAGAATGGCGGAAAGCGCCAGTATTACTCTGCTTGGATTCATAGTGCTTTTCCCCGTTTCTTATGCGGTTATGCTGATCGCGATGACAGCGAATGAGGTTAAAGTGCGTATTCCGGTGAACGTGAACACCTATTCCGGACGAACGTGAACACCTGAACTCCCAGCGCATCACGTACCCGGGTTTTTAACCCAGGTGTTCACGTTCAGTCAATTACTCCCTGTTTTTTTCTCATCGATTCTCCCT
>JBDNIE010000290.1:0-1699 GCA_041688425.1 Halioglobus sp. | reverse complement strand
GGTATAAAAATCATCGCCATTGCCCGCGATGGCTTCAAAGGCGGCCGCCAGTTCGCGCAATGGGTGTTCTGGTGGCAATTGTTCCGTACGCGTGGCGAATGTCCGTGTGAACTGCGCCAGCAGAGCGTAGATGTAATCAAGATATTGTTGTTCGCTCATGGGTGAGGTCGTCTACCTGTGTAAATACGAGTACAATTGTGTGCTTGTGAAACTATGCAGACATCGCGTTCCTTATGATACCAGCACTGACAATCGAAAACCTGAGCAAGGTCTACGACAATGGTTTTGAAGCACTAAAAGGCATCAGTTTTGACGTACAGCAGGGTGACTTTTTCGCGTTACTGGGCCCTAACGGGGCCGGCAAATCAACGACAATCGGCATCATCTGCTCGCTGGTCGCTAAATCCGGCGGCAAGGTCAGTGTATTCGATGTCGATATAGACGTAAATTTCCCCGCTGCCAAACGGCATATCGGCATTGTGCCGCAGGAGTTCAACTTCAACCAGTTTGAAAAAACGCTGGATATAGTGGTCAACCAGGCCGGTTACTATGGTCTGCCCCCGGCGCTTGCCAAGGAGCGCGCGGAGAAGTATTTGCGTGAACTGGGCTTGTGGGACCAGCGCGACGCGCAGGCGCGCACGCTGTCCGGTGGTATGAAGCGCCGACTGATGATAGCGCGTTCTCTCATCCACGAACCACGCCTGCTTATTCTTGACGAGCCCAGCGCTGGCGTCGATATCGAAATGCGTCGGTCTATGTGGGAATTTCTGAGGCGCATTAACGACCAGGGCACTACAATCATTCTGACCACCCATTATTTGGAGGAGGCAGAAGCGCTGTGTCGGCACATCGCCATTATTAATCACGGAATCATTGTCGAAAACACGTCAATCAAGTCGCTGCTGCGACAGCTGCGGCGCGAAGTCTTTATCCTCGATTGCGTTGAAGAGCTTCCTCCGGTCATTGCCATTGAGGGGTTTACTACGCGCCGTCGTGACGACCATACGTTAGAAGTTGAAGTTGAAAAAGGGCAGTATCTAAATCAGGTATTTACCGCCCTGGTGGCGGAAAATGTGCATGTCAGTAGCATGCGTAATCGTGCGAACCGCCTTGAGGAAATGTTTGTGAAACTGGTCGAGGGCGACAAATGAATCTGGCAGAGCAGTGGGTGGCCTTCATGACCATCCTCAGGAAAGAAATTAAGCGCTACCTCCGTATCTGGACGCAGACGCTGCTACCCTCGGCTATCACAATGTCACTGTATTTTGTTATCTTTGGCACACTGATAGGCTCACGAATCGGGGATATGGGCGGTTTCACGTATATGGAATTCGTGGTGCCTGGCCTGATTATGATGGCCATTGTCACCAATTCTTACTCTAATGTAGTGTCCTCTTTCTTCGGGTCCAAGTTCAGCCATAGTGTTGAGGAGTTACTGGTTTCTCCCGTTGCCAATGTCGTCATCCTTATGGGTTACGTCGTCGGCGGTATCAGCCGCGGCCTGCTGGTTGCTGTGGTAGTCACGCTGGTGTCACTGTTTTTTACCCATCTGTCTATCCACAGCTACTTTGTCGTGGTGGTTGTGGTGCTGATGACGTCTACCTTGTTTGCCTTGGCCGGGTTTATCAATGCTGTTTATGCCAACAGTTTTGACGATATATCGATCATTCCGACTTTTGTGCTCACGCCACTGATCTAT
>JBDNIE010000289.1:0-2134 GCA_041688425.1 Halioglobus sp. | reverse complement strand
TGGTCGAAGCCGATATCGGGCGCAATAAACAAGGCGTGTCGTATTAATGAGACGCGCACTGATTACCGGAATCGGGAGCTTTACTGGGCCTTATATCGCGCGGGAACTGTCCCTGAGTGGGTTTGAGGTCTACGGACTTAGTCAGGATTCATGTGAGATCGAAAACGCCGAGGTTTTAGTTGGCAATATTCTTGAGCCAGATAGTCTGGACGAAGTTATCAGGCATGCTCGTCCGCATGTTGTTATTCATCTGGCAGCAGTGACTTATGTACCGCATGGCGATGTGTCTGAGATCTACCAGACCAATGTTGTCGGTACGCGTTGTATGCTTGCTGCGCTTTCCCTGCAGAATACGATTCCGGAAAAAGTACTGCTCGCCAGCAGTGCCAACGTTTACGGAAATGCGGAAGCCGAATCATTGCAAGAGGCCACCGAATTCGCACCTGAAAATGATTATGCAGTAAGTAAAGTTGCCATGGAATACATGGCGAAAACCTGGTCCAGTCGACTTCCTATTTCCGTGGTGCGGCCGTTTAACTACACAGGCGTGGGTCAAACGAGCAAATTTCTCATTCCTAAAATCGTTACGCATTTTAAACAGCAGAAAACCGGCATTGAACTTGGCAACACCGATGTAGTCAGGGATTTTTCCGATGTTCGTTTCGTGGCTAATGCCTACAAGCAACTGGTTGAGAAAGCCCAACCCGGTGAGGCCTATAATATCTGCTCTGGAGAAGGTCATTCTCTGCAGCAGATAATCGATGCAATGAATGAGATGGCCGGTTATAAGATTAGCGTATCGGTAAACCCCGATTTTGTCCGCAAAAATGAAGTCAAGAAATTGGTCGGCAGTAACAAAAAATTACTCGAACTTTGTCCCTCCCTGAAGCGGATACCGATCAGGGATACACTTGAATGGATGTACTCGGACCTCAAATAAGCGCACCGATATAACGGCGATTTTACCGGTGCTTGAAAGTGACAGTTATTGCACGACCAAATCACTATTTTTTTGATGTTCGCCTGTTTTGACCGTCGCCGAGTTCCGGTCTCTCTTTTGCGGTAGCCGGGTATCATCCAGATCGAGCCGGTACATGATCTGGTTGTAATCGTACCGTGGTGTGGCCTGGTCATTCCCGGAAAAACTCTGCGTATAAGTACCTTCGAAGTAAATATATTTTCCTTTGGCGAAATAGGGGTGTTGTTTGACGTTGTAAAAGCTGTAGCGATCATGCGTGACGATCTTGCGCGCCTCAGACCATGGGCCTTCCGGATGCAGCGCCTCCGCATACCACACTTCCCCCAGGACACTGCTGGTTCCCCAGATTTGTCCAAAAATGAATATCCAGCGCTTGCGATACTCATTCCAACTTAGGCTCCCGGAGTGTGGTAATACCCTATCACCGGTTACGTTATCAATGAACAAGTATTCACCGTCACCGTCGTGGACCAGACCCTTTTCCTCGAGCATCGCCCAGCGACTGGGCGTAATCACATCTGTATCAGGTTTCCAGGCACAAACAAGGTTGCCATTGTTATCACGGTCCAATGGTGGTGCGTCATCATTCCATCGGCTCCCAGGTTGCAGACAGGTGTATCCCTGATACGTCTCGTGATTTAACAATGCGCTGAGCTTCGCAGGTACTCGAATGTTGGGGATAGACTGTCCAAAGTAGAACCATTCTTCACCCTCTGCGACAAATTTTAATGGCAGACCACGCGGTGTGAGAGGAGCGTCCAGGGGGAACTCAACCAGTTTCTCAAATATCTCTTTGTCATCGTTCCACCTGGCGATGCCAATCTCTTGTTGTTCAAGTGTGGCACTCATACGCGAGTAGCCGCACAGCATAGTTTCGCGATTGCTATCGTCAACAACCAGGAGACCACCTATCCAGATCGCCCCATCACCCTTGAGTGGACACATCTGCCGGACAAAACCGTCCTGGCCTATGAAGTACGTAAGATCAATAGCGTCTGCCGGGTCATAGCGGGCGTTTTCTGGCAGAGGCGACACGGCGGCTGAGACTTTGAAGTTCTCCAGCGACCTATCTCCCCGCCTGGTGTCTCCCGAAAACCAGAACAATTGGTTGTTATAGATCGTATTCCCAACGGAATCCTGTCCAAAAACGCATCC
>JBDNIE010000288.1:0-1839 GCA_041688425.1 Halioglobus sp. | reverse complement strand
TTTTATATATATTTGTGGACATATATTTAGCGCTAAAGTATCACTATAATCTGTGCGCTATAAGGCGGGGCACACACCAACTGGAAGCATGCCGATGGCGACACAGCGCAAAAGACAAAGCTTTGTCCTGACACTGAACAAAATGGATGCCGCCTGGGTCTCTTTTTTGAAAGACAAAGACTTTTACGACATCAATTATTCAGACCTGTTTACCGGCCTGTGGCTGAGCGACAAGCCCGTGAGAAAACAGGAGGCGGTGATGTTCATGCGCCACATCGGAATGCAAACTGCGAAGAAATACCTGAATCACGCAATCGATAAAGGCCTGATCGTGGAAATTCCAGACCCGGACGACGGCAGAGCAAAACGTATCCAGCTCTCCATGCCATTAAAGACTGGGCTGGAGCAATTTTTTGATCATGCAATCGCGCTGTTTGAGGACGGTCTTGAGCCGTGAATGCTTGCTTCTTCCGCTTCTAGACCACTGACTCGAATTCAGTGCTCAAAACGCCGCCGCATCGGGCAGATCGGCGAGAGCCGCACTGCACTCCAGATCACGGTAAGCCGTTAGTAATCGAATATGGTTATTGACGGTGATATCCCAACCATAGTTAGAAATGGGGGTGGTCAGCCAACCGATATACACCCCCCAAATGGCCGCACGCCGATATTCTAGCCAGATCGTATCGGCATCGGGAACGCTGGCTACGCCATTTTCTTCTAGTTGTTGTCGGTAATAGGCTAACAATTCCCCCTCATGCTTTCGCCGGGTACCCACACTTAAGCCCGTCATCAAGGCATAAGTGACATCGTGCAAGCAATAACCCCGCGCCATTAACTGCCAATCGAGCAACCCGGCACGACCGTCGGGTAAGCTATAACAATTACCGATATGCGTGTCGCCGTGACAAAGGGTTTGCGGTAGCATTGACTGGTGCTGCTGTAGCTTGCGGAATTCACGGTATAAACCTGCTGCCGTTTGCCCCGCCCCTTCTACCAATTCCCTTTTAAATTGATTGGCTTCAATCTCTTGGGCGATCATGGCAGGTACCATGCCGGGGTGATTGAACAAGGTGTATATAGGACCGGCAGTATGGGGCTGCAACCAACTGAGATCGGTCGCAAACCTTGGGGATTCCCAATACTGCGCATGCAGCGTTGCTAGCAGTGATAGTAGACTTTTCATGTGCGCCAGTGAGACGTCACTGGTGACATTAGTAAAGTCAACATTGCGCAAGCGCATGTCTTCCATTGCGATACCAAAGCTCCGTTCGGACGCATCATAGACACCCCCAAAACACGCTGGCGTCTCGATCTCTATTTCTGGACGCAATCGCGTGTAAAAATTGACTTCGTTTTCATAAAGTGGAATATCACCAAGGTCCGGGCGACACATTTTAATAACCCAACGGCGATGAATCGATTCGACATTCTCGCCAGCCAACTCGACATCGAGCCCGACACGGCAAGCGGTGGAGACCTCATTGCTGCCTGCTTCGAACGTTTTAGACTCCGTCATGGTGAAGTCGACGACTTTTGCCTTCGGGTACGCGGTCTGGAGCAGTTGGGTCAAGTTTGCGCAATTAAGATCTTCTGGTTTTTGGGGAAATACAGCGGTCATATTATTTTTACTCTGAGTTTTCATGTTGGCACGAATGGCGCTACCGCATTATCGCGTTTTGTATACGATCATCCTATCTTGGATTCAAATCTGAAGTGCATCACCTAATCAGGTAGAAGAAGGGGCCAGCTGAAGGTAAGCTCTTACCCTTTTTCTCCGGCAAGAGATTAAGTGATGATGAGAACTTACCAACAACTGACCTACGAACAACGATGCCA
>JBDNIE010000287.1:0-41407 GCA_041688425.1 Halioglobus sp. | reverse complement strand
TATAGGTTTTCTATAGGTTTTCTATTGGTTTTAGTTTGCAGCAAGCGTTTCCCTATTCAGACGTTGAACCGAAAATGGATCACATCGCCGTCCTGTACCACATACTCTTTGCCCTCCAGGCGCCAGCGGCCGGCGTCCTTTGCGCCCTGCTCGCCGTTGTGTGCGATGAAGTCGTCATAGCTGATGACTTCGGCGCGGATGAAGCCCTTCTGGAAGTCAGTGTGGATCACGGCTGCGGCTTCGGGGGCGGTGGCGCCGACTTTTACCGTCCAGGCCCGCACTTCTTTTACGCCCGCGGTGAAGTAGGTTTGTAAGTGGAGTAGCTCGTAGCCTGCGCGGATCACGCGGTCGAGGCCCGGTTCTTCCATGCCCAGTTCCTGCAGGAATTCCAGACGTTCCTCGTTATCCAGCTCGGCGATCTCAGCTTCCAGTTTATTGCAGATGGCAACGACGATAGCATTCTCCTCCGCCGCAATTTCGTTGACTGCGTCCAGATACGGATTGTCCTCGAAACCATTTTCATCGACGTTGGCGATATACATGGTCGGTTTGTTGGTCAACAGGAACAGCTGCCGGGCTAACAGTTTTTCACTGTCGTTAAGTGCCAGTGATCTCACTGGTCGCGCCTCGTCCAGATGTGGCAGCAGCTTGTTCTCCAGTAATGCCTTCATCGCTACGGCGTCCTTGTCTCCGCCTTTGGCATTGCGGATGACCTTTTGTAGGTGCTTTTCGCAGGCGTCCAGATCTGCCAGAGCGAGTTCGGTGTTGATGATTTCAATGTCCGCTTTAGGGTCGATTTTATTCGCTACATGGATGACATTGTCATCGGCAAAGCAGCGCACCACGTGAGCGATAGCATCGGTCTCGCGAATATTGGCGAGAAACTGGTTGCCCAGACCCTCGCCCTTGGATGCGCCCGCGACCAGCCCGGCGATGTCGACAAACTCCATGGTGGTTGCCACTTCCTTCTGGGGCTTCACAATGGCGGAGATTTTGCGCTGCCGGGGGTCAGGCACTGGCACGATGCCGGCGTTGGGCTCTATTGTGCAAAACGGAAAGTTTTCTGCGCCGATGCCCGCATTGGTCAGGGCATTAAAGAGGGTGGATTTACCGACATTGGGCAAGCCGACGATTCCGCAATTGAAGCCCATAACGTATTCCTGTCTCTTGTTGGCAGCTCAGGCTGCGCTAAAACTGTGTAATCGGGTCATCGCTTTGGTGCTATCGCCGTCGAGCAGCAGTGGCAGTGCAGCCATCGCTTCGTCGATGCAGGCGTCGATGCGTTCTCTGTCCGCCGGCGGAGGTGCGCCGAGTACATAACCTGTGACGCGAGAGGCATGGCCTGGGTGGCCGATACCGACACGCAAACGGTGAAAGTCTGCGTTATTCCCCAGCGACGGAACAATATCCCGCAGGCCATTATGACCACCGTGACCTCCGCCTTGTTTAAAGCGAGCGCAGCCGGGCGGGATATCCAGTTCATCGTGGGCGATAAGAATCTGCTCTGGCTCAATTTTGAAAAAGCTGGCCATAGCAGCGACTGCCTGGCCGCTGCGATTCATGAACGTCGTAGGAATTAACAGGCGCAAGTCATGACCAGACAACGTAACACGTCCGGTCAGTCCAAAAAAACGGGATTCGTCCTGCAGTGTGATGCCGCCTTGCCTGGCCAGTGCCGCTACGAAGTCGGCACCGGCATTGTGGCGAGTGCCCCGGTATTCACTACCGGGGTTGCCCAGTCCAGCGATTAGCTTTATGGCAGTCAAGGCGAGTTAGGCACAAGTGCGCAGTACTGCGAGGGGCTTAGTCCTCGCTGTCACCGTCTTCTTCGGCTGCTGCACCCTCTGCGGACTCATCGGCGCCGGCATCAGCCTCACCATCCAGGCTTTCATCACCACCCTTAGGCGCAATGACAGAGGCGATGGCCAGATCGTGATCTTCACCCAACGCCAGGGCCACGGATATTACGTTAGCAGGCAGAGCGATTTCAGAGAGGTGGATGATCTGCCCGGTTTCAACCTTGAGCATATCCACTTCGATGAAAGCAGGGATGTCCGCAGGCAGACACTGGACTTCAATGTCGGTAGCCTGATGCTGGATGATACCGCCCTGCGATTTAACACCGTAGCACGCCTCTTCGTTGAGGAAGTGAATAGGAACGTTCACTTTGATCGCCACATTCTCGTCAATGCGCAGGAAGTCCACGTGTGTAACGCGATTCTTGGCAGGGTGGCGTTGCATATCCTTGAGGATAGCTTTTTCGATCGTATTACCGACCTTCACCATCAGGACCTGGGAGTAAAAGGCTTCGTTTTCCAGCGACTTCTCCAGATCCTTGCGGATCAGGCTGAGAGCCTGTGGAGCTTTGTCTCCACCGTAGATAATGGCGGGGATGCGGCCGTCAAAACGACGCAGGCGGCGGCTCGCACCTTTCCCCAGGTCGGTTCGTACTTCTGCGATTACTTCAAATTGGTCAGACATGGTCGTGACTCCTTTGATAATTCATTACGACACCTGCGACCAGTGCTGCAATGGGTTGGTATAAACACTGTTTCTATTGAAACAGCGCGCTTATCGATTCCTCATTGGCGACCCTGCGCATGGACTCAGCCAGCAGGTCGGCAAGTGTGAGCTGGCGAATTTTGCTGATGTTTCTCGCCTCTGCGCTCAATGGAATCGTGTCCGTTACTACCAACTCATCGAGTTGGGAGTTCCTAATGTTTTCCAGTGCATTACCCGACAGCACTGCATGGGTGCAGTAGGCTACTACTTTAGCCGCGCCTCTGTCTTTCAGCGCGTCAGCTGCTTTACACAGAGTGCCTGCGGTATCGACCATGTCGTCTATCAACAGGCAGGTGCGGCCGTCGACTTCACCGATCAGGTTCATCACCTGGGCTTCGTTGTTCTTGGGGCGGCGTTTGTCGATGATTGCCAGGTCTGCCTCGTTGAGCTGTTTGGCAATTGCTCTGGCGCGCACTACACCGCCGATATCAGGCGATACAACGATTAAGTTGTCATAGTTACAGGACTCTATATCTTCAATCAGCACTGGCGAGCCATACACATTGTCCACCGGACATTTAAAGAAGCCCTGGATCTGCTCCGCATGGAGGTCGACGGTCAACACTCTGTCGACACCCACTACGACCATCATGTCCGCGACAACCTTGGCCGTAATGGGTACGCGTGACGAGCGCACTCGTCGATCCTGGCGGGCATAGCCGAAGTAGGGGACCACTGCCGTAATGCGCGAGGCTGACGCCCTGCGCAGTGCATCAATCATTACTATGAGTTCCATCAAGTTGTCATTGGTGGGTGCGCAGGTGGACTGCAGCACGAAGACATCCTTACCGCGCACGTTCTCATTCAGTTCGACGCAGACTTCTCCGTCGCTGAATTTACCAACATCGGCTTTACCCAACGTCAAATACAAGCGGCTTGCGACTTTATGGGCCAGTTCCGGGTTGGCGTTACCCGTGAATACCATCATTTTTGAGGACACTGCGTTACACCTTCAGGTTGTTCTCGAAAAACTTCGGTAAATAAAAGCAGCGCCACGTTTACCGATCGTGTGGCGCTGCCAGTTTGGCTGGGGTGGGAGGATTCGAACCTCCGAATGCCAGGATCAAAACCTGGTGCCTTGCCGCTTGGCGACACCCCAAATCTGTTGGATTAGACTAATTCTTTTGGTAGAGGCGATGTGTTTACGCCTCTAGCGAGGATACTTGTCCATTCACTCGGCCTGTCACTCGACAGCTGTTTTTGGGCCGCTCTGGCCTCCGTTTCTCTGCCGAAAGCGACGAAGGCGCAGGCCCCTGTTCCGGTCAATCTCGCCGCGCCGAAACTATCCAAAACTTTCAATGCGTCATCAACTTGCGGGTAAAGTTGCCTGACAAGTTGCTGGCAGTCGTTGCGAGAGTCACTCCCAAAAACGGCGCTCATTTTGATGGGGATGCTGTTGCGTGTCAATTGCGGGTGGGAAAATATTTCGGCGGTTGAGACATTGCAGTCTGGCACCAGCACCAGATACCAACGCTCTGGCAGCTCGACCGGGGTCAGAATCTCGCCGATTCCCTCCGCCAAGGCGGTGCGGGCGCCAACAAACACCGGTACGTCTGCGCCCAGTTGCGCGCCCAGCGATTGCAGTGCCGTACGCGGTAACTGCAATTCCCATAAATAGTTCAGTGCCAGCAGCGTAGAGGCGGCGTTGGAGCTGCCGCCGCCCAGCCCGGCGCCCGTGGGAATCTGTTTTTGCAGCGTAATGTGCACGCCTAGTCCATCTTTGTGCAGCAATTTTGCGGCGCGCACGATGAGGTTTTGGTCAGCGGGGATTCCCCTTGCATCGCTCTGCAGTGTAATAAGGCCGCTGTGATTGGTCGTCAACGATAGCTGGTCGCCCCAGTCCAGTAGCTGGAATAGCGTTTGCAGTTCGTGGTAGCCATCACCGCGGCGCCCCGTAATGTGCAGGAACAGATTCAGCTTGGCGGGCGACAGCAGGGAGAGCGTGCTGGACATCAGTCGAATGAGGTCTGCCACTGGGAGATGACGATTTTGGCCCGCGTCCCGCCCCGCTGGATCTGCATGCGCACAGGCAGGACAAAGCCCTCAAACTGACCGTAGCGCTGGAATTGGACCTCCCAATCGTCCTGCCGCAGGCTCTGCAGCAACTGGGTTTGCGGGTTGACGTCTAACTGCTGGATCGCGCTGTCGGGTGCGGGGAGCCCCTTCAGCCAGTAGGTGAGCGCGCTGAGGGGCAGGTCGAGGCCGGTGTTGGTTAAGATGGCATCAGGGGTTGAGATGTCCAGCGACTGCAGCTCATCGCCCTGGCGAATGTCGAGATGCTGGCCATCGCTTTCGATGGTTGTTGCGCCTATGCCCAGTGGGCCGCTGAGTTGCAAATGCGTCGCCTGATAGTGTTGTTGCCACACAATAGTGGCGGATTCCGATGCCTGTGCAGTGCGCAGCGCGAGTTTGCCGCTGGCCGTCCACTGGTGCAGTGCCGTCAGCTGTTTGCTGTGCGTTTTCCAGCCGGCAGAGGTGGGCTCCTGTTGCGTGATTCCGGCGCAAGCGCTCAGTAGCGCCAGCAATATCCAAAGAGTGAGTAGCCGGGCGCAGCGCATGTCAGGACGATGGCAATGCGGGTGGCGCTGGAATCGGAGCGTCGGGCATGGCTACCCCCAGGCGCTTGATGGTGTCCAGCAGTACTGTGTGGGTTGGGTCGCGCGCAAGCGCAGCTTGCCATACGGCCATGGCGGCAGCAGTATCGCCCTGCATCCAGAGCACTTCACCCAGATGAGCGGCCACTTCGGGATCGGGAAATTCCGCGTAGGCGCGGCGCAGATAAGAGATAGACTCTGCGTAGTGTCCTGTGCGATACAGGACCCAGCCCATGCTGTCGAGGATGGCGGGCTCATTAGGCTGCAGTGCCAATGCGCGGGTGATTAACGCCTCTGCTTCTGCGTAGCGAGTGGTGCGATCAGCCAGCGTATAGCCAAGGGCATTGAGCGCGGTGGTGTTGTCGGGATCGGCTGCGAGTATTTTGCGCAGATCCTTTTCCATCGATACCAGCTGGTCCAGCTGCACACTGAGCATGGCCCGTGAGTACAGTAATGAGACACTGTCTGGCATTGCCTGCAGTGCCTGGTTGAGAAGCTGCATGGCTTGCGGGTTTGCTTGCGCGCTAGTCAGAATATCGGACTCAAGGACGTACAGTTGTTCGCGCAGTTGGGGAGCCCGTTCACGTTGCTCTTTGAACCAGGCTTGGCTGCGATCGATCTGCCCCTTTTTGACGAGCAACACGCCGGCCCGGCTGGCCGCCGCCAGATACTCAGGACCGACCCCAACCTGCATGTAGTATTGGATGGCTTGTTCGATGCTATTGTCCTCCTCAGCCATGCGTCCTAGATAGTAATACGCCTCGCCTTTGCGCGGACTCAGCGCAACGGTCTGCAGTAAATACGCGCGCGCCGTTTCGCGGTCACCAATTTCATGGTTGATCAGGGCCAGTGAAAATAGTAAGTCGCCATCGCCGGGGGATTGCACAGCGAGAATCTCAAACTGCTCACGCGCCGCTCGCATATCGGTAGTGGTCAGCATGCGAGCGTACTGCAGGCGTAACCGTTTTGCGTTCGGGTTGTCCTGTAGCAGCCGCTCCAGGCGCGTATAGGGCTGATCGGCGCCCTGATCCACCAGAATTCTGGCTTCCAACAGGATCGCCTGAGCCTGCTCCGGCTCCTGCTCCAGGATGGTGTCCAGATTATTCAGAGCCTCGTCAAACTGCCTGAACTCGGCGTAAATCAGCGCTTCGGTCAGCAACAGGCTGGCGTTATCGGAATATTCAGTCGCCAGCGTGTTGATGCGCTGCACCAAGGCTGTGCGGTCCTGCTCGCTCAGTTGGCTGAAGCCGTTGAGCAGCATAGGAAAATTGGCCGCGCCTGTCTGGCGCTCCACCACCTCGAGGTAAGGCAGCGCCGCCAGCGATTTGCCCTGCTGGGCGAGCAGGCTGGCGACGGTGTTATTCGCCTCTGCATTGTCTGGCTCCAGTTGCACCCACAACTGGGCGGATTGCATTGCTTCGCTCTCGAGCTGCATGAACTGGGCAAGGTGGGTGGTGTGTGCGCTAACCCCGGGATCGCGCAGCAGGGGCGCCTGCTTCATGTACATTTCCAGAGTGACATCGTACACCTGCCGCCGCAGGGCAAACTCGGCAACGAGGAGGTCGTAAAAGCTGTCTGCCGGGAATGGTTTTTCGGGGACTGACTCAGTCCCCTCGTCATCGTTCGCCAACTGCGTATCTTTTTCGGCAACGGGAGACTGGGTGGCGCAGCCGAGTAGCAGCGCGTAGGTAAAAGCGAGAGCAAGAAATCGCAACATGGTAGCTAGGAGTACGGTGACCCGACGGTGAGACAGGTAATATGATGACACAGACTGAGCCTGAAACCCACAACGCGGCAGCAGTAGCCTATGAGACTTGTGTGTGTGCAATCAGCAGCTGAAGGCAATGGGGCCTTTTTCGAGCTGTCGCAGTATTATTGTCCCATACCCAAAGGGCTCCATTGGTCCACTGACTTTTTCGAGTGCCTACGATGGCGATGTTAATCGGCAGCTAACTTGCTAGAATCCCGAGAGTTTTTTTAAACTGTGCTAAGGTGCGCCCCGGCTGATTGTGCCGCGTATGCAGTAGTGAATCCCTTGAATCGAGCGCTGTGGAGCCATTTACCATTGCCATGAACCTGATAGCGTTGGGAATCAACCATAATTCCGCCGCCGTGGAAGTGCGCGAGCGGGTTGCCTTTGCGCCTGAACAGGTCAGTGAAGCGTTGGTTGACGCCTGCGACATAGCCGGTGTCGAAGAGGTCGTTATTCTCTCAACCTGCAATCGCACAGAGCTTTACGCCATCTTGCCTGAGGGCGCCCGGATGGGCGACAAGGCGGCGGAGCTTATCGAGTGGCTGGCAAACTATCACCACTTATCAGCGCGAGAATTGCACCAGTTTGCTTACATCCACGAAGACGCCCAGGCGTTGCGCCATCTGGTGCAGGTGGCCAGTGGTTTGGACTCCATGGTGCTGGGTGAGCCGCAGATATTCGGTCAATTGAAGTCTGCGTTTGCGGTTGCCAGTGAAGCGGGCACTGTAGGAGGCGAGTTTACACGCCTGTTCCCGCGAGTATTCTCTATCGCCAAGCGCGTGCGCACCGATACAGCCATTGGTGAAAACCCTGTGTCGGTAGCCTATGCTGCAGTGGATCTGGCCGGACACATCTTTGCCGATTTGACCCAATGTAATGCGCTATTGGTGGGTGCTGGCGAGACTATCGAGTTAGTAGCGCGGCATCTGGTTGGCGCCGGTGTACAAAATATTGTGATTGCTAATCGGACATTGGGCAGGGCACGTGAACTGGCGCAGAAATTTGGCGCCGAAGCCGTATTGCTTGCCGACATTCCGATGCAGCTAAAGAACGCAGATATTGTGATTACCTCGACCGCCAGCCAGTTGCCTATTTTGGGCAAGGGCGCCGTGGAAGAGGCGCTAAAGGTGCGCAAACATAGACCTTTCCTGATGATTGATATTGCTGTACCAAGGGATATTGAATCGCAGGTCGGTGAGCTGGACGACGTGTATCTCTATACTGTCGATGATTTGCGAGAAATTGTAGACCAGAATCTGCGCAGTCGCAGTAGCGAGGCATGCAAGGCCGATACCATCATCGATGAAGGCCTACTGCAGTACACCGAAGAAATGCGCAGTCTCGGGGCGGTGGATACCGTTAAGGAATACCGTATGATGGCTGAGCAGCTGCGCGAACAGGAATTACAGCGCGCCCAGCGCGCGCTCGCTCGCGGCGATGACCCCAGGCAGATATTGGCACAATTATCCCGTGCCATCACCAACAAGCTGATTCATGCACCTACCACCGGTCTCAAGCAGGCGAGTATTGATGGCCGTCAGGACATTATCAACAATGCCCGCAAGTTGTTGGGGCTGGCCAACCCGCCGCTGCAAATGTCGGATGAAGAGGATGTGCAGCAGCAAGATTCCGAACTGCCGTCATTGACGCTAGACACCCCGCGAAGCACCCTACAATGAAAGCATCCCTGCTCAACAAACTGGAAACCCTCAGCGATCGGCATGAGGAGGTCTCGGCTTTGCTCAGCGACAGCCAGACCATCGCCGACCAGAATCGATTTCGTGAGCTGTCACGCGAGTATTCCGAGTTGGAGCCGGTCATCAGCTGCTACGCCCAGTACCGACAGGTCAGCGCTGATCAAGAGGAGGCGCGGCAAATGCTGGAAGACCCCGACCGCGACGTGCGCGAGATGGCCAGTGAGGAACTGGAGGGGGGGGCAGAGCGTCTGGCTGCGCTGGAGGCAGAGTTGCAGACCCTGATGCTGCCGCGCGATCCGCGCGATTCGCACAATGTCTTTCTCGAGATACGCGCTGGAACGGGCGGTGATGAGGCCGCTATATTTTCTGGCGACCTGTTTCGCATGTACTCCCGTTACGCTGAGAATCAGGGCTGGAAAATCGAAGTGCTGTCGGAGCGCCCTGGCGATCACGGCGGCTACAAAGAGATCATTTCGCGTGTTGAAGGCCGCGACGTCTACGCGCAGCTAAAGTTTGAATCCGGCGCCCACCGCGTGCAGCGGGTGCCCGACACCGAGTCGCAGGGACGTATTCACACTTCTGCCTGCACGGTGGCGGTGATGCCGGAGGCTGAGGATGTGGACGCGATTGAAATCAACAAAGCCGATTTGCGCGTCGACACCTACCGTTCGTCAGGCGCTGGCGGGCAGCATGTGAACAAGACTGATTCTGCGGTGCGTATCACGCACATTCCCAGTGGTGTGGTGGTGGAGTGCCAGGATGAGCGCTCGCAGCACAAGAACCGCGCCCGCGCCATGTCGCTTTTGCAGGCCAAGTTGCTGCGCAGTGCCCAAGACAAGCAGGCCAGTGAAACGGCAGAGACGCGTCGCAATCTGGTCGGCACGGGGGATCGCTCAGATCGCATTCGTACTTACAACTTTCCGCAGGGTCGCATGACGGATCACCGCATCAACCTCACGCTGTATAAGCTCGCCGAGGTGATAGAGGGAGGTCTGGACGCCGTTATCAGCCCACTGCGGCAGGAATACCAGGCCGATCTGTTGGCGGCGCTGTCTGACAGCTGATGCTGACCGTGCAGGAACTGCTGCGCTCGGGTGATGATTTGGCCGGTGACAGTGCGCGGCGAGAGTCAGAAATTCTGCTGGGCTACTGTCTTGGAGAGTCACGTGCATGGCTTTATACCTGGCCAGAGAAAGCCGTGTCGGAGCAGTGCGCGCAGCGCTTCACGCATTTATTGGCGCGCCGCAGGGACGGCGAACCGATCGCCTATCTCATCGGTGAACGCGAGTTCTGGTCTTTGTCGTTGGCCGTCAACCGCGCGACGCTCATTCCCCGCCCCGAGACAGAAACGCTGGTCGCCTGGGTGCTGGAACTGGACCTACCCGACGCGGCCAAAGTGCTGGATCTGGGCACTGGCTCCGGCGCTATTGCGCTAGCGGTCGCCCACGAGAGGCCGCTGTGGCAGGTTACTGCGCTCGACAGCAGCGCTGAGGCTCTGGCTACCGTTCATTCTAATGCGATTAAACATGGTCTGGGGCGAGTCGCTATAGTGCAGTCTGACTGGTACGAGACGCTCGCGGCAGCGCGCTTCAATGCGCTGTTGGCAAACCCTCCCTATATCGATGGCGCTGATCCTCATCTGGACTGCGGTGATGTGCGTTTTGAGCCGCGCTCGGCGCTGGTGTCTGAAAACCAGGGGTTGGCGGACTTACAGCGCGTGGTAGCGGGCGCGCCGTTGCACCTGTGCAGCGATGGCTGGCTGTTGTTGGAGCATGGATTTGAGCAGGGTGACGCGGTGCGCACGATGTTGCGTGAGGCTGGTTTTGGCAGCGTAAGCACGCGCTTTGACATAGCAGGACTGGAGCGGATCACCGGGGGTTGTTGGCATGCTGACTGACGCGCAACTGATGCGCTACAACCGACAGATACTGCTGCATGAGTTTGATATCGCAGGACAGGAGCGCTTGCAGCGTGCCAGCGTACTCGTGGTTGGGCTGGGCGGCTTGGGGTGCCCGGCGGCACTCTACCTCGCTGCCGCAGGTGTGGGTGAACTGGTGCTGGTCGACGGCGACGCGGTAGAACTGAGCAACCTGCAACGCCAGATTGCGCACACTGAAAAAGATATAGGAACGAATAAAGCACGCTCCGCGGCCGCTGCGATCGCGGCGCTGAACCCGCAGACAAAGCTTGAGGTCATTGAGAAGGAATTGACGGAGCCTGCTATGCCCGCGGTGCTATCGCGCGTTCAGCTGGTGATCGATGCCACGGATAACTACCCGGTGCGTTTTGCCTTGAATCGCGCCTGCATCGCCGCCGGGGTGCCAATGGTATCTGCTGCCGCAGTGCGCAGCGAGGGCCAGCTGGCCGTGTTTGACCCGCTGCGTGGCGGGCCGTGCTACGCCTGCTTATACACGGAAGGAGACGATGATACTGCCCTCAGCTGCAGTGAGAGCGGCGTGCTCGCACCTTTGGTCGGCGTGGTCGGCTCACTGCAGGCAATGGAGGCATTGAAAATTCTGTCCGGCTTTGGCGAGCCGCTGCGCGGCAAGCTGCTGGCCATCGACCTGCGCTGCATGGAGTTTCGTGAACTTGTGCTGCCGGTGCGCGCCGACTGTCCTGCGTGCGCACACCTAAGTCCGACAGGCTAGGCACTATTCGATGAGCGGGTCCTGAATGCCCCTTCTTAAAGCCCCGCGCCGACTTCGAGGCTAGAGCAATTTGCACTCCGATGGCCCTGTACTTGTTGCAGCGGTCGCTCCTTTGAGCACGTTATAGGGCAATTTGGGGGAATCAGCGGCGAATAAGAAACCTTTTGCGCCTTTGTGTTGTCACAAACAGTAAGCCAATAAGAGAGAATGTCTATGGAAACGCTAGCGCAGGGGTATTACTCGGCACACAACGCTATTTTCTCTCGTTTGAAGTATCTGGATGGCCTGGCACCGCTGGCCCTGCGCTTGTATCTGGTGCCAATATTCTGGATGGCGGGGACGCAAAAAATCGCCGGGATGGAGAATACGATTGAGTGGTTCGGCAACCCCGACTGGGGTTTGGGCCTGCCGTTCCCGAGTCTGCTGGCGCATTTGGCGGCCTACACGGAGGCGGTCGGTGCTTTGTTGTTACTGCTGGGGTTGGCGACGCGCTGGATTTCGATACCATTGATGTTCACTATGCTGGTCGCCATATTCGCTGTCCACTGGGGTAATGGCTGGGCCGCGATTGCCGATTCAAGCGCGCAGGATGTGGCAGTTCGTCTCGGCGCAGCCAGAGACGTTCTGGGCGAGCATGGCAATTATGAATGGCTTACGGGGAAAGGTAATTTTGTCATCCTGAACAACGGTATCGAGTTTGGTGTGACCTATTTGTTGATGCTGTTTGTTCTGTTGTTTATGGGCGGCGGCCGCTTCACCAGTGTGGACTACTTCCTCGCTAAACTGTGGCCCCCTAAATCTTGATCCGGGTCCGCGGAGCAGTTCTCGATACTGCCACCATTTCTCTGCGAGAAGTGTTAGAATGGCGCGTTTTTTCACGCGCATAGGGTAAACAGAATTGATCAAAGGAATCTTCAATCGCCTATCAGGCAAGGGCGCCGCAGCGCGGGGCCCCGATGTGGCCTCCTCCGGGCACGGCCAGCCGCCGCGGCAGGAGCCCTCCCACAAAGCCGGTTCCGCAGACCATGCGCCGGCTGAAAAGTCTGATGCCACTGCTGAGGCGCAAGCGCGCGGCAAAGGCGGTAAGCGACACCGTGGGCGCAAACAATCTGATACGGATACCCGCTGGTCTCTCAGCGATTTTTCTGTTGAGCCCAAAGAGGGCGCAACACGCTTTCACGATTTGGGTTTGCGAGAGGAGCTGATGCACGGCATCGCCGACTTGGGGTTTCACTATTGCTCACCCATTCAGGCCGCCATTCTTCCGCAAACACTGCAGGGCCACGACGCCATTGGCAAGGCGCAGACCGGAACCGGAAAAACAGCCGCCTTCCTTATCACCATTTTCAACGATCAACTGTGTAACCCCCCACAAGGTGAGCGCTTCGTAGGCGAGCCGCGTGCTTTAGTCATTGCGCCCACGCGGGAGCTGGTGATGCAAATTGCGGCCGATGCCGAAGAGCTGGCGAAGCATACGGATTTGCAGGTGGTGACTTTGATTGGCGGCATGGACTACCAAAAACAATTGAACCGGCTTGCCAGTAATGTGGTGGATCTGGTTGTGGCGACACCGGGGCGCCTGCTGGATTTTATGAGCCGCCGCGATTTGTACCTCGATCACGTGGAAATCCTCGTGTTGGATGAGGGTGATCGCATGTTGGATATGGGTTTCATACCGCAGGTCAAACGGATTGTGCGAGCGACTCCGGCAAAGGAAAATCGGCAGACACTGCTATTTTCTGCCACGTTCACGCAGGACATTATCAATCTTTCCCAGCAGTGGACCTACCAGCCGATCACGGTGGAAATCGAGCCCGAGAGTGTCGCCACCGCCTCGGTGGACCAAAAGATTTATCTGGTCAGCAGCGAACAGCGCTATAGGTTGCTTAATAACCTGCTGCGCAGTGAGGGTTGCACCAGTGTTATTGTCTTCGCCAATCGTCGCGATCAGGTGCGACGCCTGCATGAACGCTTACGTAAATCGGGCGTGGCGGCGGGGATCCTGTCAGGAGAAATACCGCAGGCTAAACGCACGCGCACGCTGGAGCAGTTCAAACAGGGCGAGATAAAGGTATTGGTAGCCACCGATGTGGCGGGGCGCGGCATTCACGTTGACGGGATCAGCCACGTGGTGAACTACAATTTGCCCGAAGATCCCGAGGATTATGTGCACCGTATTGGCCGCACCGGGCGCGCCGGCGCGACCGGGATTTCCATCAGTTTTGCCAGTGAAGATGATGCTTTCCTACTGCCCGATCTGGAAGCGCTTTTGGGCACCAAGCTCGAATGCACACACCCGCCAGAGGAGCTATTGATCTAGTTGCAGTTCCTTGCACCACAGCAGTGTGGCGCCCACCACCGCAGCGGGCACCACGAAGAAGTTGACTATTGGTATGGCGGTGCACAAAGCCACCAGGCCGCCAAACCCGAGGCTGCTGAGGCGGCGCTTGCGCACCGCCTGTTTTACATCCGTAAAGCTCAACTGGTGATTGTCCATTGGGTAATCGACGAATTGAATGCTCATCATCCAGGCCCCCAGCAGCAGCCATGCCAGCGTGCCCACTCCGGGAATAAGTACTGACAACAGTAGCGCTAGCAACGCCATGGGGACGTAGTAGAGCAGCTTTCCCAATTCCCGCACGACACTTCTGGGTAGTGCCGCTAGCGCAGCACCCAGTCCCTCCAGTGAGTCTACCGGCTTTCCGGTAATCAATTCTTCTGCTTTCTCGGCCAGCAAATTATTGAATGGCGACGCGATAATTAATGCGACCGTAGTAAAGAGGTAACCTGCAACCAGGCTCACTGTGATGACGATGATCGGCCACAGAATCCACTGGATGAAGGACAGCCACTCTGGAATGCTGGAGAGCATAGAGTCCATCAGATCGCTTATCGCACTAAAGCCAAGCCACATCAGGGAGCCGAAGATCAGTATGTTGATTGCCAGCGGAATGATGACAAACGGCCGCAGTGACGGGTGTCGCATCAATCTGGCGCCCTCGGTCAGGTAGCCGGCACCGCGTACGAAATTACCATTCACTGTCTGATTCTCCTGCAGGTCTGCCGCAAGCCTCGCAAAGACACTGTGAGGTGGCGAAATCTGCAGCCTCGGCTCTAGCCTCTGCGCTGATGGTCACCGTCAGGCACCAGCAGGTTTCCACGGACTGTCCCGCCGCTATTGCGCAGTGATTATCGCCGCCGCACAAGGGGCATACTGCCGCCGTTTGTTTTGAATCATTCATAGGTTTGCCGTTTTTTGTCGTGCGTAGCGCTATAATACCCAACTGCAAGCGGGGTGGGTAATCATGAGCAGCGATGGCGATGACGTTTTTTCACAGGTAATGTCCGATGTGGTTCGGCAGAGAAGTGAGCCAAGGGTTGATCTGGTGCGCAATCGTCACGCCGATAAGGATTCTTCCGTCGAGCACCGCAGGCGTGCCGCTGCCCAGGAGCTGGAGCGGGACCGCAACACGCTGACTCAGACTGACATTATACCGCTGGACGCCTGGTATGTGCTGGCTTTCAAGCGGTCGGGTATACAAAACGGCGTATTCCGCAAACTCAAACAGGGCCGTTATGAGGCCCTGTCCAGGCTCGACCTGCACCGCATGACAGCAGAGATTGCGCGCGTAGAAATTTTTGAATTTATTGAAGAGTCTTGCCAGTATGGGCTGCGTTGCGTCCTGATTATCCACGGCAAGGGCGAGAGTAAGGCAGAAAATAAGCGCAGCTCTATTCTCAAGGGCTCAGTTGACCGCTGGTTACGGGACTTGCCGATGGTGCAGGCCTTTCACAGTGCGCAGCCGCGCGATGGTGGCACCGGCGCCGTATATGTGCTGCTGCGTAAAAGTGAGGAGAAGAAGCGCGAGAATCGGGAGAAGTTTTCGAAAGGACGTGTGCCTTACGATTTAGAGGACAGGTAAGAATTTGCTTTCATAGCGAACACTGCGTCGCAGACTCACCTCACCTCACCCCAATCATCGCCAAAATGCGCCTCGCTTCGCGACTAGAGTGCCCCCGCAGCCTTCAAAATATCAGCGTATTCACCCCCGTGCCGATGCGTTGAGATGACCTGTAACACAGTGCGTCCGTCCTTACCGATGGCGCTCAGGTCCCTGCCGTCTTCGCAACAGAAATTCACGAACAATTCAAAATCTTCAGCCTTCATGCTCTGGTAAGCCTTGAGCAGCATGTGAAAATCCTCTGCCGTGCCGTCATACGATTTCACGTTCAGGAAGCTTTTGACATGATCTTCCGTCCAGACTTCGTCGACGACTTTTGGTTTGTCTTTGCGCATGCTGCTGTTTCCTCTATACCAGTTTCTTTGCCAGTAACGTATTGACCATTTGCGGGTTCGCCTGGCCTTTGGATAGTGTCATCACCTGGCCGACAAAAAAGCCCACTAACTTCTTTTGCTTCGCCTCGTCGGCGTCCAGATACTGCTGCACTTGTGCAGCGTTGCCTGCGAGTACTTCATCGACAATGGTTTCGATTGCTCCGCTGTCGCTCACCTGTTGCAGGCCCTTTGCCGCGATAATGTCATCCGCACTGCCTGCACCTTGCCACATCGCTTCGAACACCTGCTTGGCGATTTTTCCAGAGATGCTGTTGTCCAGGATGCGCCGGATCAACGCGCCGAGGCCCGCGGCAGACACCGGACAATGTTCGATGCTGCGCTCATCTCGATTCAGCTGGCCCAGTAACTCGCCTTGAACCCAGTTGGCGGCGATCTTGGCATCCCCACACTCGGCCACAACGGCCTCGAAATACGCGGCCAGCGGGCGGCTGTCCGACAATACACTGGCATCGTACGCACTGAGTTCATACTGCTGCATAAAGCGATGCCTTTTATCTGCGGGCAGCTCGGGCAATGCGCTTCGTATGGCCTCAATATAAGCGTCATCGATGACCACCGGCAGAAGGTCCGGCTCAGGAAAGTAACGGTAATCATTGGCGACTTCCTTGCTGCGCATGGGTCGCGTTTCGTCGCGGTCAGCATCGTAAAGACGGGTTTCCTGCACGACCTTACCGCCGTCATCCAGAATATCCGCCTGGCGCTCTATCTCGTAGCGAATGGCTTTTTCGACGAAGCGGAAGGAGTTGACGTTCTTTATCTCTGCGCGTGTGCCGAGCGTTTCGGAGCCGATGCGACGCAGGGATATGTTGACGTCGCAGCGCATTGACCCTTCCGCCATATTACCATCAGAGATACCCAGGTACGTTACCAGGCTGTGCAGGGCTTTAAGATACGCGACCGCCTCACCGGCATTGCGAATCTCTGGCTCCGAGACAATCTCGAGTAACGGGGTGCCGGCACGGTTGAGGTCGATGCCACTCTGTCCATGGAAGTCCTCATGCAGCGATTTCCCTGCATCTTCCTCCAGATGTGCGCGGGTAATGCCGATGCTGCGGGTACTGCCATCGTCCATCAGGATTTCAAAATGGCCTTTGCCGACGATGGGCGACTCGAACTGGCTGATCTGGTAGCCCTTGGGTAGGTCCGGGTAGAAATAATTCTTGCGATCGAATACTGAGCGCTTGCCAATCTCGGCGCCGATGCCCAGTCCGAATTGCACGGCAAAGTGCACTGCCTGCTCGTTCAATACGGGCAACATGCCGGGCATAGCAAGATCGACAGCACTGGCCTGCGTATTGGGCTCTGCGCCAAAGGTGGTGGGCGAGCCCGAGAATATCTTGGATTTGGTGGCCAGTTGCAGGTGAACCTCCAGGCCGATAATCGGTTCCCATTGCATCAGGCGTGCCCTCCCGTCGCTGAGGCGGGTGTTCGCAGATGCCAATCAGTGACCTGTTGCAAGGCGTGCGCAGTATTGAGCAGCAGTGCCTCGTCGAAGTGCCTGCCGATGAGCTGCAGCCCCACCGGTTTGTGGTCGACAAAGCCCGCGGGCACTGAGATGCCGGGCAGGCCCGCAAGGTTGACCGCCAGCGTGTAGATGTCCTCCAGGTACATCGCAATGGAGTCGTTGGATTTGGCGCCGAGGGCAAAGGCCGGTCCCGGAGTGGTCGGGCCTGCGATGATATCGACCTGCTCGAAACACTCCATAAAGTCCTGCTTGATCAAGCGGCGAACCTGTTGGGCTTTTTTGTAATAGGCGTCGTAGTATCCGGCGGACAACGCATAGGTGCCGACCAGAATACGCCGTTTGACTTCATCGCCGAAGCCCTCTTGCCGCGAGCGGCTGTAAAGATCATGCAGATCGCTGGGGTCTTCACAGCGATAGCCGTAGCGCACGCCATCAAAGCGTGACAAATTAGTGGAGGCCTCCGCAGGCGCAATAATGTAATAAGCCGGCACGGTGAGCGAACTGTGCGGTAGCGACACCTCAACCAGCGTGGCGCCCAGAGCCTCCAGCTCCTTGAGCGCGGCGTTGATGCATTCCCCAGTTGCGCTATCAAGCCCCTCTTTGAAGTATTCGCGCGGCAGTCCAATGCGCAGTCCTGCCAAGCTGTTTTGCAGCGTGCTGCAGTAATCTTCGGTACCGACCTTCGATGAGGTGGAATCGAGTGGGTCGTGGCCGGCCATGATATTGAGGAGCAAAGCGCAGTCCTGTGCGCTGTGTGCCATCGGGCCGGCCTGATCCAGACTCGACGCAAAGGCCACCATGCCGAGGCGCGAGACGCGTCCGTAGGTAGGTTTGAGACCCGTGATACCGCAGAATGCGGCAGGCTGGCGGATGGAACCCCCGGTATCGGTGCCGGTGGCGGCCGGCGCCAGTAAACCGGCCACGGCAGCCGCCGAGCCACCAGAGGAGCCTCCGGGGACTAGTGTCGTATCCCAGGGATTGCGGGTCGGACCGTAAAAGCTGCTCTCGTTGGAGGAGCCCATGGCAAACTCGTCCATATTGGTCTTTCCCAGCAATACCGCGCCAGCGGCTTTGAAGCGTTGGATCACGGTGGCATCGTAGGGTGGTATGAAATTGTCCAGCATGCGTGAGCCGCAGCTGGTGCGCATGCCGTTGGTGCAAAAAATATCCTTGTGCGCAATGGGAATCCCGGTCAGCGCGACAGCATCGCCCGCTGCGATACGCTTGTCAGCGGCTGTGGCTGCGGCCATCGCCGCAGTCTCATCGACACTGATAAAACTGTTGTAGAGCGGATCAATAGCGGCGATTCGGTCGAGGAAGACGCGAGTCAGCTCGACACTGGAGAACTGACCTTCGCTCAGCCCGGTTGCGAGCTGAGCAACAGATTTAGTGTGCATTACAACATTCCTGATGCGGTTTTTGCCGCTTATTCGATGACTTTGGGAACCAGATAAAGGCCATTTTTCACAGCGGGTGCGATAGCTTGAAATGCATCCCGCTGATTGCCTTCGGTGACGATGTCCGGGCGCAGGTCCTGGGTTGCATCCAGCGGGTTCGCCATGGGCTCCACGTCGTGGGTGTCAACCGCCTGTAACTGGTCGACCATCGCCAGTATCTCGGCGATACGTGCAGTGACCTGGCCGATTTCGTCGCTTGAGAGTCGGATTCGGGCCAGTTCCGCAATCTTTTCAATTTCGCTCTGTTCGATGATAGTCATGGTGATAGAATCGTCGGGAGCCACACTAGAGGCAGCAGGGGGCGTAAACTTATCACATTTGCGCCTTGCCCAAAATCCCCGTGGTTGATACAGTTGCTTAATTGAGCCTAACCCCCATAAAAACTGACTTTGCAGTACTATTTTAGCTGCGACATTCGGTTAACAGAGAAGTAAAAAAGAACTCTAACACGGGGTCCCCCGTTGTTTTCACAGGGTAGCAAGCATTCATGTTTAAGAAGTTGCGTGGAGTGTTCTCCAATGATCTCTCCATTGATTTGGGTACGGCCAATACGCTGATTTATGTGCGCGATAAAGGCATTGTGTTGAACGAGCCCTCGGTGGTTGCCATTCGCATGCACAATGGCCAAAAAACCATTGAGGCAGTCGGCACCGAAGCCAAGCGTATGCTGGGGCGTACGCCGGGCAACATCACGGCTATTCGCCCACTAAAAGATGGCGTTATTGCGGATTTTCTGGTGACCGAGAAAATGCTACAGCACTTCATCGCCAAGGTACACGAGAGTAAATTTATCCGCCCCAGTCCCCGTGTGTTGGTCTGTGTACCGTGCATGTCAACTCAGGTGGAGCGTCGGGCGATTCGCGAATCAGCGCTCAGTGCCGGTGCCCGGGATGTGCGCTTGATTGAAGAGCCGATGGCTGCGGCGATTGGTGCGGGTCTTAGTGTCGATGAGGCCACCGGCTGCATGGTGGTCGATGTCGGCGGCGGCACCACCGAGGTCGCTATTATTTCCCTCAATGGAGTGGTGTACCGCGATTCGGTGCGAGTGGGTGGAGACCGTTTTGATGAAGCCATCGTCGCCCATGTGCGCCGGCGCTATGGCAGCCTGATCGGTGATGCGACTGCCGAGCGTATCAAGCTGGAAGTGGGTTGTGCCTTTGCCGGCAGTGAATTGCGCGAAATCGATGTGCGCGGCCGCAATCTTGCCGAAGGCATACCGCGCAGTTTTACCCTTAACAGCGACGAAATACTGGAGTCGTTGCAGGATCCGCTCGCGGCGATTGTGCAGGCCGTGAAATCCGCGCTGGAACAGTCGCCACCGGAACTGGCCGCTGATATCGCCGAAAGCGGTATTGTATTGACAGGTGGCGGAGCGCTGCTGCGCGACCTGGATCGCCTGATTTCCGAGGAAACGGGTCTGCCGGTTATTGTCGCAGATGACCCTCTCACCTGCGTAGCGCGTGGTGGCGGTATTGCCATGGAGAGAATGGATCGGCGTACCATAGACTTGCTTTCTACCGAGTAACTATCCCCGTGAACCCGCTGTTGTGCGTGCATTCATGGAGCCTCATCCACGCGCCGCGCAGCAGGGTGAGCTGTTCAGCCACGTTCGACGAACTCGGCAGCTGAGGAGCGTACATCAAGCCTTTATTTCTCAAAGAGTCCTCTCTGCTGTGGCGTGTGTTGCTGGCGACGGCAGTCGTTGTTGGACTTATCGCCGCTGATCTTCATTACAACAAACTGCAGGCCGGTCGCGCTTTCCTCGATACCTTGGCGTCCCCGGTGTTCTGGGTTGCAAGCTTGCCGACGCGGTTTAGCGAATGGACTGAGACCCATATTCAGTCACGGACGCAGCTAGTGGAAGATAACGAACGCCTGCGCCGGGAGAACTTGATATTGCAGGGCCGATCACTGCAGATGGCGTCACTGCAGGGTGAGAACGTGCGTCTGCGAAAATTGCTGAATTCCAGCGCCTTGTTGCGCGACGATGTGCTCGTAGCGGAACTGATCGGTGTCTCTCCCGATCCGGAGCGATTGCAAATGGTGCTGAACAAGGGCCAACGCGACGGGGTGTTCATAGGGCAGCCCCTGATCGACGCGGACGGTTTAATGGGGCAGATAGTGGCCGTGAGCAGCACAACGTCGCGGGCGTTGTTAGTGACCGACGTCACGCATTCTGTACCCGTGCGTATCAATCGCAATGGCGTGCGTGCGATCGCTGATGGCACTGGTGCGCTGGGTTCGCTGGAAGTCCGGCATGTATCGTCATCCACTGATATACGTGAAGGCGATTTGTTGGTGACCTCGGGCCTCGGGGGGCGATTCCCTGAAGGTTATCCGGTGGCGATAGTGAAAGAGGTTCGGCGGGACACAGGCGAGGCTTTTGCCCGTGTATTGGCCGTTCCCAGTGCGGCTCTGGATCGCACCCGGCACGTGTTACTGGTGTTCACAGCCCGCCGCAATCAGGACGATTGAGCCGTGGCGGATCGGGACGGGCAGGGCTATGCCGTTATACTGCTAACCTTTGTCGCGGCTTATGTGCTGGCTGTAATTCCGCTCCCTGTCTGGTTGCAATGGGCCAGACCGGAGTGGGTCGCACTCACGCTGATTTACTGGTGCATTGCTTTGCCGCAACGGGTGGGTATTGCTACCGGGCTGGTGCTCGGTGTGGGGCTGGATGTCTTGGAGGGCTCAATACTAGGGCAAAATGCCTTCGCCTTGGTGGTAGTGGCTTTACTCTCGCATATGCTGTACCAGCGGCTGCGGGTTTACAGTCTGGTGCAGCAGGCGGGGGTGGTCTTTATTCTCGTCGGCATTAATCAGTTGATCTGCCAGTGGGTACAGAATCTCGAGGGGGTTAGTGCACTGCCGCGCCTGTTTTTGCTTCCCGCTGTAGCCAGCGCTTTGCTGTGGCCGGTTATATTGCTGAGTCTGCGCGGCGTGCGCCGCCGCTATCAGGTTAGCTGAGATGAGCCGCACGCGTTTGATACTCGCCTCGGCCTCACCTCGCCGCGCGGCGTTGCTGGACCAGTTGGGCGCCCGCTATACCCGTGAGCCTGCCCATATCGATGAAGCCCAACACATGGATGAGTCCCCACCCGACTATGTGCAGCGAATAGCACAGGATAAGGCGCGCGCTGTCGGATTGCGTTTCCCGCCGCCAGTCTATGTCGTACTGGCCGCCGATACCACGGTGGTACTCGATGGCAGTGTGCTGGGCAAGCCGCAAGATGAGGAGCAGGCCATGGCGACTCTGTCGCGCCTCAGCGGACGCAAGCATACCGTGTTGACGGCGGTGTGCTTGTTGAGCGGGGAGGGCATGCAGTGTGAGGTGGTGGAGACAGAAGTCGAGTTCGCCACCTTGAGTGAGGCAGTATGCCGCGCCTATTTGGCTACCGGGGAGCCTTGGGACAAGGCGGGTGCTTATGGCATACAGGGCTTGGGCGGTGCTTTCGTGCGTTCGATCAGGGGCAGCTATTCGAATGTTGTCGGGCTACCTCTGTCGGAAACATGGCAGCTATTGGGCGCCCACGGTGTTGCGACCACACTGACACCCGCGGCATCGACCGGATGAGTGAAGAAATCCTGATTAATGTTACGCCGATGGAGACGCGGGTGGCCCTCGTGGACAACGGGGCCATCCAGGATATTCACATCGAGCGGATCGTCAAACGCGGTCTTGTCGGCAACATCTACGCCGGGAAAGTGGTGCGGGTGTTGCCGGGTATGCAGGCGGCTTTTATAGACATCGGTGCAGAGCGCACGGCATTTCTCCCTGTCCCGGACACCGATGGTGCATCGAAGACCATTGCGGATCATTTTTACCAGGGCAAAAAAGTGGTTGTGCAGGTTGTCAAGGACCCGCTCGGCTCAAAGGGTGCCCGTGTGACTACCGAACTGTCGATATCGACACGCTATCTTGTCATGTTGCCGCACACTGATCACATCGGTGTCTCACAATTGATTGCAGATCCACTGGAGCGCACACGCTTACAACAGGTGCTGGCACAGGCGCTGGCAGCAGAGAATGTGCAGGAGTTCAGCGGGTTTATTTTGCGCACTGCCGCGGACGGCATGGGTCAGGCGGAGATTGCTGCAGATCTTCGCTTTCTTTTGCGCTTATGGCCGACGGTATCGAAAAGGGCCCGCGCCGCTACGGGTGCCGAGCTACTCTATGAAGATTTGCCGCTGCATCTGCGCATCGTACGGGATATGGTCAGCGCTTCGGTGGATCGTGTTCTCATCGACAGCCGCGAGTGCTTCGTAGCGCTGCAGAAATTCTGCGACGCTTATGTGCCCGAGTTGGCCACGCTGCTTGAGCTTTACAGTGGGGAGCGTCCGCTGTTTGAGCTGCATGCGGTGGAGGATGAGATTCAACGAGCACTCGATTCGCGAGTGGAGCTCAAGTCCGGGGGCTATCTCATCATTGATCAAACCGAGGCCATGACCACCGTTGACGTCAACACCGGTTCCTTCGTCGGCCGGCGCAACCAGGCTGAGACCATACTGAAGACGAATCTGGAGGCTGCTACTGCGCTGGCGAGGCAGTTGCGATTGCGTAATCTGGGGGGAATAATCATTATCGATTTTATCGACATGAAAGATGCTGAACATCGCGATCAAGTGCACCGCACCTTGCAAAAACAAATGCAACGCGATCCGGCCCGTAACCAAATTACCGGAGTCTCCGATCTGGGCCTGGTAGAAATGACGCGCAAGCGCACCCGGCAAAGTCTTGCCCAGATGCTCTGTGAAGGCTGCTCTGTTTGCCGGGGACGGGGCATAGTGAAGACTCCCGAAACTGTTTGCTATGAAATTTTTCGCGAGATAATGCGCGACGCCAGAGCGTATGAAAACGATACGTTGATGGTGCTGGCATCGCAGGCCGTTTTCGATCGACTGCTGGATGAGGAATCGGCGCATCTGGCCGATCTGGAAAAATTTGTGGGTAAGGCGATCAGCCTGCGCGCAGAGCCAGGTTATACCCAGGAGCAGTTTGACATCATACTGCTTTGAAGACGCAGTAGCCTTGGAATCGACGTTCGGAATTGATACTTGGAAAATCCTTTTTTCAATAGACTTGGTAGCCACCTCTGGTCGGGCCTCGTCATCCTTATCGTGCTGTTGGCAATCTATGTCAGCGCAGGACGTCTGCTCACCGCAAATCTTTTCAGCTACCGTGCAGAAATACTGCATGCATTGAATGCGCGGTTGCCGTTTTCCATAGACGCTGAGCAGGTGAGTGGTGAGTGGCGGTCCTTTGCACCAGACGTTGTCCTGAAAGGTTTGCGCATCATTATCCCCGGCAGTGGGAGTCCGCCTCTGGAGCTGTCTCAGGGAAAGTTTGGCGTGGATGTGGTGAGCAGTCTTCGTACGCGCTCCCTGCAGATGACCCGACTGGTACTCGACGGTCTTACACTGCGGGGAAAGTTGTCGCCTGAGGGTGGATTCGAGCTGACAGGATTTAACGCCGAAGCGGGCCAGACTGCGGAACCTTTGCGCGAGTTCCTGCTCAACGTTGAACGTATTACGCTGCGCAATAATCGGCTGCTTCTCACTTTGCCCGGCGGTGAAGTGCGCGATCTGTCGCTTGATCTGCAGCTCGTGCGAGAGGGCAGTGAGCGCGGCGTGCAGGCGACACTGGTCTCTTCTGTTGGCTCGAGGTTTTCCATTCAGGCGCAGGGTCTCGGAGACCCCTTTAACCTGCAGGCGTTTTCCGGGCGGGTTTATCTGGCTATGCAGTCAACTGACCTCGGTGCAATGAACGACATGTTTGCCGTTGGAACACTGCCAGCCTGGGCTAATGGCGCCGTCGAACTGCAACTGTGGTCTAACTGGGACAAGGGTAAGTCGTCATTGGCCGCTCAGTTCGAGAGCCGCGATCTGCTGATCGCGGCCGAGGATGACTCCTGGCAAATATCGTTGCAGCGTGTTGCTCTGAACGCCCGTCTTCTTGAGCGCGACGATCGCTGGGTAGCGTATTTTTCAGATATTGAGGTAGAGAATGGCGCAGAGGTCTGGAGCCTGCCGAGGCTGCAGGTGGAGAGCCGGGGTGACGCATTACAAGTGCGAACCGCTGAGATTTCGCTTAATCCCCTGAACGGTATCATCGCAAACCAGCCTGCCGTGCCAGACGCACTGCGCGAGGTATTTACTGCATTACATCCAAGAGGCCAGCTGCAGGCTCTGCAGTTCAGCGTTGATGACATCTCCAAGCCCGCCGACAACTGGCAGTTTGAAGCGAACTTTCAGGACGTTGCGGTGAATTCTGTGGTTGGGGCTCCTGGCATCACCGCTGCCACCGGGTATACGCAGCTGGCGCCGGGGGGCGGGTTCGTCATACTCGATAGTCAGTCCATCAGTCTTGATTTCCCGGCCATCTATCACGAGCCCCTGTACTTCGAGGACCTGTTCGGTACTCTGCGCCTGTCCTGGGATGCCCAGAGAGTTACGTTGTCCAGTGGCTTACTGACGACGCAGGGTCAGGAGGGCGAGGCCAAAGTATTGTTCGGCCTCAATATCCCGCGGCAAGCGGATGACATTGGCATTGAGATGGATCTACTGGTAGGCCTGCGCGATACCCGCGCTGTGCATCGCGTAAAGTACGTGCCCTACATCCTCGATCCGGGGCTTTTGATCTGGCTGGCCGACAGCATCGGTGACGGCTACATCGAGCAAGGTGCTTTTCTTTGGCGCGGCAGTCTCAGGCCTGGTGCGTCGCCACTGAGAACAGTTCAGCTGGCGTTCAATGTTGCGGACACCCACCTGACCTACCACCCGCAGTGGCCCCCGGTACTGGTGAAGCAGGGTGTCGTACTGATCGACGATAGCAATGTCAGTGTGTGGGCGGATCACGCCAGTCTGTTCGAATCCAGTGTCGACCAATTGTCGGTGGAAACTCGTTTGAGTCCGGCAGGACACATTATGCTTGACGTGCGCGGCAGCCTGCGAGGTCCGGTCACCGATGGGTTAAAGGTGCTGAATGAATCGCCGCTGGCGGACGTAGTCGGGCCTACCTTTGCAGCCTGGAAGGCCACCGGTGATCTGGATGCCCGGTTGCAGCTGCACATGGACCTCAGCGATAGTTCAGCTGCACCGCGCGTTGACGTTGTCACCCAGTGGGCAGATGTGCAGTTACAGGTCATGCCAGGGAATTTGGGCCTGAAGTCGGTGAATGGCGAGTTCGTTTACAGTACCCAAACCGGATTCAGCTCAAACGGCTTGATGGGAACACTCTGGGGAAATAGGGTTACGGCCAACCTGGTCCAGCATCATGATGAAAAAACCGCGCGTTATGCGCCGGCGACCACGGTGCTGGACATTGAGCTGGCGGGGGAGCTCGATATAGCGGATGTGCGTCGGTGGCTGCAACTCGACGCGCTGGCATTTGCCAGTGGCGCAGCGACGGCAGAACTGAACATCCGACTCGTGCCGCGTGAATCCCCCCTGCTGACAGTGAGCAGTGACTTGCTGGGCATTAGCCTCGACCTCCCACAGCCCTGGCACAAACGGGCAGATGATCCGCAACAGCTGAGTCTTGAAATGCCGCTGTCGCAAGGGGTGATACCGTTATCCCTGCAACTCGGTGAACAACTCGATCTGCGCCTGAACGCCGAGGCGGGCGCGGTCAATGGCGGTACGCTGGGCATTAATGACATTGCGCCGCCTGTCGAAGAGGGTGTGTTTCGGGTGATTGGGCACGCACCGCTGATTCAGGCAGATGAATGGCTCGCGCTGATAGGGCGCTCGACGGCAGCGGCTCAGTCTGGTGTGTCGGCTACGCCGGCATCCACGGAACCGTCTACAACGCAGGTAACAGTAGCATCATCGACCGTCGATGCTATCGGGTTGCAGACCGATGGGCCGTTACCGCTCAAAGTTGCTGTCGATGAGCTGCGTGCCGATACCCTGGTGATATTTGATCAGGAACTGCACGATGTCGTGCTTGACCTTGGTCTGGACCGGGCGCAATGGAATTTGTCGCTGGCGACGGATTGGTTACGCGCAGACGCGTCGCGCGACGGCGATGATCAAGCGGTGCGGCTCAGCATAGAGCATCTCGATCTTGATCGCTTGCCCGATTTAGGGGGAGGCCGTGAACACGCTGACGGCGATCTCGATACGCCTTTGAGCGATCTGCCGCCGCTGCTTGTCGACCTGCGCAACCTCTACCAATCTGAGCGTCGCCTGGGCGAGCTGCAGTTTGTGTTGAATAGCGAGGGCAGCGTAGTGACCGTGGACAACATCTCCGGCGAGCTTGCCAACCTTCGGGTGCGCTCGGAACCGCCTGCGCAACTGCAATGGCACCGAGGTCCCGCGGCCTTTACGCAGCTACTGGTCAACTTTGACTTTGATGATCTGGGCCAGACGCTGGAGTACTTTGATTACCAGCGTATCGTGGAATCTGTCGAGGGTGGTTTCGAGCTTGAGATGCGCTGGCCAGACGCGCCACAGGATTTTTCACTGGGCAAGGCGCAGGGCTCGATGCAGGTAAATATAGACCAGGGAAGTTTTCTGGAAGCGCCAGCGGGCGCGACGGGAGCCTTGCGCGTTGTCAGCATACTTAACCTCGCTGATATCGTACAGCGCCTCAGTTTCGCCAAGATGTTTGAATCAGGTATTCCTTTCGACAGTGTGCAGGGCGAAATCCACGTCGGTGACGGAATACTCAAAGTGCCGCATATGGATGTGCAGGGGGGGGCGAGCTTCCAGTTCGGTGGCGTCTCCAACTTGCAGAATAAAAGCCTTGAGGGCGAGCTGGTGGTGACTTTGCCAGTGGTGAACAATTTGCCGTGGATTGCCGCGCTGGCGGCCAGTTTGCCAGTAGCCGCCGGAGTCTATGTGGTGAGTCAGGTCTTTAATAAGCAGATGAATCGTCTCTCAAGTGTGGTCTATACGATTGATGGTTCCTGGAATGATCCCGATATTAATTTTGACCGCATTTTTGATAATACACCGCAAGCCCCGGAAGCACTGGCTCCGGCGATTCAGTCAGCCGCGCCCTGAGACTCCTGCAGGTCTTTGAGGTATCGGAACAGCTTGCGGCTGGCAGCTGGTGGTTTGTGGTTGTCGATCTCTCGCTGGTGCTGCAGTACCAGTTGGCGCACGTGTTGTCTGTCAGCATCGGGAAAGTGGTTTATGGCAAGCTCGATACCTGCCGGTCCTGCGGCCAGTATGTCGGCGCGCAACTGTTCCAGCTGATGGAAGCCGGCGGCGTCTTGTTGGCGCGCGGTATGCAGTGTTTGCAGGGCCTGTTCAACAGGCGCGGGGTCTATAGAGCGCATCAGCTTGCCAATAAATTGCACATGGCGTTTGCGGGCGTTTTTGCTGCGCATCTGCCGGCACTCCCGGATCGCAGAGAGCAGCCTGTCATCGTCGATGGGCATCTGTGCGAGTTGTTTCTCATTGAGTGCAACGAGTGCCTCGCCCATGGCTTGCAAGCTATGCATGTGACGTTTACGCGCGCTTTTGCTGGGACCCTCATCAGGTTCCAGGTCATCATTTTTAGGGGATTCAGGCATAGAATAGTGTCGCTAGTCCGAGGAAGGAGACAAAGCCCACGACGTCAGTCACTGTTGTCAGTGCTACGCCACCAGCCAGTGCAGGGTCTATCTTTATCCGTGTCATAAAAAGAGGCAGTAATACCCCCATCAGAGCAGCTGTTACCAGATTAATCACCATCGCGGCGGCGATAATAATGCCTAAGCTCCAGTCGTCAAACCAGGTTGATGCTGCCACTGCTACTACTGCAGCCCAAAGTATGCCGTTGACCAGCCCGATCATCAGCTCCCGGTTCATCAGCCAAGCCTGGTTCGCCTTGCCTACTTGTCCCAAGGCGATTCCGCGCGTTACCAGCGTCAGTGTCTGGGTCCCGGCGATGCCGCCCATAGACGCGACAATCGGCATCAGCACGGCTAGCGCGACTACTTTTTCGATGGTGTCCTGAAAGAGGTTGATCATCGAGGAGGCGATAAAAGCGGTAATCAGGTTTATGCCCAGCCAGATAGCACGGCGCGGAGCCGCACGCGTAAAGGGGGCGAAGGTGTCTGCATCTTCATCCAGGCCAGCCATAGACATGAGGGAGCGGTCGGCGTCCTCGCGGATGACATCAACCACATCGTCGATGGTGATGCGACCCAGTAGTTTTCCCGATTGGTCAACCACGGGTGCGGAGACCCAGTCGTTGCGCTCGAACAATCGTGCAACGTCAGTGTCGGAGGTGTTGACGTCGATGGGTTCAATGTCTGTGACCATCATTTCCCGTACTGAGGTGCCAGGGTCTGAGACCAGTAAGGTGCGCAGCGGTAGTAGTCCGATGTACTGGTCTGAACGATTTACTACGATCAGGTTGTCAGTCATCTTCGGGATTTCGCTGTGACGTCGCAAATAGCGCAAGACAACGTCCAGGGTCAATGCGGCACGAATGGTAATCGTGTCGGTATTCATTAGTCCGCCGGCGACATCCTCCGGGTACTGCATGACCTGCTCCAGGCGCGCCCGGTCCTGCTGGTCCATGACTTTGAGTACTTCCTGCACGACTCGGCCGGGCAACTGCTGCAAGATGTCAGCAATATCGTCATCTTCCAGGTTCTCCGTGAGATGAGCGACTTCTGTCGGGTTCATGGCGCCGAGAAATTGGGCCTGCAGGTCGTCGCCCAGTTCGCCAAGGACCTCCCCCCCGCGCTCGTCGTCGACCATTTGCCAGAGGATATGCCGGTACCTTGGCGGAGAGGATTCGATCAGGTGCGCGACGTCAGCGGGTGACAGTCCATTCAACATGCGGCCGGCGTCGACAAAGGTGCCGCTGTTCAATGCCGTGGAGAAGCTGTCGAGAGTTTGCTGGGATACTTTTTGATTTTGAGCCATGTCAATCCCCGGATAACACTCTCAGGGCAGGTTGCCTGACCGGCGGATTATCCGGCTATTCTATTAGAGCAACAACGTGATTAGTTACGGATTGGCGATTTTACTCGGGTTCATCGAAACGATTCTCCAGCAGCGACTGCAGCGCAGTAAAGGCGTCCTGCTCATCGCGGCCTTCGATTTCGAGGTCCAGTACAGTGCCCTTGCCGGCTGCCAGCATCATTACAGACATAATGCTCTTGCCATCAACCAATTGGCCATTTTTACCGGTGTGAATACGGCTGGAGAAAGACGTCGTGCAGGCAACGAATTTTGCTGCCGCGCGAGCGTGCAAACCGAGCTTGTTGCTGATGACGAGTTGTGTACGAATCACACGCAGACCTATTTATTGGAGTTCTCTATGTCTTATGTGCATGGCCGGAAACTGTTCGCGGTAATGCTGGAAAAGTCGATTCGCCAAATATACTGACCGATGTTGGCCTCCGGTACAACCCAGACAGATATTCATATAGCTACGATTGCCGTCGCGATACCGTGGTAACCAGCTATCCAAATAGTGGCAGAGGTCATCGTAGAGCTCGCTCGTCATGGGCTGATTTGTCAGGAATTCACGCACCTCATCGTCAAGTCCGGTCTTCAGGCGCAATTCCTTCACCCAATGAGGATTCGGCAGCATCCTTACGTCGAACACAAGGTCCGCGTCAGCGGGTATGCCGCGCTTGAACCCAAACGATTGAATCAATATCGACATGGTACCCGCCGTTATTCCCAGCAGGCGCTGCTTGATGGTGTCTCGAAGTTCGTACACCGTCATCCGGCTGGTATCCAGTATCAGAGTCGCGCTGCTGGCAATAGGTTCCAGCAGGGCGCGCTCTTTGTCGATGGCTTCTGCCAGCGGGGTGGACTCTGTGCTGAGGGGGTGCCGCCGCCGTGTTTCCCCAAAACGTTGCAGCAGTATATTGACCTGTGCGTCCAGATACAGAACCTGTGTGTCTACTGATGATGGCAGTAACTCCAGGATGTCGCGAAAGTTTTCCAAATCCTTCCATGCATTGCGCGCATCGATGCATACGGCTGTGCCACGGAATAGCTTAAATTCCTGATCGCTGACCTTCTCCATCAGCGCAGGCAACAACGATATGGGCAGGTTATCGATGCAGTAAAAGCCCTCGTCTTCGAGCTGATGCAGTGCGGTACTCTTGCCCGAGCCGGAGCGGCCACTGATGACGATTAACCGCACTCTATGTCTCCTGCGTCAGTCTGCTGTGTTGCATGCAATATCATAAAGTTCAAGGTCATTTCTGGCTGTGCGCAAACGTTTACAGAAGTCTGCCTGACTGAACAGCCGCGCGACATTTGCCAGTATATCGAGATGTTGCTGATGTGCTTCCTTTGGCACCAGTAACACGAATAACAGGTCAACCGGTTTATCGTCAGGGGCGTCAAAAGCGATAGGCTCTTCCAGCGTGATCAGCGTACCCAGAGGTTCGGCACATTGGCCGACACGGCAGTGAGGGATGGCGATGCCTTCTCCAAGGCCGGTACTACCGAGTTTTTCGCGGGCGATTAACTGGTCAAGAACCTCGTCGTACGGCAGTGTTAACTGATCTTCACAGACGATAGTCGCAATGGTTTCTAGCAACCGTTTTTTGCTGAGGCGGGGAGCACAAGAGACGGTTCGTGCCGGTGTTAGTATTTGGCTGAGGGCATTCATTATAGTGACTCTAGTGCCCCCGGTGCTTTTGCTTGTGTTTAATCAGCTGCCGATCCAGTTTATCGGCCAATGCGTCTATTGCAGCGTACATATCCTCCGATTCAGCATGCGCAAATAGATCGCCGCCGGCAACGTGCACGGTTGCCTCGGCGCGCTGCACCTGTTTCTCTACGGCAAGGATGACCTGAGTGGCGGTAATCTGGTCAAAATGGCGCTGCAAGCGTTCCAGCTTATTCTCTACGTACTCCTTCAGTGGTGTGGTGATCTCAAGGTGGTGACCAGTGATGGTGAGTTGCATACTTCGCTCCTTTTTCTAGGTTGAGACAGATATTGCCTGACACCGGCGTCTTCGGTGTTTTCTTTCCTGATTTTAGACCAACCGCTTGCGTTCATTGGAGGGTGGAATAAAAAGGACATCGCGGTATTTTGCGATGGTGCGCCTTGCGATCTCGATGCCCTGGTCTTTCAACAGTAAAGCAATCTTGTTGTCACTGAGCGGCTTGCGCGGATTCTCCGCCGCGACCATTTTTTTGACGATAGCTCGAATGGCCGTGGATGAACACTCTCCGCCAGCGGATGTTGCCACATGGCTGGAGAAAAAGTACTTCAATTCAAAGATTCCACGAGGCGTGTGCATATATTTGTTGGTGGTGGCGCGAGAGATTGTGGATTCATGCATTTCAACCGCCTCGGCAATTTCGTGCAGTACCAGTGGCTTCATAGCCTCAGTGCCGTATTCAAGAAAATTTCGTTGGTGCTCCACAATTCTGCTGGCCACTTTCATCAGGGTCTCATTGCGGCTGTGCAGGCTTTTCAGAAACCAGCGTGCCTCTTGCAGGTTATCGCGTAAGTAGTTGTTATCGGCGCTGTTGTCGGCGCGCTTGATCAAACTCGCATAGCCGGTATTGATACGCAGTTTGGGGGCGATATCCGGATTGAGCTCTACCAGCCAGCGACCATTCTTCTTGGTGACGAAGACGTCCGGCACTATGTACTCGACGTCTTCAGGTACTGCTGTGAAGCCTGGATTGGGGTCCAGCGACTTGATCAGGGTCAATACCTGTTTCAGCTCAGACTCCTTGAGTCGGGCACGTCGCAAGATCTGTCCGTAGTCGCTGCCGGCCAGTAGATTAAGGTAGCGCCCGATGATTAGCTTGGCTTGCTCTAGCCACGGCGTGTTAGCGGGCAGGCAATTCAACTGGATCAGCAGGCATTCCTGCAGGTCGCGCGCGCAGACGCCAGCGGGTTCGAATTGCTGCAGGCGGTGTAATACGGCCACGACCTCGTCGAGCTCGATGTCCAGGTCCTGCGACAAAGATTCGAAGAGCTCCTCCAGGCTACTGAGAAGACGACCATTGGCATCCGTGGCATCGATGATGGACAGTGCTATGAGGCGGTCGGTATCGGAAAGTCGTGTGAGCCCGAGCTGCCAGAGGAGTTGTGCGCGCAGGGACTCGCTAGTGGAATTCTGGCTGCCTACATCAGCCTCAATGGTGTCGTCACCCTGCGGGGCAGGCGCAGAGGCTGATGGCAGCAGGTCGTCCCATTGCACGTCTACTGGCAAGTCGTCGGGCAGGCTGGTTACGCCATCCCACTCCGGTGAGTCCCAGTCGTCGCGCTCCAGCCTAGAGAGCGTCTCCTCTTTCGAGTTTTTTGCGGACTCAGTTCCCTCAGCAGCACTAAAGTCGACGGTGTCGTCATTTTCTGACGGGTATAAATCGTCCTCGGACATCTCCAGTAGCGGGTTACTGTCCAGCGCCAGCTGGATTTCCTGTTGGAGGTCAAGGGTGGACAGCTGCAATAACCGTATAGCCTGCTGCAGCTGAGGTGTCATTGTCAGCTGTTGACCCAGTTTGAGCTGGAGTGATTGCTTCATCTGCAGGCCTGTTGACTCCTTAATCTGGCGCTTGTAGCGGCCCCTGTAATGGCGTGTTTCCGTTGCAGTGTATCCCTCGCTAATGGCGGGAAGCAACAGCTTGGCGTGAAAATTGCTAGGAAATGTGAGGTGGTCGTAAAGGTGCAAGCACAGGGGGGTCGCCAGCAAACCGGCTGCATCCGGGGTCTCTCGCCGCTGAGTGCGCTGCAGTTGCTGGAACTACATGCGAAACTGCTCTCCCAGGTATACTTGGCGCACGTGAATGTTGCTCAATACTTCCTCGGTTGTCCCCGAGGCAATGATGCGCCCCTCGCCTACTATGTAAGCCTTTTCACAGATGTCCAGAGTGTCGCGCACATTGTGATCGGTGATCAGAACGCCAATACCCCGGTCGCGTAGGTGTACGATAATTTGCTTAATGTCGGCCACAGAGATTGGGTCCACACCTGCAAACGGTTCATCCAGCATAATAAATTTGGGCTCGGTCGCCAGCGCGCGGGCGATTTCTACACGACGTCTCTCGCCGCCCGACAGCGATTGGCCTAGGCTTTCTCGCAGGTGCTGCACATTGAACTCTTCAAGCAACTCGTCTCTGCGCGCCAGCCGCTGCTTTTTATTCAGGTCGGCTCGCGTTTCCAATATGGCCATGATGTTGTCGCCGACGGTCAACTTGCGAAATATCGAGGCTTCCTGAGGTAGGTAACCAACACCGCGACGCGCGCGCTGGTGCATCGTGAGAGCAGTAATATCGTCACCGTTGACCGTGATGACGCCGCGGTCGGCCGGGATAATGCCAATGATCATATAGAAGCAAGTGGTTTTGCCCGCGCCATTGGGGCCCAGCAAGCCCACAATCTGGCCGCTGTCGATCTCCACCGAAACGTCATGTATGACTTCACGTCCACGATAGGCCTTGGCCAGGTTATTCGCTCTGAGCTGCGCCACTGTCGTCCTTCTTCGGTGCACTGGGTGGTAACACCACAATCACTCTGTCACCATCACGCGTTGGATCAGCCTTCGCCTTGACCAACTGTTTTTCAATAAAATAATCAATGGAGTCGCCAGTTACGATTGTACCATCCTGCTCCACAAAACCCTCTGTCCTGACGTGAACACGCTCTTCCTGTTTGTAGTAAGTGATGACTTGTCCTCGCGCATAGACGATCGCTTTGTCCAATTGGGGGCGCGTTTCCATTTTGGCAGGATTGCCTTCCGCAATTATTTCGCTGGGCTCTTCTTCCGTATGATGAATAGTGAGTTTATCTGATTCGAGCCGCAAAGTGCCTTGGATCAAGATAACGTCGCCGCGGTAGATGGTGACACCATTGATGTCGTCGCGCTCGGCTTTATCGGCGGTAATACGCATGGGCTGCTCGCGGTCTTCCGGAAGCGCTTGTGTAAAGCTGGCCGACAAGGCCAGCATTAGTGCCAGTAGTCCGGCACAGCAGCAGTTCATGAGCCTGACGGTTGATTCAGAGTTGCAAATTAGCATAACTGAACTCCACAGATGATTTTGGCAGTAATTGGATTAGCGAGCACCTTATACAGGCTGAGAACAGTCGATGGATTAATATATGTTGGTCGACGGCTGGCATCAAATAACGTCCCCTTGTCACGCTATGCCTGCATGCAGCAGGTCTTTCAGATGGAGTACCCCGGACAGCATGCCGTTTTTCTCCAGCACCACCAGTGAGCTGATTTCGTTTTCCTCCATAATGCGCATCGCAGCTGCAGCCAGCATATCAGGTTCGATGGTTTTGGCACCTTTGCTCATCAGGTCGCCGATTGATGACATATTGATGTCGATGCGAGTATCCAGTGCACGCCTCAAGTCGCCATCAGTAAACACGCCGGCCAGTCGGCCTTCCTTGTCGACCACTGTGGTCATGCCCATACCTTTGCGGCTGATTTCCAGCAGCGCCACGGAAAGCTTGATGTCCTCTGTTACAACAGGAATATCGTCGCCGGACTTCATGACATCCTGGACCTTAATCAAGAGTTGTCTGCCGAGGGTGCCGCCCGGATGTGAAAAGGCGAAATCGTCAGCCGTAAAGCCGCGGGCTTCCAGCAATGCTATAGCCAGTGCATCTCCCATGACCAGCGCCGTTGTAGTGCTCGATGTCGGGGCTAAGTCGAGTGGACACGCTTCGGTTTCCACGCCGGTATCCAGATGCACATCTGATGATTGGCCGAGCGTGGAGAGCGCGTTACCTGTCATGCTGATCAGAGGAATTCCCAGACGCTTTAGCAGCGGCAGCAGTGTCAGGATTTCCGCAACTGCGCCACTATTGGATAGTGCTATCACCGCGTCCTGGCCGGTGATCATGCCCATGTCACCATGACTGGCTTCGCCGGGATGGACAAAAAAAGCGGGTGATCCGGTGCTGGCCAGGGTGGCCGCAATCTTTTTCGCGATATGACCCGACTTACCCATGCCTGTAACGACGATGCGCCCGCGCACGCGCAGAAGCAACTCGCAGGCGCGGTTAAAGTCCGCTCCAATACGCTCTTCTAGCGCAGCCACTGCTGCCGCCTCCATGCGTATGGTGCGCCGTGCAGAGGTAATGTAGCTGATGGAGCTTTGCTCCCGCATAAGATGGTCCCTAGCCCACTATTGTCTCGTGCAGCGCATAATAATACAGCGCATAGGAACACACTAACACTGTTCCAAGTATGCGTCCGAGATAGGCGTGACCGGGCGAAGACTTGCTTCGCCAGCGGCTGAAGTAGATAGCGAGAGCCAGAAACACGGTCAGCGCTGCCATTGTCATATAGTCCCGAGAAATCACAGCAGGCTCCAATGTTCGGGTCGCTACGATGCCGGGAATTGCCATGACCGCAAGCAAGTTGAACAGGTTGGAGCCGATGATGTTGCCCAGTGCAATCTCTGTGTGCCCGCGCACCGCGCTGGCAATGGTGGCCGCGAGTTCGGGGAGGCTGGTACCCACAGCGACTATTGTCAGCCCGATGACCAGTTCCGATACGCCCAGTTCCTGCGCAGTGTGCACTGCGCCCCAAACCAGCAAATTGGAGCTGGCAATCAGCAGGGCCAGACCGAAGAGGAAGCAGAGCCCGGCTCTGGTTGGCGCCAGCAGCTTTTCTGGCTCATCTCCCGCCTGGTGCAGCAGATCCTGGTCCTTGAACTGCTGCATCACCAGTTGTGCCACAATCAACGCGAGAAGGGCGATCATTAGCCAGCCGTCCAGGGGCGACAGCTCATGATCCAGAATAAGTACGCCGACCGCGAGGGTTGCTACGACCAGCAGTAAGATCTCTGCTTTCATGCATCGTTCCTGCACCATCAGCGGAGCGACCAGCACGGTGATACCGAGTACGAGTGCAATATTGGCAATATTGGAGCCGATGGCGTTGCCGATGGCCAACTCACCAGCGCCTGAGAGCGAGGCAGTGATCGATACCAGGATTTCCGGTGCGGAAGTGCCGATAGAGACTATGGTGAGCCCGATTATAATGGGGGACATACCCATATTTTTTGCGATTGACGCCGCCCCGGACACAAACAGGTCAGCACTCCATATGAGGATGATAAAACCAACAAGAATCGCCGCCGCCGCTAACAGCATATGAGCGAATTTCCTGTTAAAGTGTGCGCCGCCTGAAGCAGGGGAACCATGAGATGGAAGTCGATGTCGTAAGAAGGGAACAACATGGGGTGACGTATTGGTCAGAATCCGTTGAATGAAGCGCCGGAGTATACAGGTCAATGTGGTTCAGAGGGGCAACAAATTGAGTAATGGAGCGCAGGAATGTTGATTTATAGAAATAGTTTAGTGGCAGCAGGGTTATGGTTGTTGGTGACCTTGTTCAGTACGCAGGCCAGCGCTCAGAGCCATCCTGCCGGTGTCCTCGTGGAGACTACTACCACGCAGGTAATGGAGGTGGTGGCAGCAGCTGATATCTATGTCGACGCCGACCCCGAACGCTATTACCGTCAGGTTCAGGATTTGCTTGATCCGTTGATCGACTATCGTGGCTTTGCTCGCAAGGTGATGGGTCCGTATGCCAGTTCTGACCGTTACCGCAGTCTCGACGAGGCCGGCAGGGAGCAACTAAGAGACCAGCTTGACCAGTTCACGAATGTGATGCGTTCCTCGCTTATCCGTACCTATAGCAAGGGTTTGCTGGCTTTCGGAGGTTCCCGGATCGAACTAGCCCCCCCCAATGATGGGGAACCTGTTGATGCCGAGGCCTCAACCTTGTCTCTGCGCCAGTTGATCTACGCAGACAGGCGCGACCCGTATGTCGTGATGTACCAGATGGGGTTGGAGAAGTCGGGTGAATGGAAACTGAACAACGTCATTATCGAAAGCGTCAATCTTGGTGAAGTCTACCGCGACCAATTTCTGGCATCGGCCAGAGAAGAAGACGGGAATCTGGACGCCGTAATTTCTGGCTGGACAACGGTAGTCGTGGACGTGGAGAAGTAATACCGCGGGACGGCGAAGGTCGCTATTCGCTGGTTTTTCTCATAAAATGCTGCGCTTTCGCGAGTGATATGGAAAGCTTAAGCGAAATTTACTTGTGCTCGGGACGCTTTAAGTACTTTGGCCCGCACTGTTTACTCGGGGAGTTAGAAAATGGATGCAGCCTCAGTCAAGGTGCTGTTACAAGACCACATGCCCGATTGTGAGTTTCATGTTCAGGGCGAGGGAAGTCGTTACGACATTGCAGCGGTCGGAGAGGTTTTTGACGGTTTACGGCCGGTGAAAAAGCAGCAGTTGGTCTATGCCGCATTGACCGCCAATATTGCTGACGGCAGCATTCACGCCGTCAATATCCGCACGTTTACGCCGACAGAATGGCAGGCGCGCGCCCAGAGCTGAAGCCCGCTGTGCAACAAGCGCGGTTTGAAATGCCCGATAATCGACAACGAACTTCGCAGCGCGCCGTCCTTACGGACTCCGCCGCAGGGGTTGTACTAGGGTGTACTAGGGTTGCATCAAGGTTGCATTAAGGTCGCACTATGAACGACAAACTGACAATTGCCCTGACCAAGGGGCGTATCCTGACTGAGACTTTACCACTGCTTGCGCGTGCGGGTATTGAGTCCCTGGAAGACATCAGCAGTAGTCGCAAACTGGTATTTGAAACTAACCAACCTCAACTGCAATTGGTCGTGCTGCGCGGCACGGACGTGCCTACCTATGTGCGTTACGGTGCGGCAGACATGGGGGTGGTTGGCAAGGACATTCTGATGGAGCAGGGTGCCGAAGGTCTTTACGAGCCACTGGACCTGGGTATTGCACGCTGCCGCCTGATGACGGCGGCGAGAGTGGGTTGGCAAAGCGAGGGTGCACGCATTCGGGTGGCGACAAAGTTCATCAATATCACACGGAGTTATTTTGCTCAGCAGGGTGTTCAAGCCGATTTTATCAAGCTCTATGGTGCCCTGGAGCTTGCGCCGATTATGAATCTGGCCGATATGATTGTGGATATCGTCGATACGGGGAATACGCTGAGAGCGAATGGCATGGAGCCGCTGGAGGAAATCGCTGCGATCAGCTCTCGCCTGGTAGTCAACAAAGCGGCCATGCGCTCCCGCCATGCTGCCATCACAAAGATTATCGAAGACCTGACAGCTGTGGTGCAGGAGGTAGAGGATGCGGCGGCTTGATACCAGCAGCGCTGATTTTGAAGCGTCACTGGCGCAGTTAACAGCGTGGGAAGATGAGTCTGACTTGGCGGTGAGTCAGGTCGTCGCTGCAATTATTGCCGATGTTGGCAAGCGCGGTGATGCGGCGCTGCTGGAGTACACGGCGCGATTTGATCAACTGTCGGTGAGTTCTGTGGCCGACCTGGAGGTGTCCAGCGGGCGACAGCACAATGCTCTTGAGCGTATTCCCGCAGAACAACGCGAGGCGCTGGAATACGCCGCCCGGCGCATACGGAGTTTTCACGAGCGCCAGGTTCAGCAGAGCTGGCGCTACAACGATGACTCTGGAAATCTTTTGGGGCAACACATTACGCCACTGGATCGCGTTGGCATTTATGTGCCCGGCGGCAAAGCCAGTTATCCCTCATCTGTTTTGATGAATGCGCTGCCGGCAAAGGTGGCCGCCGTGAGAGAGATCATTATGGTGGTGCCTGCACCGGGGGGCGAGCTCAACGATATGGTTCTGGCCGCTGCTTGCATTGCCGGCGTGGATCGGTTGTTCACCATAGGGGGTGCTCAGGCCATTGCGGCGTTAGCTTTTGGCACGGCTACCGTGCCCGGAGTAGACAAGATCGTTGGCCCCGGCAATATCTATGTGGCGACGGCCAAGCGCCAGGTATTTGGCCGGGTGGGGATCGATATGGTGGCCGGGCCGTCTGAAATCCTGATCATATGCGATGGCGCAACCGATCCCGATTGGGTGGCTATGGACCTGTTCTCGCAGGCTGAGCATGATGAGAATGCGCAATCGCTGCTGCTGTCTCCTGACCGACAGTTTCTCGATGCAGTGGAGGCGAGTATCCAGCGTTTGCTGCCAGATATGGAAAGAGCGCAGATCATTAATGCCTCTCTGGAAGCGCGCGGTGCTCTCATACTCACCCGTGATCTTGCCGAAGCTGTCGCTATCAGTAATGGCTTGGCACCCGAGCATCTGGAGCTCTCTGTGGCTGATCCTGAGAGCCTGCTGCCGCTGGTTCGCCATGCCGGGGCTATCTTCATGGGGCCCTTTACGTCTGAGGCACTTGGAGACTACTGCGCTGGCCCTAATCATGTTCTGCCGACATCCAGAAGCGCGCGCTTTTCTTCGCCGCTGGGTGTCTACGATTTTCAGAAGCGCAGTTCGCTCATCATGTGCGGTGAGCGTGGCGTGCAGGAGCTCGGTGCGATGGCGTCAGTGCTTGCCAGAGGTGAGTCTTTGACGGCACATGCGCGCAGTGCAGAGATGCGTCTGACTGACAAGCCGTAGTCCATGTGGCTCGGATTGAGATGTGTCGCATGTAGATAGCACGAGAGACAGAGTTTTGGGCGCGGCCGACGCTCCGATGTCCTGCCATAACGCTGTCTCCGGGGCTCGTACGCAATAGAAGCAGTCCACTTTCAAACGGACCAACTCTCCGGGGAAGGCTGCTAGCGAATGTCTACTGGCGCCGTCGAGTGATTTAGTGCTCCCACCACAGCGCTCAGCTCAAGGCTTTGCTGCTCGCGTCGCAGAGCAATGCTCACTGTTTCGCCCGGCCTTAACATGGCGATCCGATGCATGGTCAGTCTCCCGTCCTTCACTGGCTCACCATTAATGCTGGTGATGATATCGCCCACCAGAATGCCCGCTTTCTGCGCTGGGCCGCCCGGCGCAACTTCCGCCACAGAAAGCTGCTGGTTGCGCCCGCCGGAGATAGGTGTCCCGCCAACCGGTTCCACGCTAACGCCGAGCCAGCCACGAATCACTTCGCCATAGTTGATGAGATCTTGCATGACGAACACCGCCAGGCTCTCGGGTATGGCAAGACTGATACCGATTCCGGTACTTGAGTTTTGCGCCCGGTCCCCTGAGGTGTAGATCAAGGTGTTGATGCCTAGCAGGCGCCCACGGGTATCGATCAGGGCGCCACCAGAATTCCCCAAATGAATGATGGCGTCGGTCTGGATGTAATCTTCATAGGTATTTAACTGCAGACCAAATCGCCCAAGGGCGGACACAATGCCCTGTGTTACCGAGTGTCCAAAGCCTAGTGGATTCCCGATTGCAAGGACCACATCGCCAACCCTGGCGGCATCCGAGCTGCCCAGCGTGATCGGCTGCACGTCCGGCAGCTCAATTTTGAGTACTGCCAGATCGGTGGCTGAATCGGTGCCGACCACTCTGGCGTTCGCCGTGCGACCGTCATACAGCATCACCTGAATGGCATCGGCTCCGGCAATCACGTGATTGTTGGTAAGAATGTGCCCTTGTGGTGTCATGATCACGCCTGAGCCGAGGGAGCGCTCAATGCGTTGGCGTTGAGACGGAGGATTTGCGAACCGACTAATGATGGAATTATCCAATATCGGACTGCGGCCCTGCAGAACCAGTTTGGCAGTGTAGATGTTGACGACGGAAGGGGTCGCCTCGCGCACTGCCGATGCGTAGCTGACCGGCTCCATTTGCGCTTTTTGTGCTGTGGGGCCAATGGGAAACACCCACCGGTCAAGAATCAGCAGGGCTGCTAACAACCCGGCGATGGCTGGCCAAACGATATATGTCAGATTCTGTTTCATGCGCGGCTATGTGTATGCTGTGCATCGTATTGTATATGAGGCATGCCTCGGCGTGCCCCAAAATCCATCGGTAATTCTTAGGCGAACGATAGTTGCTTAAACCTAAAAATAGTAGGTGGGCGGTAAATTGAGTGGCCTAGGGCTGGGACTGTGCGAGGCAGGACGCCGGGGGCGGCCATCCGCGGGGCGGCCATCCGCGGGGCGGCCATCCG
>JBDNIE010000286.1:0-4706 GCA_041688425.1 Halioglobus sp. | reverse complement strand
CGCCACGTGGCGGGTCTTCATTCCGAGACGGTCGCTGACCCAACCCGCCTCGAGGTTGGGAAGCACCTCTTCGAGTTGATTTGTGGTGAGAACCGTAATCGGATGTGCGTGTCCGCCGGCGACTATGTTGAATCCGGAGACTCGAATCATGGGACGAGTCTGGCGCTGTTACAACCGGGAACGAATACCTGGCAGGCGAGCACAGAGACGCCACCTGTTCTGCATGTTTTGTTGCCCTCGTCACTGACACTGTTCATGTTAACTCTCCATAAACGATAATCGGCATACTTTTGCGCCACCTGACAATCAAGTCAGACTTCTTTGGAGACACTACCACCGCTCTGGCGCGCCAGTACAGCGGCTTGAAAGAAGTCTGCGAAACATGCCACATTATTTCGAGGACGTTTTGTCTAAGTATCAGAAGTGTCAAGGGGTCCACTTGGAGCGCATCTGTTTAATCTAAGCACAGTCTCTACAGGCGATCAGACGCGCTGCGGCGGCAGCTCAAACTGTTTCTTTCTCGTATTAGACAAATACCGAATCTCCACAAAGCTATAGGTAAGCGACGAAAGAATCAGCGTCAATGGAATAACAACGAGCGCTAATCGCAACTCACGTAGATCGGTCGTTTGCAAGAGCAACCAAATAATCGGCCAGTGCCATAGATAGATACTGTACGATCGCCGCCCGAGAAACATAAACCATGACCAGCACGAGAACCGCTTAAAAAAACCGTCGCGGTGCGAAGTAAGGAGCAGAATAGTTGCTCCCGAAAGTAATATAGCTGCTGTTTGTCGCCACTTGAAATACTCGATGTCATATGGGCTTCCAGTGACAATCACTGCTATTAGGCCCAGTACACAAAGATTTAGCGCTATGTGCCAATACTTGCGTTGGGCGAGCTCACGTAACCTGTCAAAATTTGCTGCTAAAATACCGCCAACGACAAATGCATCCATGCGAGTCTCAGGAGCGTAATATAGCCTTGACCAGGGTGCCCCGTCATAAATCAGATAATATTTCCACATCATAGATGCCAAAGCCACCATTATGAGCAGTGTCATAAACTGATAGTGACGAAATCCTAATGCGAATGATATCGAGATGAGAACTGGCCAGATCAAATAGAATTGCTCTTCGACAGAAAGGGACCACGTTTGTCCAAACATGGATGGAAGATTGTAATCGTATAGTTTGGGAAAGTTGGAATAATAAAAAATGCTTGCAATACCATCCTCTACAGCCCATGGAAAGTTAATGACGTCACGTACCCACCAGGCTACACATAGAGTCGATAACACCACTACTAACAGCGCTGGCCATAGACGCTTTAACCGACGTTTCCAGAAGTTAAGGAAATCGATTTTTCCAGTCTTCTCGATGCTGCGCAGTATTATGCCAGTAATCAGAAATCCAGAGATGGCTAAGAAAATCTCCATCATAATTAGCGCGCCCGGAAACCAAGCCATGTGAACATGAGCAAGAAGTACGCCAATCGCCATGATACCGCGAAGTCCATCAAGAGCTGGAAAATAGTTCTTGGACTTGCTCTCCTCTTTTGTCACTCAGAAACCTGCAATTTGAAATTCCTTACCCATAGGTTGGTCCCACGCAATTAGTGAAAAAGCCGGTGCAGCGCCACTATTTTCTTATTCTTCCGTGATCAGAATGATCGAGCCTCTTGCTCGCGAGCGTCGCAGTATCTTTAGCAAGACGCATCTGCAAACTGGCTCAGCACAACTTTACTTCTTAATAATACTGTGATTCTGTGCACAGCGGTACTTTCAGCAGCCTGGATTGCGCGAAACCGCGTAACACATCACAGTATTGTCATGCTTTTGTATCCAGCTGGGATTCTGCGAGTAGACTACCCAAGTTTGCAGTGGCGGATCAGGCCTAGGCTGTGATTCTAGGCAGTCTTACTTCGGGCCGTTGCCTTGGCTCAAGCGCTATATTATGTTGCTGAGATCCCACCAGTCACCGAAGTGTGATGGTGGTATTTTTCTCTGACCAAACAAAGTTACGACGTAGGAGAAGGCGTGCAATCAGGATTCACTCTTAGTCGGGTCGAGCCCCGTGCATTTCTCCTAATATTCGGATACTTGGTATTTTGTAGCGTTTTTGTCTGGATGATTAGTGGCGTCAGCTTAACCTTCCCGGTGCCTTGGCCAGATGAGTCATCGTTCCTATGGCAAGCCATTGCCGTGCAGGAACACAATCAGTTATTTGCTCCGCAATTGAGCGTCGAACGCGATGTAATGTGGATGCCGCCCGGCTACGCTATCGTAATGGGCTTCATTTTCAAGCTTACGGGCTTCTCTCTACCCCTCGCGCGATGGACGTCCGCAGGCTTTGTCATGCTGGCGTTCGGTACTGTATTACTAGCTTTCATGAAGCACAGGGCGGCGCCCTGGCTGCTGGTGCTATTGGGCCTGTTTCTGCTGAGCAGCAGAGTGGTACTGGCAGGGAATTTTGCGCGTATGGAAGCCCTGATGATGTTTCAGGTGTTCGCAGGTGTGCTTTTGATTTGCCGTGGCAAGTGGTACCTCGGGCTTAGCGTGATTGCCCTGTCACCACTGGTCCATCCGAATGGCCTGCATTTTTGCCTGCCAGCTGGCGCACTCTTTCTATGGCATGTATTTCGGCGCGATAAAACACTTTTACCGGGAACACTGGATAGATTTTATATCGGCTGTGTAGTTGTCGCGTGGTCGAGTTACGCTTGGTACGTTTCACAACACTGGCCCGGGTTTTTATCCGACATGCAGTTTCAGGCAGACGCTAAGAACCAACTCTGGGCACTGTACGGCGGGCTTCAAGGGCAACTGAGGAAGGTTCACAACCTTTTTTCACTGGCAGTATTGCTGCCTTCACTTGTGTTCCTGCGCTCAGATATCAGCCGATTCCTAATATTGATATCCATTTCTCTATTGTCACTGAACTTAGTATCAATTGGGCTTTCATACGCTGTTTTCGAGGCCGCTGCCATGCTGGTCAGCAGCATACTCTGCGTTGTTCTGCTGCTTGATGTGGCAAGCAGACGCTGGCACCAGGCTAAAGCGCTGCAGGTAGCTGCGGCGACAGCAACCCTATTGCTAATTGGACTACAGCTGCATTGGGGCTACCTAGAAGAGCGGATTGGTGATCCTGCTGCACTGGCATTTGAAGACGTTAAAGCTGATACCGATAACACTTGGATTACTGACGAAGAGCGCGCCGCTGTGCGAGATTACCTCCTCAGTTTGCCCGAATCTGAAGGAACTCCAATCATGGTTATGTTCTTGCCCAGCGCAGACGGGCTGTTACTGAATGAGTTCCGCAACAGTAATATTGAATTTGTGGCACAGACCTTTAAGCAACGAAAGGTCGACATCATGATCCACCACGAGCATCCTGCAATCCCCGTAAGACTGGCACGCCTACTGGGAATGTCATTGATTTATCAGGTTCAGCTAAGCGAGGATACAGACCTTGCCGGTCGTGAACTTAATGCAAAAGATGAGAACACGCGCTGGACTGCTTATGATATGCGCGGTAATAAATAGACTAACATCGCGGCTGTTTCCTGATAGAAAAACGATATTGGTTGCGATTGACGCAAACTCTAACGACAGGCTTTATGCGAATTTTTTCACGAATGCGATTTCAATTTCCGACTTTTCCATACAAAGTACACGACTGACGCCGCCAATATCAGGCCAAGGAATTTCCACGATAAACTCAGTTCAAGCACTTGCTGCAGTGACACAATATCCAACACGCTGAGACCATATACAACAGCGAACGGCACCGCCAACGCCACCGCACTTCCCAAGGTTATAAGAAAAAATAGTTTAAACAGCTCTATCGCATAACCCTGAACAGCCTTTTCTTTGACTAGGTCGTCCATGGCGTGGTCTTGCATTATTTGCATAGATTCCTTTGAGACAGCGAAAACCCGGGTGCTATTTTCGATTACACCTATAACCTTGCTGATGATAATAAAAGCGACTACGAGAAAGATCACACAAAGCCAAGCTGCCATCAGCTTTTCGAACTTTCTTGCAGGCTCTCTATCTGCTCTGTCGTCTGGACCAGGATATCATCCGATACAGCCTCCTCTTGCGGGGGCACATCTGACGTCTTCTGCCTGGACTTCAACAGTCTCTTCAAAGGAAGCCAGAAAAATCCTACGACTACCAAAACAATGGTCATTAGGAGGGCAAAAAAAGAACCAATTGCAGACAAACCCGTACCGGGACCAACGTAGGCGAGAGCCAATTGTGGAGCGAGCATAAAAACCACTGGGGCGCATACTAATAGACTATTTTTTCTGCTCATAACCGCTAACCTCACTGAATACCTTATAACTGCATTAACCTTTTAGCTTCCACTACAGGCCTTGCGCGATCTACTAAAAAACTCTGCATCGTAGCTAAGGGGAAGTCGCGTCACTTCTTCAACTATACCTGCATAACCGTCGCCAAGGGTATTGGTGTAATCCCACACAATGTCGCCTTGCCTGTCCAACTCAAATGCTCTCGCAGCAAGCGAATCAGTGATAAGCAGATTGCCATTAGGCAACCTGATCCTGCCCACCAATGATAGACACCCTGTTAAGCGAGTAAACTACGCTACAGAGGTGAACCATGACAGTAAAGACAAGAACGAAGAAGACAACCCGGCGGCAGCACTCTCCCGAATACCGGGAGGAGGCGCTGGCTTTG
>JBDNIE010000285.1:0-2998 GCA_041688425.1 Halioglobus sp. | reverse complement strand
TGTGTCACTAGTTTCACAGATAACACCTAGAGTGGGTAACTCATTCTTGGGGACGCAATACAGGAATCGCCAATCTCCACCTGCCATTGAGAGCTGAAGGGGAGTAAGTGACAACGACCCGGCAAGTTCTATAAGCTCCGGATGAATTGGTATTTGTTCTTCATTCAACTCAACGCCAAGATGGGTTCCTTCGACCATATTTCGACAGGCAGCCGGTAAGCCGTCGCTAATATCTGTACAGGCATTGGCTATACGCGCTTCGCTCATCGCCAAGCCCAAGCGATAAGGTGGTCGCTGGCGTATCAGTGCTTGGTCAATAATCTGCTGAACTGACTCCGATACCTGATGACCTCGTTTATGAACAACAGAGCCGAGCAACATTGAGCCAAGCATTCCTGAAACAACTAATTGATCTCCAACTTGGGGAGTATTTCGAAACAGGAGTCGGTTCTCTGGTGCTCTACCAAGTGCAGTGACGACCAGCGAGAGCGTTTCTGCCTTTTTAGTGTCGCCTCCAGTAATGGTCACACCAAAGTCCGCGCATGCCTGTTGAATCCCATCGACTATCTCATCAACTAAGTGGACGGTTGTCTCTCCCGGCAATAGCATTGCCACAGACACTGCAAAAGGGATACCTCCAGTCGCGAGGATATCGCTAACGGCATGTGAAACTGCGAAATCACCAATACACGCTCCACCAGCGAGACCTAATTTATATGCCTTGCTCACCCCGGATCTATCGGTATTTACGAGCAGTGTATCCTCGGGTTTGAGAGGGTTTCTTAGCACACCTGCGTCGTGCCCCAAGCCGCCAACCAACTCATGGCCCGCTTTCGAGGATTTTTGTAGGCGAGAAAGGATTCGTTTCTTAATGAATCGCTCGCCAACCACTTGCAGAGTTCTGGTATCACCTAGTTTTTCAAACATCGTCATTCCTTCTGACCACAGTGATTTATAATGATTTATGATTCCATGAACAGTCCGTAATATCGATACGCGACAATGCCCCCTGCTCTCGCTACCCTGCAGTCCAAACAGGCTACCTAGCTAAACAGAAAAGCAGTGATACCTGTCGCCGTTGCAGCCTGAACAACTGTACCCAGTGTGCGCTTACCCGCTACCCCCATCTCCGTCTCACCATTCAATAAGGCTAGCGCCTCTCTCCCTGCACTAACCAAACCGGCCAATTCAGCGGACTCTGTAACTCGGTCTGTTAATGTATTGTCCGCCACCTCGTCAAAGACACCACCTACGTAGGCAGTATTTTCGGCATTGGAAAAGCCACTCGATTCAACGCCATCAATCACACTCGACGCTTCATCCGTCGCCAACACCTCAATATCGGAATACTTCTCTAGGTGCTCCCGCACGTAGCTGACGCTACCGGTCGATTTAAGCTGATATTCTTCCAACAGAGCGCCCGTGTCTTGAGAGAATATCTGCACGTCAGAGCCCTGATGGGTAGTAGATTGGTACATAGTAGCGTAACTATCCGTGTGGGTAGCGTTGTACTCTTCAACCCACCGCATTTCGTGGTAAATGCCCTTAACGTTATTGGCAACTCCTCTCAATTGCTCAGGTGACAACGAGTCTAAGTAGACTGCCAGATCAGCCTCGGAAGCACCTTCAAGCGATGCAGTGGATCGCCGGAGGGCTTCGAGTACAAACAACTGCTCTGAGCTACCATCTAATACAGTATGAGTAATGAGTGCGTACAAAACGCCACCGATAATGGCCTCTACGCTAACGGGCGCATGTCTCACATAGTGCCTGAAGCCTTCAATAACTACGGGGTGGAAGTCCTTCAAGACATGCTGACGATATGCCAACGCATTCTTGTTATCTAGCCGCGAACAGATGGTCTCCGCATGCTCTTCCAAGTACTCATGAAATGGAACCAATGACTGCTCAACAAATAGCGAAGCCTCTTCAGCTGTCAACTCGATCTCATCCTGATTAAGTTGTTCCTGTATAGCAGCCAGAAGTGTTCCTGCGGTGCTGACTATCTGTTTATCTTCATCAGGCAAGCTATCAAAATCCCTGGCCTCGGAAGCAAGCAACTTATAAGCACCGATGCCTACAAGGATTCCAACACCTGACATCACCAACGCGCCAGCCGCCATACCTCCACCCACTAAGCCACCTATTGAGGCCAATGTCGCGTTAGTTGCTGCGGCACCAGATAGGCTGGCGATAGCTGTACCGGTCCCTGCAGTACCAAAGGTACTGACCAAACCGAATAGAGTAACCGTACCCGCGACCCCTGCAATTTTAGCCGACAGCAGCTTACCAAATTCACCTAGCCAGCCTTCTGCTTCTTTGTAGCTGATCTGGAGAATACAAGCGATAATGTACGTGAGTTCTTTGCGAGCATTCTCCAGTAGCTCCTGCGCATCTTCAGGCTCGAAATAGGGCTTAACATACCCCCGAGCTGCGCCATAGACATCTCCCGTTTTACGCCCTACGCGAACAACCACATCAGTTACGCCGCTATCATCTAAATACTGCTTAGTTGGCTCGGCAACAGTCTTCACTACCACAGCCCTGGCCGACTTCGCCTTTTCGCTAATCTTCAAACTCTCGTCTATGTCGACGGCCTTGCCCAGGGTATAGCCAATAGCTTTCGAACCCGCGCCGACTACAGGTTTCACGGCTTCGCCGATGCCGCTTTTCGTATAACCATCCTTAAACGCATTTCTCGCAGCTGTAGCCTTCTCGGATAGTTGGCCCGACAGCTCACTATCATCAAACTTTTTCTTAGCTGACCTGGCGTTGTCACGCACAAATCTTTGAAATTTGCGAAACCCATTATCTTGCTCAGTCACAGATCTACTTTCTCACCTCCGCTTTCACAATCCTTGGATTCAAATCTGAAGTGCATCACCTAATCAGGTAGAAGAAGGGGCCAGCTGAAGGTAAGCTCTTACCCTTTTTCTCCGGCAAGAGATTAAGTGATGATGAGAACTTACCAACAACTGACCTACGAACAACGATGCCA
>JBDNIE010000039.1:0-5681 GCA_041688425.1 Halioglobus sp. | reverse complement strand
GTACTGCAACTGCGCGGCCAGGCGGGTGATCATCAGGTGCCCGGTAATCTGCAGTTGGCCTATACCCATGTTTACGGCGCGCCCGGTATCAGCGCTGTCACGATACTGCAGAAATAGCAGGAGAGACGAGATGAACCACCCCAAAGCGCTTACCCAAGAACAACTGGAGGCGCGTTCCCGTGGCGAGTCCTACCAGCAAATGCTGGATAAAGAGACGGTTGCGGTGCCTGCATCGCTGCGTGATAGCACCAACACGTATTTGGGCTCAGATAACTTGGCAGTGGATCGCTACTTCAGCGCTGCGTTTCAGAAACTTGAAGAAGACAAACTGTGGAATCGCACCTGGCTTGCTGCCTGTCGCGAGTCTGAACTGGCCGAGGTCGGCAATTACTTTGTCTACGACATTTCAAAATACTCGATCGTACTGACGCGCACGGAAGCCGGCGAGATAAAAGGTTACTACAACGCCTGCCTGCACCGTGGCCGGCAGCTGCGCAAGGATTGCGGGACAGCACGTGAGTTCAAATGCCCGTTCCACGGTTTTCGCTGGACGTTAGACGGCGACTTTATCGGTGCGCCCTGTGAGTGGGATTTCCCGCATATCGAGAAGGAAACCTTTACCCTGCCGCAGGTGCAGGTGGATACCTGGGGTGGCTGGGTGTTTATCAACATGGATATGCAAGCCGAGTCGCTGGCGAATTATCTGGGCATACTGCCGCAGCACTTCGAGCGCTGGAAGCCGGAGAACACCGTCAAGGTGATGCACGTGGAGAAAGTCATCGAGTGTAATTGGAAGGTGGCCTGGGAGGCGTTCATTGAGTCCTACCACACAGTGCAGACGCATCCGCAGATATTGCCGTATCTTGGTGATTCCAACTCCCAGTACGATTGCTGGGGCGACAATATCAGCCGTACTATTTCGCCGATGGGCGTGGTCAGTCCGCACCTGGACGGTATCGTACCCGATCAGACCGTCAACGATTGGCTGCAACACAGTGCCTGGGTGACGGACGGATCCAAAGTGGAAGTTCCCGAGGGGATGAGCGCGCGGCAGTGGTTGGCAGAGTACTACTTCAAGCACTACTCAGAGCAATACGATACAGACTTGTCCAGCTTCTGCACGCAGAGCGAAATCATGGATTCGATTTTGTACTCCGTGTTCCCCAATTTCGCACCGTGGGCGGGATTCCATCCTAACCTGACGTATCGCATGAAGCCCTACGGCAAAGATCCGGAGATGTGTACCATGGAAATCATTGTGCTGATGCGTTTCCCCGAGGGCGCCGAGCGACCCACCGACTGCGCCGTGCAGAAACTGGGTAAGGACCAGTTGTTTTCCGAGGCCGAAGGTCTGGAGGGCGGCCTTGGCCGAGTATTCGATCAGGATTTCAGCAATCTGAAGATGGTGCAAAAAGGCCTGCATAACCTGCAGTCAGGCGAAGTGGTGTTGGCGAATTACCAGGAAATCCGCATTCGTCATTTCCATCAAACGCTGGATAAATATTTGAGCGCATAAGCGCCGTTGGGAGCCATCGTATATGAATGACCTGCTTCAACCCTTTTCACTGCAAGGCAAGGTGGCGCTAGTCACCGGCGCCTCCAGCGGATTCGGTCGCCACTTTGCATCCGTCCTCGCCCGCGCCGGTGCCAGTGTCGTACTGGCAGCGCGACGCACCGACCTCATCCAGCTCGAAGCGGATGCCATCAATGCCGCCGGCGGCAAAGCAATCGCCGTCACTATGGATGTCACCAGCAGCGCCAGTATTGCTGCTGCACTGGATGAAGCAGAACAGTCTTTTGGTGTGGTAACTGTGGTGATTAACAATGCCGGCATCACCATACCGAAACTGCTGCTGGATCTGAGCGACGATGACTGGCGCAATGTCATTGATACCAATCTCAACGGCGTTGCGTTTGTCGCCCGCGAAAGCGCGCAGCGCATGATTGCCGCAGGTGTCGGTGGCAGCATCGTCAATATTGCCTCCATCCTCGCTGAACGGGTACAAAAAGCGCTGACCAGCTACGCCGCCTCCAAAGCCGCCGTCGTGCAGTTCACCAAAACCGCTGCACTGGAACTCGCGCAACACAATATCCGCGTGAATGCGCTGTGCCCTGGATACTTTCAGACAGAACTCAACCGAGAGTGGTTCAAGACCAAAGAAGGACAAGCCCTGATCAAGCGCATTCCGCAGCGCCGCACCGGTGAACTCGACGAGCTTAACGGCCCACTGCTGTTGCTAGCTTCAGATGCGGGCTCACTGATGACAGGTTCAGCGGTCATCGTGGATGGCGGCCACGTGCTGTCCGATCTCTAGCACTCGACGGCGCCTACTTTAACGCTACAGACGCTCATAGGTGATAAATGGAATGTCATAGGATTGAGACGGTGCGAGGCAGGAGGCCCGGGGCCCGCCTTCGGGAGCCCAAGCCCCCATGGAGAGCCTGCCCCTGTTTATGGGTATGGGTTCACGATGGGTCCCAAGCCTCTAACATTCCATTTGTCCCCGGACTTCAATACTAAATGGGCACCATTCGCGTCAAGACGTCACTCAGGTCGTTACGCTATACAAGGAAACAGATCATTGATTACTAATCCGTTGAGCGCCGAACGCATCCAGCGCGATGGCCCCCTCTGGTGCAATAAAACCATCGCAACCGGCGCCTGGGAAAAAGCCGAACAGCGCCCCGACGAAGTCGCGATCTACCTGCAAGGCGAGTCCTCAATCACCTACGGCTCAATCGCCACCGAGGCCCGCAGGCTGATTACCGCACTGCGCAAGCTCGGCCTTGAATCCGGCGATGTCATCAGTTTCCAGTTGCCCAATTGGCGCGAATCAGTAGTACTGGATATCGCCGCCTCTGCACTGGGCCTTATCGTCAATCCGGTCATACCGATTTACCGAGATCACGAACTGCGCTTTATTCTCAAAGACGCCAACACCCGCCTGATCTATATCCCCGAACGGGTGCGCAGCCTTGAGTTCCCCTCCATGATTAACACGCTGCGCTCGGAGCTACCGAATCTGGAGTTTGTGGTCACCGTGAGAGCCGAGCAGGACTATAAGGGCATGCTGCGCTACGAGGACCTGATCGACAACACGCCGGTCGATTTGGCGACATTGCCGCAGGTAGACCCCAACTCGATCAAGGCCATTCTGTATACCTCCGGGACCACCGGTACGCCCAAAGCCGTGATGCACAGTCACAACACACTGGCGCGCGTTATTCAGAACTCACTGGACTACTGGCAGATGGATGAGCGCGATGTGATGCTGATGCCGTCGCCTGTTACCCATATCACCGGCTACGGCTCCGGCATGGTGCTACCGTTTATCACAGCGGTTAAGTCGGCCTTGATGCCGCGCTGGGACGCCGATGCTGCAGTAGCGTTTATCAACGAGGTGGGTGCGACCGCCAGCGTTGGTGCAACACCTTTTCTGGTGGAGTTGGTAGCGGCTGCCAAGCGGCACAAGACCGGCCTGCCCAGCATGCGCCTGTTTGCCTGTGGCGGCGCTGCGGTGCCCCCGCAGGTGATCCATGAAGCCTGCGTTGCGCTCGATAACTGCAGGGCATTTCGTGTGTACGGTAGTACTGAGACGCCAATTATTACTCTGGGTTTCGTCCGGGAAGGGCAGCAGTTGCTGGCGGCGGAAACCGATGGTCTGATCTATGCCTACGACGTAAAAATTCTGGATGAGCACGGTAGGGAAGTGCCATCCGGTATGGACGGCGAGATTGCAGCGCGCGGCGCAGGCATGATGCTGGGCTATGCTGATTCGCAGCAGAACGCTCAGGCACATGACAGCGAGGGATTCTTCCTGACCGGAGACATCGGCCACATTACCGCTGATAACGCGATTCTGATTACCGACAGAAAGAAAGACATCATTATTCGCGGCGGCGAGAATATCAGCGCCAAAGAAGTCGAGGATGTACTGCACGACCACCCCGATATCCGCGAGGTGGCGGTGGTCGCCATGCCACACGAGCGGCTGGGCGAGGGTGTATGTGCCTATATTATCCCCCAGGCGCCAGACTCAACGCTGGATCTGGCTGCAGTTGCAGCGTTTGCGGATCGTGCCCAACTGGCCAAGCAGAAGATCCCTCAACATATCGAACTGGTGAGCGAGTTGCCGCGCACAGCCAGCGGAAAAGTGCGCAAGGATGTGCTGCGTCGGCAGATCAAGGGTGCACTGCAAAGGCCGCAATAATGGCAACGTTTTTTTCTCTTGATACAGACACGATACAGACACTATAAAAATTATAGAAATGCGATACAGGGGCAATAGTTCATGACAACACTGGCAGGCAAAACTGCTGTAATTTTGGGTGCGTCCGGCAGCGCGAATTTTGGTTCGGCTATCGCTCGGCGTCTCGCGGCAGAGGGTGCCAATATTGTTGTAGCGGCCCGACGCGAGCAACCGCTGCAGCAACTGGCCAAAGAGTTGGGCGGTATCGCAGTGGCCTGTGACGTGACTCAGGATGGTGACATCGAGCGCTTGTTCGATACTGCGACTCAAACGTACGGGCGTGTCGATATCGCTGTTTACTCTGTGGGTGTCCACGCGGCAGCTGCGATCGCTGAATTGTCCGTCGCCGATATTCGGCCGACGATGGATATCAGTGTGGTCGGTGCGCTATTGTTTTTCCGCTATGCCGCAGCGGCGATGACTGAGGGCGGCTCTGTGATCACGGTTTCCTCGCTGACAGCGCGTATTCCCGGCCCTGGTCTTGCAGTGTATTCCACCGCCCGCGCAGGCGTCGATTATGCGATCAAGGTGGCGGCAGTAGAGTACGGCGCTGCCAAAGTGCGCTTCAATTCCATCGCCGCCGGTTTGATACAAACCGATATGACGGATGGCTTCTTCGCGGTGGAATCGATAGTGGAGGCGCATATCAACGCCACGCCCAGTGGTCGCATGGGTACGCTGGATGACATGGCAGAGGCGGCGCTTTTTTTGGCTGACGCGCAGCGCTCAGGGTATATCAATGGTCAGGTGCTGGACCTGGCGGGCGGGCAACAGAACGGCCGTCTGCCGCAGTTCTGATCTGGCTTTGCTACTGGCTACCTGTCTAAAGTGCAGGCACGATAACTGATACTAAAAACTGGCTACCAGGTATTAGCCAAGGGAGAGGGTTATGCAAGGTTACGAAGACGTCACGCTTTACGAACTCAGTGATGAGCGCGAACAGGAACTGCTGAAAAAGCAAATTGAATGTAACTTTATCTGGACAAACAAAGACGGCCACGGTCTTGGCGTGATTATGAACTACGTCGCGCGTAATGGTTCGATCTGGCTGACGGCCACCAGTCAGCGCGCGCGCATCAAGGCGCTGCGCCGCGACCCGCGCGCCTCGGTTGTTATTTCCAGTATGGGAACAGACATGGGTCCGGGTAAGCAGATAACCTATAAAGGTCGCGTTACAATCCATGACGATCAGGCGACCAAGGATTGGTTCTATCCGGCTATGGGCGCCATTATCAGCCCTTACCCGGCGCCGACCCTGGAGGCGGCGATCGAACACCTCAATACCCCGCTGCGCGTTGTGCTGGAACTGGTGCCGGAGAAAACCATCAAGTTCGACGGCGACAGTATTTCCAAGGCCTCCTATGACGGCACAGTGCCGGGGCACGAGAAGTCATAAAGGTGCCGGGGCACGAGAAGTCATAAAGGTGCCGG
>JBDNIE010000284.1:0-3065 GCA_041688425.1 Halioglobus sp. | reverse complement strand
GGCCGCCCCGCGGATGGCCGCCCCGCGGATGGCCGCCCCGCGGATCCTGAAGCTTCAGGAAGCGCCGTTCGGGCCTGAAGCTCAAATAAGTGCTCTTCGAGTCAGAGCCGGATCGACTGGCGAGAATCTTGAAGCTAAAGATCGATCACATTTGACCTGACCATCAGACCACCATCAACCACAAGGTCATGCCCGGTAATAAACGACGCGCGCTCAGAGCAGAGATAAACAACAGCATCGGCGATCTCTTCAGGTTCGGCTAACCGTCCCATGGCATGGGTGTTAAGCACCTTATCGTGCATCTCGGGCATCTTTTTCAGATAGAACTTCATACCGCCAGAATTAATGCCGCCAGGGCACACGGTATTCACCCTGACACCACGCCGCGCGTACTCCACTGCCACCGTTTTACTGAGACTGAGAACGCCACCCTTGGCCGCTGAGTAGGCTGACTGGAAGGTGTCACCGCGCAAAGCGGATACGGATGCGACATTGACAATCGCACCACCCCCGGATGCTTCGATCAACGGCAATTGGTACTTCATACACAACCAGACGCCGCGCAGGGTGACGCCCATGCAGCGGTCCCACTCCTCTTCGGTGAGCTCAGTTACGGGCTTATTGGGCGCGCCCAGCGCGGCGTTATTGGAAACCATATGCAGAGCGCCGTAGGTGTCTCGCGTCTGCTCGATAACTGCTACCACGTCTTCGGTTTTGCCCATATCGGCTAGCACAAACAACCCGCTACCACCTGCGGACTCAAGCAATGCGAGTGTGTCGCGCCCGCCCTTTTCGTTGACATCCGCGATGACTACTGTTGCACCTTCTCTGGCAAAAGCCAGCACAGTAGCTCGACCGGTGCCAGCGCCTCCGCCCATTACCAGGGCAATCTTATTCTTCATATTTTGTGCGCTCGTTTGCTTATGCGAGTCATGGGAATCACTCACCGAAAGCTGCTCTAAAAAACGCGATAACGCCTTTGCACATGTTGCTGCCGAACAAGAATCTGATCGCGCCGCTGCTGGGGACTGATCTTGGCAGTGGCCGCAGGCAAATGCTGCCTGATTTCACTGAACGGTACTTTTTTGGCCGTGATGACAGGCCAATCTTCCTGCGCCGGTGTCTCACTGTAAGTCCATCGCGGCGTCATAAAACCTTCGCGATGGCCGGTGGTGTCCAGCCAGTTGGGTACGCCCGGGTCGGTGTGGGCGAGAACCAGCCGCAATACACCATCATCATCGACTGTCATTTGATGCCCATTGAGACTCCCGATCTGGTTGGCGTATTCAATTGATTCGCCCCACAGATTGCCAATCTGAAATCCGATGTACTGTGGCTTCAGTCGTATATCATTCTCAATAATCAATGCTTCATCCGGCTCCAGTTCGAACACGCCACCGGCGTAGAGATTGGTGCTTTGCCCGCCGCCGGTTGCTCCGGATGCGGCGTTGACGGTATTGAAACTGTTGCGCGGAAAGGCTACGCCGGGAATGCTGCCTTCACGCGCGCCGTATGTGCCCATAAGTATGGTCCAGAAAGCATTCCAGAAATGCATCTGGTTGCGCACGATGCGGCCAAACTCGCGCAGCTCTGAGGCCGCTTTGTCAGCGCAATACGGCGGCGCATGGCTGCCTTCTGCGCCTATTTGGATGATCTCGAAATGGATAGCATTCTCGTGCTCCCAGTCATTAAACAACTGGCGACCACTGATGTAATTGGCATAGCGCTCTGGCGACTCGTTGGAATCTGCCGGCTGTGGACGTTTCCTGACCTTGAGCGTTGAGACGAAATTTCCGCTGTAACCAGCAGGGCACTCGGGAGCCAATAGAATCTCAAAGCTGCCGTCTTCGTTCACCTCTATGCGTGATGAATCGAGACGACCGGTCTGCGTTTTGATGCCGGGTCGCAACTCCATCAGTGAGCCGGAGTCGCCAGGTAGTTCACCACTAGTCGTTTCGAAAATTACATAGTGCGGCGCCTTGCGCCCGGTAGCGATGGGTTCTTCTCCGCGCCAGTGACGGGTGTCGCCGGCCTTGCCACGCAGCCGATAGCTCTGGCGACCATCAATAGCCGTGTAAAAGTAGATGGCGTCCGCATTGTCGATCGTACTGCGTGTAATGACGGACAGCGCATTGCGAAAATGTGGGCGCTCGGTGTCCATATGGAAAGCGCGCTCAACGGCGCTGTGGGCGTAGCCCATCAAATAGCGATAACCCTCGGCCAGGTTTCGGTCTGTGCCGGGTGCAGGCATCAACTGCGGCTGGTCGATAGCATCGCGTGCGTCCTGCAGCGCCTGGATCATTTCGTCCCAGGCGGCGCGCAGTGTTTCTTTGGCTTCGGGTGATTCATTTGTCATGGCAGCTCTCTACCTTTTTTTAATGATTATCGGTTTATGTAACTTACTCGGGCGTGTATTTGAAGCTTCTCGATCCCGTTGTGATGCAAAAAGTCATGCAACAGCATATCGTGTGCGCTGCGACCCGTTCCTGCGACAGTCGGCAGGCTCGCCATCAAGCAGTCCCCTCAAGATCTGCGGGTAAAAACGCATCCCCCAGCACCGTCTTGCCATCGAGGCTTCTGACCGCAAGCCCCAGGGAATGCAGTAAGCGACGACTATAGGCAACGCGACCCACATGCGTGCCGCAACACAACTCAAGCGCCGCCTCGGCCATCGTCTCCACCGGTTCCGCCATATCGGGGTTGCGCCTGGCGATATCGCGCACGTACTCGGCACCAGAGGTGAGTACAATATTTTCAGGGGCCAATGCATTGACGTAGACCCCAGCGCTGGCGACTTCATGCGCAAGGCCCTGCGTGTAGCGATCAAGTGCCGCTTTGGTAGAACCGTAGGCGCAAATGAAATGCGCCGCCATCTGCGAATCGCGATACGGCACCACTGGCTGTATTGCGCTGCTGCTACTGATATTGAGTATCCAACCACGGCCGCGCTCGCGCATTCCGGACAATGCCTGCTGCGCCAAATCGATCGGTGCATTGACGTTGATATCAAACATCCAGCTACGCTCGGCTGTGGTTGCTTCACTGGGCAGGCACATTTTCGATCC
>JBDNIE010000283.1:0-2399 GCA_041688425.1 Halioglobus sp. | reverse complement strand
GCGTCATTTCTGGTTAACTCAGGCAGGACGCTGTATGAGGTTCAGGCCATCCTCGGGCATAGCGATGCCACCGTGACTCAACGGTATGCCCACCTGTCCACGACGACGCTCCAGGAAGCTGCAGCAACCGCATCCCGGGCAATCCGAGACAGCGCCGCCTGACGCACCGCGACCTCCGGCCCTCGCAATGGGGGCCATTTTTGACCTTCTCAAAATATAACCCGACAGGTAATCATGATAGCTATGCCAGTAGCAGTAGAACCGGCTCACGCCACCAACAGAGGCATGGATCACGGTGTAGTACTTACAGTAGGGTGGACGCCATGAAATTGTATATCGCTGAAAAACCCAGTCTGGGCCGCGCCATTGCCGAGGCTCTGCCCAAACCGCACCGCAAGGGGGATGGCTGCATTTATGTCGGCAACGGTGATTGCGTCAGTTGGTGTGTGGGGCACCTGCTGGAACAGGCGGAACCCGACGCTTATGATCCTCAGTTCAAGCAGTGGCGCCTGGAACACCTGCCGATTGTTCCCGAGACCTGGCAGCTTAAACCCAAGGCCAATAGTCGTAAGCAACTGGCCGTACTGCGCAAACTGGTAAAGGACGCAGACGAGCTGGTCCACGCCGGTGACCCGGATCGGGAAGGGCAGCTGCTGGTCGACCAGGTGATTGATTACCTAAAGGTGCGCGGCCCCAAGCGAGACAGTATCCAGCGCTGCCTGATCAACGACCTGAACACGGCGGCTGTGACCCGGGCTCTGGGACAGCAGCGGGATAACAAGGAATTTATACCACTGTCGACCTCCGCTCTGGCCAGATCCCGGGCCGACTGGTTATATGGCATCAATATGACCCGCGCCTACACCCTGATGGGGCGCAAGGTGGGTTACCCGGGAGTGCTCTCAGTGGGCCGGGTACAGACCCCGGTACTGGGGCTGGTCGTGCGGCGGGATGAAGAGATCGAGCGCTTTGTCACCAAATCGTTTTACCAGCTGATCGCCCATGTAGTGACCGAACAGGGTGAGCACTTCAAGGCGCGGTGGCAGCCCAGCGAGGCGTGTTTGCCGTGGCAGGATGACGAGGGTCGGGTGCTGTCAAAAGCCCTCGCCGAGAATGTGCAGTCCCGCATCCACCAACAACCCGCCAGTGTGACGGCCAGCAGCCGCAAATTAAAGAAGCAGCCCCCACCCCTGCCGTACAGTTTGTCGAGCCTGCAGATCGATGCGGCCCGGCGCTTCTCCCTCAGCGCCAAGCAGGTGCTCGATACCTGCCAGAGCCTCTACGAGCGCCACAAGCTGATCACCTACCCCCGCTCTGATAGCCGGTATTTGCCGCTGGAACATTTTGCCGATCGCCACACCGTGATCGATGCCCTGGCCAATAACTGCCCGGCACTGGGTGAGGCTGCAAAGCATGCCGATCAAACCCTGAAAAGTGCCGCCTGGAATGACAGCAAGGTTGAGGCGCACCATGCGATCATCCCCACAGCGCGAACAATGGAGTCCCGCCAACTCAGCCAAGCGGAGCGGCAGGTCTACGAACTGGTGGCCCGCCAGTATCTGGCTCAGTTCTATTGCGCCCATGAATACAGCGACAGCCAGATCGGCATGGATATCGCCGGTGGCCACTTTATTGCCCGGGCCAGGACGGCGCTACAGCCAGGCTGGAAGGTCCTGTTCCCCGCCCGCAACTCGGACGATAACAGCGAATCTGCACTCAACGTGGTATTGCCAAGCCTGCAGAAAGGAGATGCGTGCTTCTGTGAGCGGGGGGAGATCATGGAGAAGCAGACGACGCCCCCAAAACCCTTCGATGATGCAAGTTTACTGGCGGCGATGACCGGTATCGCCCGCTATGTCCAGGACCCGGAGCTGCGCAAGGTCCTGAAAGACACCGACGGCCTGGGCACCGAGGCCACCCGGGCAGGTATTATTGAGCTGTTGTTTACCCGGGAGTTTCTCCTGCGCAGTGGAAAGCAGATCCGCTCAACGGCGGCTGGCAGGGGCCTGATCCACAGCCTGCCCGAGAGTGCCGCCTTACCCGATATGACCGCCCGCTGGGAAATCGGGCTCGATGCGATCGGACAGCGCAAGCGTAGCTATGGCGACTTTATGCAGCCGCTGCTGACAACACTGCAGGAGCTGATCACCCAGAGCCAAGCCGCCTTACCGGTGGGCTTGAAGAATATTGACCTGCAAAAGGCCACCCCAAAAAAGCGCCGCTCAGGCAAAGCTCCGAGGAAAACACCGAAGAAAACACCGAGAAAAACGCCAAGGTAACCCGCACCCGGTTAGCCGCTCTAATACTCCGCAACCCACAACAAATCTTCGCATTTCGGCCCTTGCAATGGGGGCCGCACCGCATCCCAATCCCAACAGGAACTGCCTATGAAATATCTG
>JBDNIE010000038.1:0-5421 GCA_041688425.1 Halioglobus sp. | reverse complement strand
TGATCTCCAAACGACTTCCCTGACGCTCTATCAGTACCGGGCCTGCCCATTCTGTGTGAAAGTGCGCCGAGCGATGACGCGACAGTCGCTCAGCATTGAGACCCGGGATGTGAAACGCAGTGACAGCGCCGCCGAGGAATTGCTGGAGGGTGGCGGGAATTTGAAGGTGCCGTGTCTGCGGGTTGAGGATGGCCAGGGGCAGGTTGAGTGGGTGTATGAGTCCGGGGAGATCATTGGGTATCTGGAGGGGCGGTTTTTGGCTGGGGCGGATGTGGCGTGATACTCCTGGTAGTGCCGGACAAAGGCATTGGCGGGCTTGCCGCGATGATCGCGGATCTTGCCAGTTTCCCGGAACTGGTGAATCAAACGTGTGACGTGGGCACAGGAGAACCCAGATAGCTTGATCAGATAGTCCCTGACCAGGCCCTTGTCGGTTTTACCCAACCGCTTGTAGCCCGACTGGCGCAGGGAGTCCTCGATCCAGTGGTAGGCATCGTTCCGGGAGGGTACTTTGAAATCAAGGGGACCCGCATCGGACAGGAAGCTGGGGATCTCGTCGAGGGTCTGCAGGCGTTGCGAGTGTATTTTCACGATCATCATCCTCTGATGATCCCAAAACCAGCGCCTTCAGGCTCACCTCCCTGTGGAAAGGCGGGCTCTGTTCAGGCTCATGTTCCGTTGGGCAAGGCTGAGACTGCTGAATCTATTAAAACTGTGTTATAAAATGCTTTTGAACTGCTTTGAAAAACCACCATCTATATTGATGATAAAAAACGGCTTCCAGGGACGGAGATGCAAACTTCCTCAAAATTCCAGTCAAAGATATTAAGTCGCCAGACGCAGGACGATGATTACGAGGTCTATCGCGCAGCCCTCGAATGGGACTTAACCGATCCGATCATCATCGAAAGCGCAGATGATTTCAAATCAACGCAGCGATGGAAAGATCGGTTTAGTCCCTATCATCACCAGGTGACCAACCTGATTACATTTTGCCGTCGACTTCCTGTCACCTTACTGGCAGATGATGTGGGGTTGGGCAAAACAATCAGCGCTGGCCTAATAGTTAGTGAACTGATTGCTCGCTCTCGTCTCTCGAAAACCCTAATCGTCTGTCCAAAGGTTTTATGCCCTCAGTGGAAAGAAGAATTACAAACTAAGTTCGATATTCCGTGTGAAATCGCGATCGGGCGTGAATTGCTCAATGCTAATCCACCAGATACCGGTGCTGTTATCACGACCTATAACTCGGCGCGATTGTATATCGATGAGCTACCAGAAGATCGCTTCCAGATGCTCATCCTTGACGAGGCGCACAAACTCCGCAATCTCTATGGAACACCCGAACCCCCGCAAGTAGCCAAGAAATTCCACAAAGCATTAGAGGACCGGCGCTTCCGCTTCGTTCTGATGCTGACAGCAACCCCGATCCAAAATCGCCTATGGGACCTTTATTCCCTAGTCGATCTCCTTACGGTCGCCCGCGGACATGAAAATCCGTTCGGCGCACCGGATATGTTCGTCCGCAAATTCATTGCAGACGGCAAGGACAAGGCACGACAGCTCAAGCAGGCGTCACGCGACGAGTTCAGATCGATCGTTTACGGCTACATGTCACGGGTCAGGCGAGGTGATGCACAGCTTTCCTTCCCGACGCGCGTGGTTCAAATGCACCGCGTTCAGCCGACCCATATGGAGATCGAGCTCATTAACGCCATCGCAAAACCGATCAAAAAAATGAACCGGCTTGCGCAGATTAGTATCCTGCAGGCCTTGTCTAGCAGTCCTGAAGCCCTCGCTGCACAGCTTCGCAATATGGCTCGCAATGAAACAGTGCCCGCCGAACTTGCCAAACTTGTCTTGGACATCGTTCGCCGTATGCCGCCAAGCGCGAAACTCGCCGGGTTAGGAACACTCATCGACGAACTGAAAAGACGAAATCCTGGCAGTTGGCGGTTGGTCATCTTCACGACTCGCCGAGAAACACAAACAACGATCCAGAATTTTCTTGAAGCCAATGGACTTAGCGTCGGCCTCATCAACGGCGATTCCGGCCAGCGCAATCAGGAAACGATTGCGCGTTTTAAGCAGGAGCCTCCGGCCTGCCGCATTATCGTTTCGACCGAAGCAGGTTCGGAAGGTATCAACCTTCAGATCGCGAATGTGCTCGTGAATTACGACCTACCGTGGAATCCAATGATCGTAGAACAGCGTATCGGTCGTGTTCAGCGCTTGGGCTCCAATTTCGAGCATGTCAGCATATTCAACATCACGCTCAAAGGCACATTCGAAGAGTACATTGTCGGGCGCCTGATGGAAAAACTACAGATGGCCTCGCATGCCATCGGCGACATTGAATCGCTCCTTCAGGGCTCTGACGTCAGCGACCGCGACGAGGACGCCGCATCCACATTCGAGGACCGTATTCTAGAGTTGGTGCTTGCCGCTCTCTCAGGCAAGGATGTCAACGAAGACGTAAAACTGAGGGAAGCAAGTATCGAAGACGCGAAACGCGAACTGGAACGCGAGGAAGCAAACATCAATACTATGCTGGGCGGAATGGATGGCGCTGGCTACGAAGGTCCGCGAGCACCGACTCTGCCACCTATCGATCGATCCATGGATTTCGAGGAATTCACACTTGCTGCCTTCCGACAGCTTGGCGCAGAAGTCTCGCAGCAGCGACAGGGTTTGTACCTTGCCCAAGAGAAGGGCCGCGACGAGTATATCGCGTTCGCGGAAGGCGTTTCGCGGGATCGACGAGTCAACCTCTATGCACCGCAATCTGCGGCGTTTCAGCGGCTTATAAAGCGTCTGACAGAATCTGGGCTGCACGATGTTCGCGATGGAGATAGTGATCCAGGGCCCAGCTCGGAAGGGCTTGTTAGGCGCTGGATGGAACAACTCGGTGCCACGCTCGATGGAGCCACCATTACAAAGGTAACACGGTCTTTTGGCGGAGAGGCACTTTTGCGCGTCCGTGCCACAACCGCCCATGACAGCTACGAGCGGCTTGTCGCCTGCAAATGCGATAGCAAGGATCACATCGCAGCGCCGTCAGGCACGGGCGATCTGGTCGCCCCTGAGCATCTTATTCAGGATGTGACAAAACTCGGGGTCGATACAAACAAGCTCCGCGCTGCAGGGGAACAGGACATCGGCATCGCTGAATTCTCGCGCTTCTACCTTGAACGCGGCGCCGTCGAAGTGAAGGCGGCGGGGACTGACGAGCGCAAGCGCAAGAAACTAGAGGACGATTTCACACCGCGCATAGACATGACTCTGGTCGGCCTGAAAGGCACTATGCAGCGGGTTGTTGCCCTTCACGCGCGGTATACATTCCCCGCTGGTGGACAATACGAGTCGGACTTCACGGTCCGGCCGAGCACGAGCGAAATCCTGGATGCACCACTGACCTCGAAGTGCACGAAGTCGGGACAGATTGCGCCAATATCGTGCCTTTCCCAGTGTGTCATCTCTGAAAAAAAGGTCCTTGCGCACCTGCTCGTTTCGTCTGAAATTACAGGACGCAGAGCTCTCGAGGAATTTACCGCGATGTGCACCCTGACCGGCAAGCGTGCGCTGGTCGACGAGGTCGAGCAATCGCATGTGTCGGGACAGACTGTCGCTTCCAAGCTTCTCAAGACATCCGTGCTCAGCGGTAAGCGCGCGGAACCAGAGTATTTCGGAAGATGCCTATTCACCTATTCGGATCTGCTGAAATCAGAGCTAGCTGTGAGTGAGGTTTCCGGCAAAACCTATCGCAACGATCAACAAACTCGATCAGAGGTGTCGGGACATACTGGCCATAAGAACGAGTTCACTACATGCCACGAGACGCGACAGGTGATCGCTAGCGCTGAGGCAGAAACGTGTGCAGTGACAAATAACAAAGTCAGGCCGGGCATTCTTGTTGGTTGCGAAGCGACAGGGAAACGGGTGTTGCCGTCTGTCATCGGAACATGCGCAGCTTCAGGCAAACGCGTCTTAAAGGAGCTGCTTACGACCAGTAGCGTATCGCAAGCGACCGTCATGCGATCCAACGCTCTGCAATCCTCCGACGGTCATTTTTGCCTTCCTGCAGAGGCCGAGGCCTGCATCTGGATGGGCAGGCGTGTGCATCCTGCCGACATTCGCTCGTGTGCACTTACAGGACTGCCTATCCACGTTGATTGTGCAACGAGGGATGAGCCACCGCGTCTCAAACCGCTCGTTGAAATACTCGACGGTATTCGGCGAACGGCGGATGAGCAATCGCTGTGGCCTCAAATCGGTGAGCGCGTCACACTCACAATCAAAGGCGGCAAGAACCGCGTCGAAGCTGCAGTGCTTTCACCTTCAAAAACTCACCTTGCAATCTGCTCCGAGTCTAAAACGATGCTTGGGCTTCGGGTTCGACATCTCGGAGCCATGTACGATCTATCAGATAGCTCGCTTGTTGGTAGGGTTGCCGAGGGAAAACGCCAGGGAAATGTTTGGACTGCGATAAGTTGACGGTTCAGTTTGATGTCATTAGTCGATGGAGCTTATGAGCCCGCCCGAAGCCTTGTTCTGAACTGGATATCTCGAACTGATACAACATGGAGCAAAACCTCGAACTCCAAAGCGCATCCTTATTGTGGCACACCAAGAAATTTCAGCGCTCACTTGATCGATTTCAACTTCCGCATCCCCGGCTCCGACACTCTAGTCGCCTCATGAGATTGCTCAGCCCGATTGTTCTCATAGTGCTCGGTGCTGTGAATCGTCTCGGGGATTAGCTCACAAGATTCCAGAAATCCAGTTTTCCAGAACCCCCTGAATCCCCCCTCCACAGCTCCCGGCCAGTATCCGAGGCCCTCAGGTCACCTCGCAGAAAATTCCAAGGCCTGGCTCTTGGGAAACTGGAATCCTGCTCCCCCACCCCACCCCTGGATCTCCCCGGCATCCTCTGCAGCCCGCACCCGAGTCCCTCACCTGTGCAGCCAGAGTGAGCAGCTCGCGGCGAGGGATGGGCGAGGCCGTGGGTCGGTCTTGGGCCGAGTCTGTGGTGTGTCTGGCTGTAGCAGGGAAGCGATGCAGCCTTAGTCGACAGGGTCAGGTCTTACATTTCACTCTGCTCCCTCGGCACTATGTGAAATGTAAGGCCTGACCCCATAAGCCCCCCTAAAATCCCACCTCTATAGTAACGCTCACCAGGCCCTCGCAACGGGGGCCAATCTTTACCCTATCACTGCGACATCCCCTTCAAACTATTTCCTTAGCTTCCCTGCTCCATAACCATCACTGAATATTTCAAACACTCATCTGTTGAATGACGCAGCACACGCCCACGCCTAATCCATAACTGATACTGGAGATATAAACCCATGGCTACACACAGCTATACAGCAGAACAACAAAGCGTAATAACTGAGGCACTCAATCTCATCCAGGAGCGAG
>JBDNIE010000282.1:0-12308 GCA_041688425.1 Halioglobus sp. | reverse complement strand
GTGGCAGGCCTTGAACCTAATTCAGTTGAAGCGAAGGCGCGTTTGGCTACGGGTTATCTCACCGGTGGGAAAGAGGAGTTAGGGCTAAAAACCTTGCGAGAAATTCTGCAGGAGAACCCGGATTACGATCAAGCAGATACGCTTATCGTGACGTATTTACTTCGCCAGCAGCAGACGGCAAAAGCCATTGAAGCCGCGCAGCAATATACGGCTCGTAACCCCAGCGCTAACTCTTATGTACTTTTGGCTCGGTCTTACCTCGTTAATGAGCAGACGGCAGAGGCACAAGCCGCGTTCAGCAAGGCTATAGAACTCAAACCCGGTGACCCGGCTGCAAGTAACGCCCTCGCAGGATACGCGTTGACAGAAAAAGACTATGACAGCGCCCGTGGATACTATCAGCGGGTTCTGGAGCGCAATCCAGATCATATGGAAACACGAATGAAAGTTGCTGCAACGTATGCGCTGGAAGGCAAAGATCAGGAAATGCTGGCTAATCTTGACGCCACACTGGCTGCTTATCCCCGTGCGATGGAGCCGCGTTTAGCCAAGGCGAGATACTTTATTGCCAAGGGAGAGACGGATAAAGTGATCCCGCTACTTGAAGCGCTGTCAGAGCAACAAAAGCAAAGCCAGCAAGCACTGGAAACTCAGGTCAGCTTTGAGCTGACAGTAGGTCGCTTCAATCAGGCCGTCGGTACGATTGGTCGGCTGATCGAGATGCAGCCTAACATAGCTGAATATCACTTCATGCAGTCCAGAGCGTTTGCAGGTCTGGGTGACAAGGATAAACTGTCCCGGGAACTCGATCGAACGTTGCAGCTGAATGCTAATCATTTTGGTGCCAAGTTGGCCGTGGCGCGCCTGGCGTTATTATCAGATGATATGGTGGCGTTTGAAGAGAAGTTAGCTGACTTGAAAAGCGTCGCTCCGCAGAACAATGAAGTCATACAGCTTGAGGTTGCGTTTGCCTACAAGAACGGAGACCGCAAGCTCGCAGGGACGTTGTTGCAAACACTGTTTGAGCGAGAACCGACGACCACCAACGCCATTGCATTAGCATCGCTTAAGCAAATGGACGGGGATCTGAAGGGAGCCGCTTCTGAGCTTAAGAGCTGGCTTGAAAAAAACCCCAAGGATGTAACAGCACGAGAAAAATTGGCAGAAGTCTATGTCAGTAGTAATCAGGTGAATGAAGTCATGGCGCAGTGCCGTGAGATCCTGAAGTTAGAGCCGGGCAACATCGTGGCGCTCAATAATCTTGCCTGGTACTTGCTACAGGACGACCCGAAGCAGGCGCTCATGTATGCCGAGCGAGCGGTCGCGCTGTCACCCGATTCAGCCCCCGTTCTGGACACGTTGGCAATGGCACAGTTGAAGAACAATGACATTAGCGAGGCGCGACGCAGTATTGATCGTGCGCTGGCCAGTGACCCGAAAAGTGCAGAAATACGATTTCACGAAACCCGCATCAGGGCGGCAGAAGGCGATACCAATGGTGCGACGATTACGCTTGAGTCTTTGCTTATCAAGGAGCCTGAGTTCTCCGAGCGTGAAGCGGCTGAAGCATTCCTGAAGCAGTTGAAGGCCAACCAGGGATAGTGTGACGAGATTACGCAGCACTGTCTTACGCTGCTAGGCCGAGGCCAAACCGGGGAGATCTTTTCGGGATACGCCGTAAAAACAGCCCTGTAGCCTCGCTTCTCGGACGGCCGCCCCACGGATGGCCGCCCCACGGATGGCCGCCCCACGGATGGCCGCCCCACGGGCCTTGGGCTCAGACGGCCCCTTCAACCGCTACTCGATTTGACGCCTGAACGGCTGCGGTCCAGTGTTAAGCAGTGCCACTCCCCCCGCGCGATAACCAGGGTCGCCCGCTAGACTTTCAGGCCTAATCGTTCTAGCAGCTTGTAGAGGGTAGGCCGGGTGACGCCCAAGGCGTTGGCCGCATCTGTGATGTTTTGATTACTATGGCTCATGGCGCGAATAATGGCCTTGCGCTCGGCTTCATCGCGAACTTCCTTCAAGTTCAGTGGCACAGGCTCCATAGCGTTCTCCGTGAGCTCCATATCCTCCGGCCGTATCTGGCTGGCGTCAGCCATAATGACCGCTCTTTTTATTTTACTTTCTAGTTCGCGGACATTACCCGGCCAGTCATAGGCTTCCATAGCTGTAATCGCGTCGGTAGAGAAGTTCATCGACGACTTGTTGTACTCCTTGCTCCAGACGTTGAGGAATGCCTTGGAGAGAACCAATATGTCACTCTCGCGATCTTTTAAGGGGGGTATTTCCAGGACTATTTCACTGACGCGGTAGTACAAGTCCTCGCGAAACAAACCTTTGGAGATCAAGGATTGTAGATTTTGATGGGTGGCGCACAGAATACGCACATCGACAGGAATTTCCTTGCGCCCGCCAACGCGCTCTACAACCCGCTCCTGAAGGAAGCGCAGAAGCTTTGCCTGTAACTCCAGTGGCAGGTCCCCTATTTCGTCAAGAAACAGTGTGCCGCCGTCAGCGTACTCAATTTTTCCAGGAGTTTGCTTTACAGCTCCCGTAAAGGCGCCCTTCTCATAACCAAATAGCTCGCTTTCCAACAGATTGTCGGGGATGGCTGCACAGTTGATCGCAACCATTGGCATGCCTGCGCGCGGGCTTAACTCGTGAATCGCCTGAGCGCAGCGCTCTTTGCCGGTCCCGCTCGCACCCAAAAGCAGTGTCGTGATATTTGAAGGCGCGATTTTTTCGATCATGCGGCACACTTTTAGCATTTGAGGGCTCGATGTTATGATGCCTCTCAGGGGCATATTGTGATCGTGTGTTTGCAGCCTGCGATTTTCTATCTCCAGCTCATAGACATGGTAGGCGCGCGCCACCAGGAGCGCGATGAGCTCCGGGTCCGCTGGCTTCTGGTGGAAATCATAGGCCCCCATTGCGATGGCCTTCACGGCATTGGCGCGGTCATTGTCGCCGGTAACAATAATGACCTTTGTTTCCGGTATGAGTGACAGGATCTCGTTGAGAGTAGCGAGTCCCTCCGTGACGCCACCAGGATCGGGCGGAAGCCCCAGGTCAAGCAATACGACCCCGGGCTGTATGCGACGCAGCTGGTTGATCGCTTCAGTGCGATCCCCGGTGACAGTGACTTCAAAGTCGTCGAACGCCCAGCGCAACTGACTCTGCAGTCCTTTATCATCTTCCACCACCAACAGGTGCCTTTTATCACTTTTCACGAGACAGTTCCCTTGTGGAGTGTGTTTTGGTGCTCGTCATTTGCGCCCGAAAAGCAGGGGATGTAAACACGGAATAGTGACCCGCGCCCCAATATGCTCCGTACCTGAATCCTGCCGCCCAGGTTGTTGATGAAGTCGCGGCTTTCGAAGGCGCCTATTCCCATACCCGTCAAACCCTTGGTTGAATCAAAGGGCCTAAAGAGACGGTTGCGAACAAACTCATCGTCCATTCCACTGCCGCTATCCTCAACTTCTACAACGGCAGATTCGCGCTCACGCAATAAACGCACCGTTATTACGCCGCCCTTGTCAGTCGCTTCCTGCGCGTTTTGAATCAGGTGTCCAAAAACGGTTTGCAGGCGATCGCGATCACAGTTCAGCGTAAAATCGCCGTCGATTACAACGAGTTCCGGTGTAGGTTCTCGGTGCTGACTATCCTCGACAACTTGTTCCAGCAACACGCGCAAATCAAACTCCTGCTGCTCTTTGGGGCCGGCTCCGCTGCGTAATTGCGCCATCAATTTACTCATTCTCGTTACGGTATTGCTAACGGTGCTCACCATGTCATCAATAAATTCTGGGTTGTGCTTGTGTTTTTGCGCATTGGAAACCATGAGAGAGAGCTGGGCCAGAATGTTCTTGAGATCATGTATGACGTAGGCAGAGAGACGATTGAAGGCCTCGAACTGACGTGACTCGACCAGCGCCTTGTCTGCCTGGAACTGCGCCAGATGGCTCCCGGCCTGCTTGCCTGCGACTTTGAGCAAGTCCCTATCCTCCCAGTTTAAGTCTCTCAACCGGTCCGATTCTCGCAATAGCAATATGCCTTGTAGTCTCTCGCCGAACAACAGTGGGATAATCAGCCATGCACGGGCAATGTCCGAGAGCCCTATCGGCAGGTTCAGGTTTTGATACAGATCCGGTGATCGGTGCCACTCTCGCAAATCGATAATCCATCCCTGTTGTTGCAGCCACACAGACAGGTCGTCCAGGTCCATTTCTGTTGCGGGTGGCGGCATCTCCCAATTTGCGACGATAGAAAATCTACCGTTTTCGGATCGGCTCCATAGAATCCCGGCAGGGCTTTTGACCAGATTGGCCACCGCGCGGGTGATGTTCTCCGGGATATCATTTTGGCCACTCGCTAACGTTTCGGTGAATTGCAGCCACTCGAGACGATAATCATACTTATAACTAAAGAAATTCTTGCTCAGCCATACGCGAGCGCTGGCTCGTATCCGGCCAGAGAAAAGCAGCACGACCAGCGTTAGGCCAGCGGCACATAAAAACGTAATTTGTAGTACGCCGCCCCAGCTGCCGCCCAGATAGCGGATGAAGTACGCTGCTAGCGCCATGGTTATGAGGTATATGCCGGAGGCCATTAGCGTAAGCGAATGGAAAGCGACATGGCGCGACAGGTGAATTCCCTGCACGTTGTCCTCTGACTTATCGCGTTCAGTGCGGCTGATGCTGATTGCCATCAAGATGGCCGCCATCGCAGTAACAATGCCGCGCGCCTGCCATGAGTTTCCATCCAGCTGGCGAAAAAGAAGGGCTTCGGAATACATGAAGAAATCAAAGGCGAACACGATTCCCAGCCCAACGCAAAGGTGCTTGGTGGCCCAGAGTTCTCCCTCGGCGCTGTTGCGAAAATACTGTTCCAGCAGCAACAGTCCAACGACTGACATGGCAATCCAGATGCCAAAGCTTGCGTTGATGGAGAGGTAGTACATCAAAGGCACACGGTCTGCCAAATACCCTGCTCCGGGCAGCACAATAAGGACCACGCAGACGCTGACCGCGAACCACGGTACCCATCGGTTTGATGCAAGGATATGATCTGTGCCGGCAAGCCTGAACCCAATGAGCTTGAGTAAGACAAATATCCAGGCGGCATTTCGCGCAACCTCGGACAGCTGAATCAATAGCGTCTGTGGTTCTTCCAGCAGCGTCGAAGCGGTCACTATGGCGGCCCAAAGTGCGGTGAGGGAACTGGCTACCAGCAACGCCTGGCCCAGAGGATTGTTGCGCCTCGCGATAACGACCAGAAGGATAAGCATGAAGTAGGCAAGCAAAGCTATGCCGTAGCTGTATAAGCCAACGTTGCCGAATACGGTAGTGTCTATCTCCAATTGTAAACTCACCAAATCGTGTGCCAAGTCACGTTCCGCCATAGCGGCCGCACAAGAGAAACACTATACTCCCGATCCATTAGAGTAAATCCCATCACGGAATAAATGGGACGCGCCGCACACAATAAAAGGCGTGCTCAATTGGGATTTTTTGCAAGGGGTCAGGTATTGTCCAAGTCCGCCTATGAGTCGCTAGAATACACGCTTTTGCAGCAGCCATTCCGATGGCTGGTGACGGGAGCGGCGGGCTTTATCGGCTCCCATTTGGTGGAAAAGTTGTTGCTGCTCAAGCAGGATGTTGTCGGCCTAGATAATTTTGCGACGGGCTCGCAAGCCAATCTTGACGCTATCCGCGCCAGGGTCGGGGAGTCTGGCTGGCAGCGATTTTCTTTTATCGAAGCGGATATCTGCGATCTCAACACGAGTAAGCAAGCAGTTGATGGAGTGGATTACGTGCTGCACCAGGCAGCATTGGGGAGTGTGCCGCGTTCAATCGCCGACCCGCTGCTCACCAATCGAGCCAATATTGATGGTTTCCTGACTATGCTGGTGGCGGCTAGAGACGCGAACGTCAGGCGCTTCGTTTATGCGGCCTCATCCTCTACCTATGGCGATCATCCCGGCTTACCTAAAGTGGAAGATGTCATTGGCAAGCCACTATCCCCCTATGCCGTAACAAAATACGTGAATGAGCTTTATGCCGACGTATTTTCCCACACCTATGACATGCGCTGCATCGGCCTGCGGTATTTCAACGTGTTTGGCCCGAGGCAGGATCCGCAAGGTGCATATGCGGCTGTGATTCCACGCTGGTTCGAGCAGTTGCGCCAAGGTGTCGCACCGCAGATTAACGGTGATGGCGAGACCTCTCGCGATTTCTGCTTTATTGAAAACACCGTGCAGGCAAATTTGCTGGCGGCCACCACTGATAATCCAGAGGCGTTTAACAGGATCTATAACGTCGCGGTCGGTGGTCGCACTACGTTAAACGAACTGTGTTACTCGATCCGGTCTTTACTGGCAGAATCGAACGCCGATGTGGCGCAGATTGAACCGGTATATGCCGGATTCAGGGAAGGTGATGTGCGTCACTCGCAGGCGGATATTAGCCGAGCCCGGGATTTGCTTGGCTATCGACCAACGCATTCCGTCGATCAGGGATTGGCGACTACCTGTAAATGGTTTTTAGGTCTTCAGAGATAAGGATTGTTAGGGTATGGAAACAGACACTGTTGCAATTGTCGGATTGGGGTATGTGGGCCTACCTCTAGCGGTGGCTTTCGGTCGATTGCGCCGGACAATAGGTCTGGATTTGAATGAAGAGAAGCTGGCCCACTACCGCGCAGGCACTGATCCCAGCGGTGAGGTTGAGCCACAGCAGTTGGCCGAGGCCAGTATGCTTGAGTTTACCAGCGATGCCAGCAAGCTCGCCGAAGCCCAGATCATTGTGGTGGTTGTGCCAACGCCTATCGACCAGGCGCGGCGCCCGGATCTCTCACCGTTGGAGGGCGCTTGCCGTGCGGTAGGCGCCCATCTGCAGCCTGGAGCGATCGTGATATTCGAGTCTACGGTCTATCCGGGTTGTACCGAAGAGGTGTGTGTGCCGCTGCTGGAAAAGGCGTCCGGATTGCATTGGGCTGGAAGAAACCCGGGCGGCTCCGCTGACGAAGGTTTCTATGTGGGTTACTCTCCTGAGCGAATCAATCCTGGTGATAAAGAGCATCGGTTAGAGACAATTATTAAAGTGGTTTCTGGTGATACGCCCGATACGCTGGAAAAAGTCGCGACCCTCTATGAATCAGTGGTCACGGCGGGCACGCATCGCGCTGCGAGTATCAAAGTCGCCGAGGCGGCGAAGGTTATCGAAAATACGCAACGCGATCTCAACATAGCACTCATGAACGAACTGGCGCTCATCTTCAATCGTCTCGATATCGACACGTTGGACGTGTTGGAAGCGGCCGGGACTAAATGGAATTTCCTGCCCTTCAGGCCAGGTTTGGTTGGAGGCCACTGCATCGGTGTCGACCCCTATTACTTGACGTATAAGGCGGAGGCCGTAGGACATCACCCGCAGGTTATCCTTGCCGGGCGCAAGACCAATGACACCATGGGAAAATTTATCGCCGAGCAAACCGTTAAGCGGCTCGTTCAGCACGGCCATCGCGTAAGCGGCGCACGAGTGGCGGTACTGGGATTGACCTTCAAGGAAAATTGTCCGGATCTACGCAACTCCAAAGTGGTCGATATTATTGATGAGCTGCGGGAATATTGCTGCGAGGTGTTGGTACACGACCCGCTGGCTAATACAGCGGAGGCGCATGAGGAGTACGGGATTACGCTCTGTAAATGGGAAGAGCTAAAAAATTGCCAGGCCGTAATACTGGCTGTGCCGCATGCGAAATATTTGCAACAGAGCGTTTCGGCGTTTGGCGCGATGATGGATAAGGACGCTACCTTGATTGATATCAAGTGCGTCCTTGATAGAGCTGAGTTGAAAGCCGCTAACCTCAACGTTTGGCGTTTGTAACGGCTAGCGGCAGGCGACGAAGTAATCGGGTCTGACTGGCCTATTACCGTTACTGTATAGTCTCTTTCAGTAGGTTCTTTAACACCTTTCCGGCGGGATTTCGCGGTAGTGGTTGGCCCAGAATCGCCACTCTATGGGGCACCTTGAACGCAGCCAGATGTTGCTTTGCGAAACTCTTGAGGGCGTCCTCGGTCAGTTCTGCGCCGCTCCTGAGCACGACCGCGACGGCCACCTGCTCGCCCAGCTTTTCATCCACAATGCCGAACGCGGCGACCTCGTGCACGGCGGGATGCTCGCACAGCACGGCCTCAATTTCAGCAGGGTAAATATTCTCCCCGCCGCGAATAATCAGGTCTTTGGCCCGATCTGACAGGTAAAGATATCCTTTGTCATCAAAGTAACCGATATCTTCAGTGTCAAACCAACCGTCGCGAAAGCTTTTTGCGTTGGCATCAGGTCTATTCCAGTATCCACTCACAACAGTCGAAGTTTTGATCCAAAGGCGGCCTGGGGTGCCTTGGGGTAATACAGAACCGTTTTCATCACAGATCTTTACTTCAACGATGGCATGGCAAAAGCCGGCACTTCCTGGATTATCGATGAATGCCTGGCCAGTAAAGGCCGTTCCAATCGAATTGGTTTCTGTTAGCCCCCAGCCTGTGCCGCCATACATATTGCTCACTTTTTCACGCATCAGGGTAGCGACTTTTGCGGGTGTCGCCGACCCGCCGGCGCCCAGGCTGGAAAGACTACTAGTGTCATATTGGTCAAACTCAGGCGCTTCAAGTACTTGCAGCAGCATTGAGGGTGCTAAGCTAAGTACGGTAATGCGCTCCTGCGCTATCAATGTCAAAGCCTGAGTCGTATCCCATTTGTACATCATGACGATTTTGCGTCCAGCCCGGAGCGCATTGAGAAACACGGCATGCAGCCCGCTGACGTGGAACAGCGGGACGGCGAGCATTTGCACAGGTGCCAACCCTTTGGAGAGCATCGCCCCTATGAGTGTCGGGTTGGCCATAGCGGATGCAATGGCGGTGCACTCAAAACTCATCAGCGCCTGGCAGAGCGCACGATGAGTGGAGACCGCGCCTTTGGGTTTTCCAGTAGTGCCCGATGTATACATGATCATCGCGTTATCTTCGCTTGCGATGCTGACGGTGGGTGGCGCTGCATTTGCGCTACCGGCGATAAAATCTTCCAGCGAGTGCGCCAGTTCATGGGTAGCCGACTGGTCGGAGCGGGCGATCACCGCATGGATATTGGATTCAGCAAGGCCTTCTGCCATCAGGTTGAAGCGCTGTTGGTCACAAAAGACAGATTTGCACTCACTGTCGCGCACAGCAAACAATAGATCCGACGCCACACCCCAACTGTTGATGGGCACCGCTACCGCGCCCATCGAGGTGATCGCAATATAGGCGCTGAGCCACTCAGGGTGGTTTCGCATCGCAATACCCACGCGGTCACCCGGTGCTATACCATGCCGGATGGTCAGGGCGTCCGCCAAAGCCCAAGCTTGTTGAAACAACGCATTAAACGTCCAGCGCTCGTCTTCATATACGAGAAACTCGTTGTCGCCATGCCCCGCTGCTGCGAGATACACATCCAGCAGAGATTGTGGCGCATTTTTGTACACAGCATAGTCAGTGTCGCCGATTCTACGTTGTATGATTTCAAAACCCTGGCCGGCCTCTGTAAGTGTGGTGACTGATTGGTCGTAGGCCAGCTTGATATCGTCCATTGATTTCTCCTGAGAGTGCATGCAAAAGGAAACGGATGTGTCTTATCGCGGTGGGCGCGCGGCAGGGCCGTCTTGGAAATAAGTGCGGAAGTTAGCATATTTGTGTACCGATCAGCCATAGATCTTGCGCTTGAAGAGCGCGAGAAAGTCAGCGTTGGATTTTTAGAGCCCTAGGAAGAGCGGCAGTGCGTTGAGCGTAAAGGTAACATTTAGGCGCCAAAGCGAGTAGAGATTGAAGGGGCGTTCTGAGGCTATGGAGGGTGGGGCGGCCATCCGTGGGGCGGCCATCCGTGGGGCGAGCCTGCTCCTGTTTATGGGTGCGTAGTTGCGACGTGTCCCAAAAAGCTCTGCTCGGTTTTGCGCCGGTCTAGCAGCTCACGGCACTGCCATGAGATACGTAAGGTCATGTCAGTATGCGAGCTCAAGCGGGCCCGTTTTTCTTGATCCGACGCATCCAGGCTTTTTTCGCCAGATGTGGCAGCAGCAGGTGCAGGGGCATACGCAGGTAATGTGATCGAAAGTAGAGCAGGTTCAACGCTAAGTCAGTATGCCGCAGTCGGGACTGTGGATGATTCGGTCGCAACGCGCGTAAAAAAAGGAAGTCCATAAGGGGCTTGCGCAACGCCCTTGACCAACTACTGGCTTCTTCAAGTATGTGCGCCGGCACGGGTGTTTCAAAAACCTGGTTAGCGTAATTTAGCCCATGGAACAACGAGCCAGTCAGTTGCAATTGCTCGGCACGAGAAAGCAGGCCGCCCCAAAAGCGCGGATCTCGCGCGGAAAAATCGCGCAGCATTCGGTCCAGGTCCCAAAGGTCACGCAGGCCATGATGAAACTCACCTTCGTGAAAAAGATGGGTTGCACTGTGGATAACCATATCCTTCCACGAGAGCGTGTATATACCGGGCTTCACTTCAATCAACTGCTCAAATAGAAGGCTCGCATCGACGTTGGGTCCCGCCGTGGGTGGCAGGATATTATGATGCACGTCCAGTGTCGTCTCGCGCTTGCGGTTTGTGAGCGGCGGAATTTCATGGCCCCACGTGCGGTAGTAGTGATCATCATAGGGATCGATATCGGCCGCTTCCCAGTCGAACGCAATGAGAGTCGTCTCTGCTTCGTCAATACGATCTTTTGGGACGATAATATCGATATCGGTGATGTAGCGGCCGCGACCGACAGGGAGCCCGCCGAGAATATAGGCAGCGCCCTTGAGCAGCACCAACTTCTGACCCACTGAATCCAGAGCCAGTCTTACTTTTTCGCTATCATAAGATAAATCTTGTTTTTGTTTTTCATAGATCAACCGTGCAGATTGAAAGTGCCGGTCAACGATTTGCGGGAGTTGTGTATCTGCCCCGACGCGCTGCATCTCGAATGCGAGGGAGCCGAGTAATCGCGAGTTGCGTCCCTGCGACAACAACACATTCAGCTGTGCGTTGTCCAGTTCCAGAACCCGTTCCGGATGAAGCAAAAGCTGCGCAAGTAAGAAGGTCATTGTCCTGACTGAAGCTCAGGCAGTTGATCCATCGCCATTAACGCCCATTCGAGGTCATGGTAGACGAGGTCATAGCAGTCGACATTCTCGATCAGGGTTTTCATAGCCTCAAAGCCAGCATCACAGAGCAGGCTGTAGTTAAATGAGTGGTAGGCTGCCAGAATAAAACTGTCGGTACGCCGCCGCCGGGTGAGCTGCTGCGGATCATCTTTAGAATACCGGGGGAATACCATTGCCCGTGCCTGCAGACTCTTTGCGTCATGACTGTCCGGTTGTAGGTCCGCCTTCATGTGCGCGACGACACCCTTGTGTGTCTCCTTGCTGACAGGGCCAAAGATCGCGGCTGAGGAGAACGATTTGATAACGTCTATACTCTCGTTTTTCAGGCTTACCGGCCGACTCAGTGGAATCACTTCGGTGGTGTTGGGCGGGATCATGGCGTGCTCGTCTGATAAAACGCGCCAGCCGCTCAATCCCAGCGCGGCACACAGTGTGCTCTTGCCAGCGCCAGGCAGTCCCGGCATGATCACTGCGAAGTCTCCGCGGGAGACTGCTCCAGCGTGCAGTTTCAGATACTCGTTAGTGTGCAGCGAGACGCACCAGTTCATGCCCCACTCGAGAAAGGCATATGCCTGTCCCTTCGGTATCGGGTCGAACGGACTGTTATTGTCGAAGATAAATTTTGCTTCACCGCGCAAGCGCCCCAGAATGCCGCTGCATTCCAGTGTCACGTTATAGTCTATAAACTCACCCGGCTTAGCGAGTTGGAAATCGGCATAAAGCGTCTCGATGCCGGTCACTACCGACGGCACATTACTTTGCAAGTTATAGACGTATGGACCAATTCGCAGCGGGATGTCTCCCCGCGACAGTCGCTCTTTGAACTCATCCGCCGCAAGATGGTGGAGGAGTTGCATTCAGGTTTTTTTCAGGATGTCGAGGGTCACCAGTTCTTCCAATACCCCGGTCACAAGGTCACTGAGGTCAGAAGTATCATCGGGTTCGAAGCTCGGCGTCAGTGCACGCACCAACTCCTCCGTGGTCATCGGTTGCCGGGTGAGTGTTTGCATTATGCAACCGGCAAAATCGCTGAGCAGATGAGTGTCTCCGCTGTGCGAATCGAAGTACACCACAGTGCTTTCGTCTGCGTCATAAAGCCTGCCGGGGGAGT
>JBDNIE010000037.1:0-3107 GCA_041688425.1 Halioglobus sp. | reverse complement strand
GGAGTTTCGAGGTAAGCACTGAATGACGGGGACGCATTTCTCGGACGACCTGAGAAATTTAGTATCGGGGCGTTGCTGTATTGATCTCACGTGTATCACCGGGGGCAATTATTTGAAAATGTTCTGGATCAACATCCAACTCCGTTAGTGCCGTCGCCAGATCTCGACTGGGCTGGTCGATGGCCTCGTAAGTAAGCTGAAAAGTACCAAAATGCATGCCGAGGCTATACTCGCTGCGCAGATCTCTGTGAGCCTGCACTGCCTCCATCGGGTTAACATGAACATCTTTCATAAACCAACGTGGTTCATAAGCGCCAATAGGCAGCAATGCCAGTGCGAACGGACCGTGCCGTAGACCACTGTCCTTAAAGTGTGGGCTGTAGCCGGTGTCCCCGGCGAAGTAGATATTGCCTGCGGGGGTCTTAATAATAAACGAGCCCCACAGCGTGGTCATTTGATCGACGATGCCACGACCGGAACGATGCTGACACTCGCTGAACACAAACTCCAGGTCAGCGTACTCCAGGGAATCTTCCCAATCCATTTCATGATTTTTAGTGAAGCCCAGTTCATCAAAGAATCGGCTATTGCCCAGACCGGACAGCACCAACAGTAGCTCGCCGTCCAGTTTGGCGAAACGCTTCAGAGTGTCCGCATCCAGGTGGTCGTAGTGATTGTGGCTAATAAGAATGACGTCTATAGGTGGAAGATCTTCGAAACGAATACCTGGATCATGCACCCGTTTCGGCCCCGCCCACTGAGTGGGGCTGGCGCGATCGGAGTAGATGGGGTCAGTCAGTATGTTGACACCTCCCACCTGCACCAGAAAACTAGCGTGGTTGATAAAGGTCACCGAAATGCCGTCAACTACGCGTTCGTGCGGCACCTGCTGCGGTTGCACCTCAACCCAATCCGGCCATTGCTCAGGCTTTGTAAGGGAGCCGAGGCCGAAGCGCAACAAATCTCCAATGTGCTTATCCCCCACCACATGATTATTGAAATATTTGCCGTTGTAGTGATCACTGATTTTGTAGGTACTGACGGAACCTCCCACGTAGCTCACCAGCAACGGTAATTTGAGGGCGATGAACAAGATAATTATTAGTCGGGCCACCTAGTTTATACCGGATTTCGGGCGGGATGGATCAAATGGGCTGGTGTCAAAGTATCAGGAATTTAGAAGTGCGTCCTGAATGTCGCCGGTCTATCAGCTTAATGCCCTTTCATAAGGAGATGCCATTTAGGGCGTCGTATTCTTTCTATCGTGTTGCGAGATAGGATTGTAGCTATTGCGGTGCGTACCAGATCGCCGAGGTGACGGCCCGTTCCTGCAGACTCACCGGTTCGGGTGCCTCCATGCCGAGCGTCAATGCGTCGTAAGTTGTCCAGCGCGGTGTTGGGATCTCGATCACTCGGGCGTAGTAGAATGCCTCTTGGTTTGCATCAAATTCAGGATCTGTCCAGACAGTATACAACTGCTCGGCGCCTATGCTGTTGTCGTAGGTGGCAGTTTTAGCGTCCACCGTGTCGCCCACCGCAGGCAAATGGCCGCTTGCATCTGGTTCGCGCTGTCCTGACCACACCACATCGAAAATTTTCTCATGGGACTTGCCATCCGCATCGATCCAACCCTTGATGACTTGCACGCGGTCGAGGTTGCCGCTTTGGGGATCTCGCATGGCCCACACCGCAAAGCTCGGAGCTGCCGCATCTAGTGCGGGTAAATCACCGCCCATCGGGACGCCCAGAGTATCCGCCAGCTCAATCCAGTCCTCTCTGTTCAATAGGTCCTGCGGGAAATTCCAGCCACCGAAGAAGCGCACTGTCATGCGCGGCCCGGAGGTCGCGTAAGTCTCCTTGCGGACCATGGCGTCGTACAAAGATGCTCGGGTATTCTGTTCGGCCCAAACCGCAGCCAAACCCGCTGCGCTCCAGCGTCTGCCGCCTGGCATGCTGCTGGGTATATAGGAAGCCTTGCCCATGCGCAACGCGGCGCTGCCGTCCAGCAGCGGCAGTTTGCCGTGGTAGTTGTTCTCGTCCACCGGAGAGCTGGCGTTGTGGCCATCGGAGCTGCCAATGACACCAAAGCGATAGGGATTAAAGTCTTCGCTGTGTGACATTTCCAATCCGGTGCGCAGCGCATCGCGCGCGTAGCTGCCCTTGGCTTTTGATGTTTCCTGCCCCTGCGACAGTAAGGTGTCGTAAATCTCAAAGCCGGCGAATTCATCCTCCTCTGAGAGCAAGGGGTGGGTCTCTGATGAGCCCTTTACCTGAAAGATTTCGCTCAGCGGCTCATTCTGCATGCGCCGCGCTGCGTAGCTGGCGTCCATGGGTTTGCCATCGTACATGACGCGGTCATACATGCGACCATCACTGACGTTGCCATTGTGGGGAATTGCGAAGGATTGCATGCCTTGCTCGCGCTGGCGCTCCAGAGCGGTCCACAGATCTCTGGGGTCTTGTGAATCCACCGAGCTAAACGGCAGGTCGGGGACGTGTGTGCCTCGATAGATAACATTGCGGTGCAGGTTGCGCTCGCTCGGCATTGAGCTCCATTCATAGCCGATAAAAGTGGTGAACTGTCCCGGTTCATTGTGTCGCTCTGCTGTCGCCGCGATGTCGCGCCAGGCACCCTTTGAAATATCTTCCCAGCCGGGGACGATAGCGTTCTCCAGATCGAAGCCCAGCAGGGTTTGGACAAAGGCCCATGTAATGCCGGGTCGCCCGTCGTTGAGCAGACGATTACGCAAACTCCGCTCGCTCAGCGGCAGGTCCGGCTCGGTGGCACGCAGCACACCCAGATATTCTGAATGGTCGGTGACGGCGGCGAAGTCCAGTGGCCTGCTCATGCGAATGCCATAGCCCGCGGCGTGTTCTATCTCGCCACCTTTGGCAAACGTGTATGCATCATCGGGCGTGGCTCGTACGCCGTTGGTATAGGCGTCGGTGGAAAAGCTGGTGTGGATGTGCAGATCGCCCCAGTGCAAGTTGCGCTGGGGATTGAATTCGGTGAATGCTTTGGCCGGAGGTTTGACCGCCGATGCGGCGTTGAATTTCGGGGACAGGCTGGGGTCTTCTACCGGGCTGCAGGCAACCGCTACCGTCAG
>JBDNIE010000281.1:0-2159 GCA_041688425.1 Halioglobus sp. | reverse complement strand
TGGAGCGGATGGTGGGAATCGAACCCACGTATGCAGCTTGGGAAGCTGCCGTTCTGCCATTGAACTACACCCGCATTTTGCCAGTGCGCACGGCTGAGAATATCGCCCATGCGGAGCGCCAGAGTATCCCTATCGTCGAGCGCGGTCAAAGCACATGTCGAGTTCCGGAACTATCGGGTAATATGCTGACTTCCACGTAAATCTCGCTTTGGTTTAATCTCCAGAGGTTGGATTCTCAGCGGCCACTGGAACAGGGCGAGTATGCACACTGAAATTGCAGAAGTACTTATCGATATCGAGGCCCAGTTGCGCCAGCTCGGGCAGTGGGGCATGGTACCGCCCAGTTCAGCGGCGCTGGCATCCGTTGAGCCTTTTTCTGTGGATACACTCACCCTGCCGCAATGGCTACAGTTTATTTTTCTGCCAACGCTTTATCGCATGATGGAGGAGGGCCAGCCTTTGCCGCCGCGCAGCGGCATCGCACCGATGGCGGAGGAGTATTTTCGTGGTACGGGTCTCAGGAGTGGAGAGTTAGAGGTGGCTCTGGCGCGGATAGACGACCTATTATCCAGAGGTGATCAAGCGTAAATCCAGCAGTCCGTTGCGTCAGCGCTGGTACCATTTCGCCGCTGCTTAGTATGCCAATTCTCTTGAGCCCACATCTAACGAGCCGTAGCGTTTGCGTTCGAGCGTACCAACCGGCGGCCTAAATTCCCGCGTGGGCTGTACGGAAACGCCTTCCTCTTCAGGCAGTGCCTGTGCGCCGTCGATAGCGGCTGAACCGACAGGCGCATCCCAGTTTCGGACGTTACGGAAGCTGAGGTTTATCGCCATGTTGTTCTCTTTAACGCCTTTGCCCAGCAGGAAGTCTCCGCCCCCAAACATCAGATTGTTTGCTACCAGCACATAGGCTCCCGCATGATTTCTCAGCAACGTACCGGTCATCGCTTCGTTGACGAAGGTGTTGTTCACAACGAATAGGCGGCGCTGCTGGTCGGTTCGGCCCTCGCACCCTTCGGCGCCATAGCCTATGGCATCTGAGTTTTCTGTGGTTGGTGCCTGTTGCATGTCATTGCCGATGATGTAGCTTAGGCCGCAGTTGGGCAGGTCTATCAGGCGGCTGGAGTTGCCGCCGGCGACGTCTTCGATGCGGTTGTACCGAATGTGGTTTTCCAGCGCTCTGGATTTGATCTGGTGGCCGCGATCCGTGCCTTTGAAGTGGCTGCCCGTGATCGTGAAACTCTTTAGTCCTCCGACATAAATACCATGGCTGAAAGTCCCCTCGCGTTTCTGGAACCAGAAGCGTGAGGACTCAATGACCAGGTTCGCCTCAAGGTGCGCGCCGGTTAAAACCGAAAATTCATTGTGGTGAAAGTATGTGTTGCGTAGTGTGAGGTCGCCACCCTCATGGCGGATGCCCGCGCCGTTGGTATCGACGACCCGCGCGCCGGAGAACTCCATGTTCTCTATCACGGTGTTATTGCCGCTCACAATCCAGATCGCTTTGTTGTTAGGAATCAGCTCGGTGGACTGCAAGTGCGCCATACCGCCGACGCCGCGCAAGGTGATATTTTCCTGCGTCCACGTTGTGTAATCGTTCACATACGTGCCGGCATCGATCTCGATGGTGTCGCCAGACTTGGCCATTTGCGCGGCTTCGCCGGGTGTCCTGAGCTTGCGTTCCGGGCCTACCCGCCAGGTCGTCGCGGTGGGCAGGGTGCGCGGTTTGGCCGCGGGGTCAGCCGGCTGAGCATTGGAAGATACTGCTGGGAAAATTGCGGACGAGACTACGCACAGTAGGGCGAGGTAAAATATGAAGCATTCCCGTAGTCGAGTTTGGGCTGCTATTAGCTTGTCCGACAGCCACCGCTGAGAGTCATTCGCCACACTTCACTCCCTGTCTTTACGGGTATTTGGACTTTCCCCAAGGCGAAGGCTTGGCAAACCTTGAGATATATAAAGCTTCAACCTTATCTCTGGCCCATGGGGTTTTACGTAAAAACGTTAACGATGATTTTATTGATGGATCACTGGTAAAGCACTTTATGGCAATTCTCTGGGCCAGGCCATCCCATCCGTAGTGTTCCACCAGGCGTGTCATAATCAACTCCAGTGTAAGGCCATGCAACGGGTTGTTTGCTTGTTCACTGCTCATGATT
>JBDNIE010000280.1:0-5686 GCA_041688425.1 Halioglobus sp. | reverse complement strand
CCCGGCAACGTCACACAAGTCCTTGATAAAGGTTGGCACTCCAGCAAAGGGAGCGGTTGTATTGATCAGGCCCCTCGCCATCGCCCGCTCGTAGCACTCTTCCACTACCGCATGAATATCTGGCGCCACCTGTTTCGACCTCTGAATGGAGGCGGCGAGAACCTCGGCTGGCGCAATTTGTTTAGCGGCGATCAAAGCTGCGATATCTGTGGCATCCAGATCGCCCAATACGTCATCGGTGAAACTGTGGGATGTTTTAGTCATACTGTCTCTCGATGGCTATCAATAGATTCGCCGAATGGCTGTATCAGTATAAAAGAAGCCAGCGCTTATCGTGGGACTCCACAATAAGTCTTCTGTGCGGTCCTAATCGCTGCCTTACTGATCGACTCAGAACTCGTTGCGACTGGCTGAAAAAATCATCAGATACTGCTGATACTTCAATTCAGCTTCCGGCAGACCAGCGTCAAATATCGATTGCTGAAACCGAACCTGAGGGTTGCATAAACCCGCTTAACACCCGCAAACGGATTCTCCATGTAATACCACAAAAGCTTATCCCGTATGTCCTCGACACGAGATTCTTGTTTTGACAAGATTTTTATTGGATTAAACGTCTGTATTTGAAGCAGCTCGTCCAGAATCTCAAACCCGGCCGACGCCAGCATGTTGCGTATGGATGATGCGGAGAAGTCTGTCAAGTGGTATGGATTAACATCCACAGACGGAGTCACTGGCACTGACACAATAAAAAGACCGTGCTGACGTAATAGTTTCCGAAAATCGTTTATTGTTGCGACTGGATTGACCACGTGCTCAATCGTTTCCAGGCTGATGATAGCGTCGAATCCGGAATGCTCCTCAAGTTCGGAAATATCTGAATGCAGAAAATTTACTGCCGCAGACGAATAGCGCTCGGACGCATAAGAAATGGCCGCTGCATCGATATCAACGCCCGTTACTTCTACACCTGCTTTACAGGAACCTAAAATCGCGGAGCCATAGCCCACTCCACAAGCAGCATCAAGTGTCTTGAGAACGTACACGTCATTTCGAATCGCAGTCGCAGCCCACTCGTAGCGCGCTATATGCAATTCCAAAGTGGTTTCGCCCGTGGACTCCCCAGACACGACATGGTCTGGCACGAGGCGCTCTAGGCTCGAGGAGCCGGACACAGACACATTTTTCTTATCCACAATCAAGATGCTCTTGGGGGTTTTCTTTCCAGTGTTTGTCGATAACACCGCTGCAGCTACATCGCCACTATATACTTGCTGAGAAGTACATTCGTGAGAATATCCTCCTACTATCTGTTGCACACTATCGTAATGCCCGAGGAGGTCGTCGCGCAATCATAGCCAACCTTTGTTAATCGGGAGACTAGAGCAGTGACAAACTCCACTTTCTGGGAGTTAGGCTTGAAAACACTATTACCTACTTCTGCTTCAAAGACCACCGCTGTTACACCGAGCTTGGCTAATATCGATATAATCGAGTTTATTGTAGTCTCAAGATTCTCGGAACTCTCTGGAAGGCGATTCTCAAGGGTGGTCTGTAAATACTTCCTCTCTAAATAATCAGCTTCCGAAAGAGAGTATTTGTGATAGTTCAAATAATGCCTGACCGAAACGAAGACGGGTGGCTCCGGGAGTGCAGGAAGCAAAAAGTAAAAGTCTCCTGATGCCACAACTGCATTCTCTCCAATAAGCTTTCTCGCGGCCAGAGTCTCATCGTACATTGCTTCCAGAATCGCTCTGGCAAATGCTCTCTCTTCGCTAAAAGCAATTTGTTTTACTCCGTAGGCTGCGCACGACACCATCAAGACCAGGAACACAAGCTGATACCCAATTCGTCTCGCCTTGCTCCAGACTGCAGACATGCTCAGGTTTACTGCAGCAATACTGGCAATCACCCCGAGCAGTAAGGTCCCAGGATAGGCGCTTGGCAGCCTCACTGCCAGCAGGTTTAATCCCGTTAGGCGCGTTATGGCCTCAATAAGAAAAGGGGCCATAACAGTAAGAATACCCACTAGGCAAACTCGGAGAATATTGGTTTGGAATCGGGCGTCGTCTACGGTGCGGGCCAGCAGAGGCAGAACTATCAAAATGATCAGGAATATACCCTTGAAATACAGGCCCCCGTATTCATGGCCGTTCAGCCACAAAAAACCGGTTTCGATAACTCCCTCGGTGTTGACTGGCGCGCCCTGAAGCACCAGTAAGCTGTAAACGAACAATAGCAATATTGGAATTAGCGTGCAAAACGCCGCAAGCAAAACGGGCAGCCCCTTTCGAATCGATGGCAGAAACACAAGACCTGCCAAACCCACAGAAATGGGAACGACGAATAGCGCTGTAGACGACCAGATGGCAAGGCTGCATACAGAAAATAGAAGAAGGAACCAGGTCCTTAACGTTGGCATTCGCATGAAGGCTGCGACGACGAAAAACGATAATGGAGCGGCAATCAAGAAAACCAGGCTTTTTCCTGACCACAGCATAAGTAATGCTTGTGTCGGAAAGCTGCCCCCCCAGTTCAGGATCGCTACCAGAGACACCGTCATCGCAAGACCTGGATAGGGCACGCTCATGGTGCGCATAAACAGGTAGCTCGCAAAGCTCCAGAAAACGACGCCGAAAACCGGAAAGACAGCGAGGTACAACTGCAGTGGGCGCTGGCCTACCACTTCGCTGACCATGGCAATCAGGACTTCATATCCCACTCCGCGATAGGAGGGATGAAGGCTGTAAGGGGCCGACGTGTTCAGCAACAGATCCTGCCCCTGAACCGGCAATGTTGGATTGGCAAGCGTCGATGACATCACATGCCCATAAAACGCGTCATCCCAACTGGGAAAACCTGATCCATACGCGGCGATCGCCAGTGCGATAACAGTGAGAAAAAATAGCAGGCAATCCCGGATATCTGAACGGTAATCTGCTTCGGGCGCGCTGGCGGGCGAATTCCCGTTCGACACTTTCAAATAGAATAGATAGGCCAGGGAACAGGGAAGCAACAATGCCCAAAAGAGATTGTACGACAGTGCCGACCTAGTCCAGTGGAAGTGATCTGCGACAAGGACTGCCCCAACTGCAAAGAGCGTTGCGATTGCTGACAGAGCCAAAAAGCGCCTTCCCGATAAGTACATCGAATACGGTTTTTCAACCGTGCAGCTAAGATGGCTTGCATTGGGAAAGCCTAAGTCCGTGCGCAGCAGGTAGAACAGGGATGCGACAATTTGCAGCAGAAACACTGGCATGTATGACTTGAGGCTAATATAGGACGCATCAAATGCGAGGACGGCAACCCAGTAGTAGATCGCCCAGTTCCCCCAAAGACAAAGGCCGACAATGGTCACCCTTTCGACGCAGTAGTTGAATTTTGCAGCAAACATAAAGTTCAAGTTTCTGTTTTATGCGGTTGCCACCAAATACAATCCTGCCATGAAGAAACCCAATCCAACCCAGTAGCGGGTGGTCAGTGGTTCCTGAAAAAGAAAATAAGACGCAATGGGCAAAAGCACAAAGGAGAGAGCGACAAAAGGGTAGGCACGGTTTAGCGGCACATACTTTAACAAGATCACCCAAAGGAATGTGCTCACACCATAAAAAAACAATGCCAGGATAAACTCCCACGTTACTAGTGATGACAGGAGATCTAGAAAACCCTTCTCGACCACCAAACTTTGTGACGACAGTTTGAACAGGATCTGTCCTACAACCATCAAGCTTACGACAGCAAAAATAGATGCGATCTGTGTATTGGTCAGCGTGATATCGGATGTCATTTTTTGTGTGCCTGTGCAGTGTTAGCCTCAGCGATATGGAGTGCAAGCGAGCGGGTTAATTCAGTAATCTGCTTATTGTTACGATTGAAGCTGAAATAAAGAGACGCTAATGCCAACATTGAAACCAGAATCCAGATGTAGAAAATCAGGTCTGCACCGCGACCGACTCCAAGGTAATGCGCAATCGTATTTGACAGGGAGGGCATCCAGGTCAGTACTATCCCGACAAGCACTGATACTGTCATCATGGACCGAAGTATGTGGCCACCACGAGATTGAACGAGTGTAAAAAATAAGATGCCAAGGAGCATTAAACTTATTACTGGCTGAATCATCATTTGGTAAATCTCTCAATTAACAAATCCATCAGGATGTTTAGGGAGTTGGAGAATTTCTGACCTTTTTTCAATGAATACTCCGTGTAGCGAATGGTAACGGCAACTTCGGTATAACTCAGATTCAGTTCGGCAATTTGTTCGAGAAATTCTGAAGCGTGGGCCATGCCGTTTTGGTGCAACTGTATGCGCTTTGCAGCTTCGGCCTGCATTACCCTGAGGCCGTTGTGCGTATCGGTGAGTCGTAATCCAGTGGACAGACGGGTGAAAAGTATCGCTGCCTTTAGCGTGAACCATCGCAATCGAGGCAGGTTTTCGGTTGTACCGTAGAACCTGCTACCTAACACTACATCGCAGTTTACGGTATTCAATACGTCGAGCATTGAATCTACATCTTTGACGCTGTGTTGGCCGTCCGCATCAAACGTAACGATATACTTTGCGTGTCTTCGCAGGGCAAAAATTATCCCCGTCTGTAATGCTGCTCCCTGGCCGAGATTGACAGCGTGGGCTACCAATATCGCACCCGCGTCAATAGCTTCGCTACCTGTACCGTCAGTAGAACCATCATCCACCACAATGACATTGGCGTACCTTGATCGCACTTCCGTAACCACGGAACGAATGACCGATTCTTCGTTATAGGCAGCAATGACAAACCATGTCTGCCCTCGAATTTCATCACATGGCGGCATATGCCACTCCCTCGACTGAAGGCCCCGACTTAATCGATTTTTATTGGTGTTGGGAATATCCGTGTCGACAATCGGAAATAAAATCTCCCAAGCTCAGTGTATTCTTAAAACTAGCGACGCCTTTACACTATCACCTATTTGACGTCATGGAACGGTATATCATTAATTCGGTTACTAAAAAGGCGCGTTCACCTTTTTAACCCTCACAAGATCTCAGATAACGCAGCCTAAAACTGGGCTGAATTTTATGATTAAGAAACTGTTGGCAATTTCTTTTAGCGGCTCTGGTTATACCCCTGGCGAAATCAATCGAAGTCAAACACAGAAAGCGTTTTTCCTCGGCGTGATGCCGGCGCATACTGATCAGGCCGCCATTTTCCTTCCACATATTCTTACTCTGACCCGAATGGCACTTACTTAAGCGCAATGGAAGCACATAGGCGTCAAAGCGAGTAGCGATTGAAGGGCCGTCTGAGGCCATGGAGGGTGGGGCAGCCATCCGCGGAGCGAGCCTGCTTGGAGGGTCTGCCCCTGTTTATGGGTGCGCATTTACGGCGTGTCCCGAAAAGCTCTACTCGGTTTGGCGCCGATCTCGCAGCTTATACCTTAGCTTCAAAATCGGCGCCACCTGTGGGCTTAAGTAAGTGTCATTCTATTCTGATCCAAATATTCACCCCCCTCATCTAAGACAACGTCTCCAATGATTCACCCGCAAAACTGTGGATGGAATCGAACTCATTGTCTCGTACCTTATTAGGCCACTGGGGGTCTTGCAGCAGGGCGCGCCCCACAGCTACCAGATCGAATTCGCCGTTATCGAGCCGGGCGAGGAGATCATCAAGCGCACGGGTATCGCTTGCTTCTTTCAT
>JBDNIE010000279.1:0-6543 GCA_041688425.1 Halioglobus sp. | reverse complement strand
TAACTTTGACATTATTATGGTGATTGTCGCGACCATGCTCATCATTTTGGCTGTAGCGACTAGTCGTGTTGCCACTATCTCAAGGCTATGGGGCGGCGTTTTTGTGTGTGTATACATTGCTTATATTGTGTATGTTGTGCAGCGAGGCTGATAGGCCAGAGCGGAGCCCCTACCTTCTAACCGTAAGCACCGGAACCCCGCCATTCGTGAATACAGATCATCAGATCTAGCCGCGCAGACTCTGTGAGTTAGGGCACAGACCGGGCAAAAATTCTGCGCAGAACTCCCCCTTAGGGGCTATACTTTCTGGTCTAACTGAACGGGGAATGTGTATCGAAGCGATGCACAGATTTCATGTCGCAGATGTAATTACAGGAGTGTCAATTGTGAGCCGTTAGTTGCAGAGCTTGATATGAAAGCGACTATAACAACTGGAACCTAAGCCATCGACTAAAATTTTGTCGGTACTTTTAGTTTTAACAAATGTTGAAAAGAGTGCCGATTATGGCTATTTATCTGCCCCCGTCTATTAAACAATTTTCTGCAGAATTTGTGGTTTTCAGCACTTGGATGGATCATCTTGCGTTTGGTTATGACATCGTTGCTGCGGTCCGACCGAAGTTAACAGTGGAATTGGGTACTCAAGGCGGACTCTCCTTTTTTTGTTTTTGCCAGTCTCTAAAAGAGAATGAAATTGATGGTATTGCCTATGCCGTTGATACTTGGGAAGGTGAAGAACATACCGGAAAATATGATGAAACCGTATTTGACAGCGTGCAGAGACAAGCGCGAAAGCATTATATGGGCTACGCCTATCTGATGCGCATGCGCTTTCAGGAAGCCGTCAACCATTTTAGCGATGCATCCCTCGATCTCCTGCATATTGATGGCTTACATACTTACGATGCTGTGCAGGAAGATTTTACAACCTGGTTACCTAAAGTGCGCCCTGGTGGCATCATTCTGTTTCACGATATTCAAGCAAGACTTATGGACTTTGGAGCATGGAAATTTTGGGAAGAATTATCCGCTTCCGAGGAGTTCAAAACCATGGATTTCAAGCACGGTTTTGGTTTGGGTGTTCTGCAAAAAAATGGTGGCCCGGCTAACGAACATCCACTACTGAAACTCTTGTTTGATTCTTCGCCCGAAGAGCATGCGCAATTGCGAGCTTTTTACATTCATGCAGAAAAATATTTGGAGCTGAATCGCGCTGTCGAGAGGCAGGAGCGTATGAAACAAAAGCGTCAAGCTGAGAAGCTGGAAAAAAACAACAATTAAAACTAGTCCTAAGAATGTTACTGACATTGCAATTGGTTGAAATTACGAGCTCTTAGGATGAACATCCGTAAGCGTAATAGACCCCCTTCTTATGCCGCTGGTGTGTTTTTCGTTTGACCGGCGCAGACGACGTTGGAAAAACGCGAATTAATACACTGAGCTGGCTCTCCGTCCAGATATCATGGGAGCAATGCCAGGGATGCTCACCAAATCTATTGGTTCATCATTGTTATGATAAACCCGAATTCCGTGGAGTTGCTTCGGTTGTTCCGCCATAAAACCGGGCTGCATATACGTTTGTAGTACGGCGTAAGCATCGTTGCCGGTTTCATCTTTATGCGCTTCAGGTATATAGACTTTTTCATATTCACACGCGGGAATGCCCTCTACCGAAGGTAGCCCCGGGCAGGGTACCGCTGTCCATTGCTGAATTTTTCTGCGATGTATTGTTAGTGGATTGCCAAAACTGGATTTGAAATCCCACGCTACTGAAAAAATACAGTGATAGAAATCTCCGGCAGGATTATATTCAGCATTCCACAGAGTGTCTGAGTCCCGCTCCCAACCCATCGTATCTTCAGTCGGTGAGGCCAATTCTACTAATGTCCAAACTCTAGGCGGTATGCTCTGCCGCATAGTGGGACTGGCAGGCCCGCTGCCGATGATATAAGGATAGGAGCCAAACGCTTTCGCGATTGTTATCTTTGTTGATTGTCCGTTTCTACTCTGAACGTTAACCAGATAATCAAGGTGGTCTCTGGTAAACGGAGTTTTTAGGGGTAGGTTCACTGTATCGACCATCAGTATTCACCCGCCTTTGCCACCATATACAGTGGCGCAATTATGCCAGCACGAACCACTTTGACCGGAGTGGGATTATTGTGCCAACACTCCATCCAGACTCTGTGTGCAGTCTCTGCAGGGTCAAAAGCTGACACGCCGTAAACCTGCTGATTGGACAAACAAAGAAGACCAGTCTCTCCTTTACTGGCATCTGGATGCCAGATATCGTCTTGCCCACCAAATTCTCTGATACCACCCTCATTGGAACTGTAAAGAAATTTTAGTTTTCGTCTGTGTATAGTCAGTGGATCAGAATGGATATCTATGCTTCTCCAGGCAACACTGCCTGAATGCTCCCACACACCGAGATCAGCTACATTGTTGGGTATTTCCAGTGCTCCATCAGTATACCGGTTAGTTGGATATCCGTTGGCTAAGGAGTTGAGGACCCATCCAGTAACATTTGCAAACTCGTGTGGCCATTGAACAACGGTCCAGGTTTTGGGTTGAATAACCTGATGAAGGCGTTCATTTGCCCCCAGGAAAATATAGTTAGGCGTGTTCGTAATCCGCTGAAGTGGTATTTTAAATACTGAGCCATCGCCGCCTGCGGGATCTTGTATTTCTATTAGCTCCTCCCCGGTCACTTTAGGCTCCGCAGCCACGTCTTTTGTCTGCTTATTCAAGGTGAAATTCTCCTAGTATGTTTTCGAATTATCTGTCTCTGTAGATGCCAGATTAGTATTCGCTTTGCTTGGGAAGCCAATGCCAGAATGAAAGCCATGTGCTAGTGTCTGTCGACAGGTTAAATATCTGGTAGGGTAAGGGAGGTCGGCTAAACGCGCAACCAGCTGTCGATCGTGAACGCTGCGGTGAGTAAAGGCCCTCATTGTTCCAAAAAATTGTCGAAAGGCTTGATGGCTAAATTTATTCACTCGTCTGAACAGGCCTGAACTCAGGCCATAGTTCGGCGATAGACTTGTAGGCGCGGAGCGCGTCATCGGAAGCGATGAGGACCGCGATGTGATCGGCTCCGGCGGCGCGGAATGCAGCCAGAGCGGTGGTAATTTTCTTTGCGGAGCCGGTGATAACGTGGCGTCCAATTGCCTGGGGGTCAGCACGGAAAAGATTCGTGGCCCAGGTCCGCGCGTCGTCAGCGCTCCACCGAGGGCCGTCGATTGAGGCGATCACCAGCACAGCGCGCAGCAACGAGGCTGGTGCCCGACCTGCGTTGATTAACAACTCGTCGAGTTGTGTTGATCGGCGTGCGAAACCGGCAGCGGAGATGAACATAGGAAACCAGCCATCGCCGAGCTCGGCAGTGCGCTGCAAGGAGCGCTCCGAACGACCACCGACCCAGATTGGGATGTTCGGCGCTGCAGGGTGTTGTTCGAACCAGCTGTCTCCCGGCGCCCACAGCTCGCGGAGTTCGGCGATGCCACGATCGAGTGCGACACCGCGATTGCGGAACGTGGCTCCGGCACGCTCGTACTCTTCGCTGTGCTCGCCGAGGCCTACGCCGAGCACGAAACGTGCGCCCGACAGTGCCGACAGCGTCGAGGCGGATTTTGCGACAGCGGCTACTTGGCGCAGCGGTAACTGGATAACGCCGGTGCCGATCACACAGTCCGTTGTTGCGCTTGCCGCAACGGCCGCCATGGTTAAGGCGTCAGGTGTGTCTGCGGGAAAGAACAGGTGGTCGGTCAGCCAGATAGCCGAACAGCCGTCGGATTCCAGCTGTGCGAACGCGGCGGCCGCTCGGGGCCAATCGGCGACAGGGCCGGGCCCTTTCGGCAGCACTAGCCCGAGTCCAGGGCCGGGCGCCACCGCATGTCTGCTCAAGAGACGGTGCTCTTGGGATCAGCCGGTACTTCGGGTGGCGGCTGGCGCTTGGCCGGTCGCCTATCGAAGCGGTCTTTCATCCGCAGGAATGGCTTCTCGACGAGATACCACGAGGCAGCAACGAATATCGCGGTAACGACTAGCGAGACTACGACGCGCATAGTCACCGACCAATCACCGCCGTGCTCGGCCACTGCGAACTGAATCGCTGCGTGCCACAGGTAGATACCGTAGGAGACCTCTCCGAGCGCGCAGAGGACTTTGTTGCGCAGCAGCGGCCGGAACGCCCAATTGGTCTCGATACAGGCGAGAATCACAAATGCCCATGCGATCGCCATAAGCGTGAAGCCACCGAGATACGGGAACGGGTCGCTGAGCTTGACGCCGAATAGGAACCCGGCGAGCACGGGCATCGAGACCCATGCGGCGATTTCGATGAAGCGGCGTGATGGCAGCACGCGGTGGATCCAGAGGTAGGCGGTGAGTGCCCCTACGAGCAGTGAATCGGCTCGCGTGTCGGTATGGGTATAGAGCCGCAACCATCCGCTCGTCTCTATGAGCGAGTCATCCCACAAATAGAACCGCCAAGCCATCACGGCGAGGATCAACGCGGTGAGGATTGAGGCGGTTGTTGATAGCTTGCGTGTGACGGGCAGCACCAGAATCACCACAATCGGCCATACCACGTAGAACTGTTCTTCGACGCCGAGTGACCATAGTTGGGTCAGGCCCCGGGCGACCGGCGCGAGCATCGTGTCCATCTGGAAGTTCAGTCCGTAGAGCGCGGCAAGGATAACCGACTCGCGCTGGATATCGGCCGGATAGTTCGGCGGCCCTTGAGTCCAGGCATAGATCGAGTGCACGATGAGCAAGACCCACAGGGCGGGGAACAGGCGCGCCGCGCGGCGGAAGTAGAAGCCGAGCAAACCGATCCTGCCGGTATTAGTTTGTTCCTTGATGAGCAGTGCGGTGATCAGGAACCCACTCAGGACGAAGAAGAGATCCATGAACACGAAGGTGCCCGAGATTGTGCTCGGCATTTCGGTTGTGTCGGGAATGACGATCATGATGGCGTGAACGGCCACCACGAACACGGCCGCAAGACCGCGCAATCCGTCGAACTCTGGCACGTATTTGATCTTTCGCCGCGCGGCGACGCTTCCCGGCTCGATCGACCTGCCTACAGGGTCATCCCTGGTGTCGGTGCTCATCCCTTCCAACGCAATAGGATAGCTGCTCCGGTGTAGCCCGATCCAACCGTATTGAGCACTACGCGATCACCACTTGAGAGCTCTTTGAGGTGTGCGTACCATCCAGCGCAAAACGCGGTGACAACACCGGCGGCACCCTGGTTCCCGGCCCACTCGAAGTTGTGCCACTGTCGTTCCCATGGAACGCCAAGGCGTTCGCCGAGAGAACTCAAGACGGCTTGGTTAGCCTGGTGGCCGACAAAAAAAGCGATGTCGTCAACGCAGAGACCAGCCCCATCGAGTGCGGCGCGCGTGACCTGCTCGCCCATCTCCATAACGTGATGGAACGCATTACGGTTGTCGTGGTGGAAGTGCCCGCTGCGAGGCACGCGCACGGCTTCGGCGTCTCTTGCGTCGTTGAGCATCGCGATGCCCTCGATCTCGAAACCTGCGTCGGCGTCGCTGCGTTCGACGAGCAGGCAGGCGGCGGAGTCACCGAAGAACACCGATGAGCGGGAATCTCGATAGTCAGCGCTTGCGGTCGGGCGCTCGACAACGCATACCGCGGCGCGGCGCAAAGACGGGTCTATACTCATCATCGAATGAGCGATCGCGAGCGCATACAGGGCGGACGAACACGCAGCGTTGATGTCGAATGCCACCGCATCAGGGTTGACCGCCTGTGAGATCACCGATGCTCGTGATGGCATCAGGTCTTCCAGAAAAGAGGCGCCGCACACTACGAGGTCGAGATCATCACCGCGCCATCCTGCGCGTTCCAGAGCTTGCTCGGTCGCTGTGATACCGAGGTCAACGACGCGTTCGTGCGGGAGCGCCACGCGACGAGTCTTCATTCCAAGGCGATCCCCGACCCAGCCCGGCTCGAGGTTGGGTAGAACTGCTTCGAGCTGGAGTGAGTCGAGAACGGTCGCAGGATGTGCCTGCCCGCCGGCGACGATACGAAATCCGGATACCTTAATCATAAGCAAAGCCTAGCCCAGCATTGATGGGAAGTATATAAGAGACAGCCATGAACACGAACTCTTCAATGGTATCGTCACGCCCTGATAGAACTGAAACGCCAACTGTGAGACAGGTCGCAGAACGCGCAACATTAACAATAGGCGTCATAACAGGAGCAAAATTTTGGCGGCAAAGCGTCTTTCTGGTGATCGGGTTTCAGTTTATGCCGTCTCGCTTCATATTCCGGTATTTTGCACAGAATCGCGTATTCCTCGATGACAGCGCCTGGCAGCCATTGTCAGTCGAAATCTCCGGCTATATGATTTGCCGCACCGGGGTGGTTTAACCGCAGAATATTTACCCGCCGAATCCGGCACAGCCCGCTTGAACAGTGATGGGATGTATCCCCCTCATAAAAGCAAGTCATCAAAGGGGATACCACAGCATGGAAACGTTCATGTCAGCTGATGCCTGGATCACGCTG
>JBDNIE010000278.1:0-4940 GCA_041688425.1 Halioglobus sp. | reverse complement strand
TTCTGAGGTTGCTCGTATAGAGCAGACAATCAAGCACCAACAGGAGCGTGGCCGACAGCTTCAGGATGACTTGGCCCAGACCGGGGCGAATCTTACAGAGTTGGAAAGTCATCTCGGCGATGATCGAGGCAAGTTGGCCCGGTGGGAGGTGGAGGTCGAGACGCTGGGGCCTGAGCTGGAGGGCTTGCAGGAACTGGAACTTGCCTCGGCTGAGGCGCTAACGCAGGCCGAGGAGGCTATGCATGAGTGGCAACACCAGTGGGATGAATTCAACCAGCATGCCGCAGAGCCAAGGCAGCAGGCAGAAGTACAGCAGTCACGTATCCAGCATCTGGAGCAGGTGTTGCAGCGTCTGCAGGGACGCAGTCGTCAGTTGGAGGAGGAAAAGCTCGGGCTGAGCTCGGGTCCCGCTGATACTGAGGCGGATGAACTCGGTGAACAACTGGCTGAAGTCGAGCTGGAGATGGCCGGGCATGAGCGGTACAGCGAGACACTGGTAGAGACACTGGCATCTAATCGCGATGGTCGCACCAAACTGTCTGCAGAACTCAATCACGTGCGCTTGGAACTGCAGCAAATGCGCGGGCGTAGTGCATCCCTGGAAGCCCTGCAGCAGGCAGCGTTGCAGGATGGCAGCGAAGGCGTGGGTGTATGGTTGGAGGCGCGGCGGTTGTCAGGTAGCTCGCGTCTGTTGGACATGATGCAGGTGGACAACGGCTGGCAAGTAGCCGTGGAAACGGTGCTAGGCGCCTGTCTGCAGGCGGTATGCGTTGACGATATTGGTGCGCTGGGCGGTTTTCTGGACAGCTTTGAAAAAGGCAGCCTGCTGTTGGTCGAGTCGCACGATAGCCCGTCACCGGCAGCTGAGTTTCTGGCCGCAAAGGTACAAAGCGGCGGCAGAGCTGACGGTCTATTGGCGGGTATTCGCACAGCCGGTGATCTGGCGGAGGCTCTGCGGCAGCGAGTCGCGCTGGCTGATCACGAATCGGTTATTACGCCCGACGGCATCTGGATGGGCCGTAATTGGGTGCGCGTGGCGCGCTCCTGTGACAGTGATGGTGGCGTTATCCAGCGCCGTGAGGAACTGGAGACGTTGGCTGCAACGATCGAGCAGCATCAGCAGCGTGAGGTGCAGCTGGCGGACGAATTGCAGGGGTGTGAAAACGCCCTGAAAACGCTCGAAGATCAACGCCAGGAGTGCCAGCGTGCACTGCAGGCAAGTACGCGCCAGCATGCCGATATCAGCTCGCGCGTTTCCGCCCATCAGGCAAAAGCCGAGCAGGTCAAGCTGCGCCATGAGCGTATCAATACAGAGATTGACGAGGTCCGCAGCCAGTTTAAGCAGGAGCAGGAGGCCGTTTCTGAGGCTAGAACTGTATTAGCAGAATGTATTGAAAGCATGGAGGCGGACTCCCGTCGGCGTGAAGAGTTAATGTCCAGTCGTGACCAGATACGCGGAGCGCTTGATAGCGCGCGCCAAAAAGCACGGCATGATAAAGACGGCGCACATCAGGTGGCGATGCGCCATCAATCTCTCGCAACACAGCTCAATGCCATACGTGAGACGATCGACCGCACCGACCGCCAGGTATCGCAACTGTGTGAGCGGAAGAGTAGCCTGAATGACTCTTTACGTGACAGTGATGCGCCGCTGATCGGGCTGCGGGAGGAGCTTGAGCAACAACTTGAACTGCGTTTGCACTCGGAGGCTGAATTGAGTGCGGCACGACAACTGGTGGCCGAGGTAGAGCATCAGTTACGCGACGCTGAAAGGCAGCGGGCGGCAATTGAGCAGCGTGCGGAAACCGTGCGCAGCGAACTTGAGCGACATCGCATTGATAACCAGACACAGCAAGTGCAGCGCAGTACCCTTTATAAACAGTTACAGGAGAGCAAGCACGAGCTTGAAACTGTGCTGGACACAATGCCTGAGGATGCCAATGAGCCCGAATGGCAAAATGCTCTGGAGCGTGCAGCGAACCGCATTGCCAGACTTGGCCCGATCAACCTCGCCGCTATCGATGAGTATAACCTTCAGTCGGAGCGTAAGAGCTACCTCGATGCACAAGACGAAGATCTGGTCACTGCGCTTGAAACACTCGAGTCGGCTATTCGCAAAATAGATAAAGAAACACGCAACCGCTTCCGCGAGACCTTCGAGAAAGTGAACACCGGTTTGCAGGAACTATTCCCCAGGGTGTTCGGGGGTGGCAGCGCCTATCTGGAGATGACAGGTGATGATCTACTCGACACAGGCATCACGATCATGGCGAGGCCGCCGGGTAAGAAAAACGCGACTATTCATTTACTCTCCGGTGGTGAAAAAGCATTGACGGCAATTGCATTGGTGTTTTCCATCTTCCAACTCAATCCGGCGCCGTTCTGTATTCTGGATGAGGTTGACGCGCCGCTTGATGACGCTAACACTGGCCGTTACGCAAGGTTGGTGAAAGAGATGTCCGAGAAAGTACAATTCATCTATATTACCCACAATAAGATTTCCATGGAATTTGCCGATCAGCTGATTGGCGTGACCATGCATGAGCCGGGCGTATCGAGGTTGGTGTCTGTGGATATTGAGGAGGCCGCAGCCCTGGCGGCCAGTTAATCACGACGATCGGAAAGCGGATAGAGCGAGTGGGACTGACGGATTTAACAATACGAGACTGGATGGTCGTTGTCGGTGTGCTGCTGATTCTGGCGGTCCTGCTGGACGCATGGCGCCGAATTCGTCGCGACAGAAGTGCGCGAGTCAAACTGAAGCTGGTCGATCCCGAAACACTCCCACCAGAAGTGCCGAACGAAAGGTCGTACGGTGAACTACCCAACGGCGGTGCAAGGGTGGTCGAGCGCGGTGACATCTTAAAGGCCGCGGGCTACCCTCCCTCTGGCAAAAAAACAGCACCACCCCATGCGGCATCCGGGCGACGAGCTGAAAAGACTGCCCGGAAAAAACAGGCCAATAAATCTGAGTCTGACGGCGAAATTGAGCTGCTTCCCAGTATGACATCGATTACCACAGCCGATGATGACCCGCAAAACCTGGATTGGCTGGACGGCCTGATGGCCGACGAAGACGATCCACGTAAGGCATCGGCACCGCCTCGCGGCAAACTTCCTCGCGGTGTTGAGCCAGAGGTGTTTATGTTCAACGTTGTCTCACGCAGCGCAGACGGCTTTCGGGGCGACGACATCCTGCAAATACTGTTGGCCTGTGACCTGCGTTTCGGTGATATGGACTTTTTCCATCGTCATGAGTTCGAGGCCGGGCGCGGGGCGATACAGTTTAGTGTCGCCGACATGATGAAGCCTGGTGTTTTCGACATTGATAATATATCGGATCTGACAACACCGGGTCTGGTGTTCTTCCTGACTTTGCCCGGGCCTGAAGATATGACGCAGGCTTATGATTATATGCTGGAGACAGCGCAGGCTGTTGCCCGTAATCTCACCGGAGACGTGCTAGATGAGTCGCGCAGCGCAATGACGCGGCAGTCTATGGAGCACAACCGCCAGCAAATTCGTGAGCTGGAGCGTCGCCTGCTCGCCAACGCGCTCTGACTTCACCTATGCCGCTGGCGGATCCATTGCAGGACATCGAATCACTGCGAGAGCAACTGGATGCCTGGAATTATCAGTACTACGTACTTGACGAGCCCAGTGTCCCGGACGCGGAGTACGATCGCTGCATGCAACAATTGCGGCAGCTGGAAACGCAGCATCCTGAAGCTTTTCGCGCAGACTCTCCATCGCAACGCGTGGGTGCCGAACCGCTTGCGCAGTTCCGGCAAGTCCCTCACGAAGTTCCCATGCTCTCTTTGGAGAACGCATTCGGCATAGAGGACATGCAGCATTTCAACCGGCGACTGCTCGAACGTCTGGGTACAGAGTCGCAGTCGTTGGAGTTTGCCTGCGAGCCGAAACTGGACGGAATTGCTGTCAGCCTGTTGTATCGGGGCGGTGTATTAGAGCGTGGCGCAACACGCGGCGACGGCAATAACGGCGAGGACATCACCCATAACGTGCGCACAGTTCGCTCGATACCCCTGCGTCTGCGTGGCGATGGGATTCCGCCATTGCTGGAGGTGCGCGGCGAGATTTATATGCCCAAGGCAGGATTTGAGCGGCTTAATGAACGGGCGCGGCAGCGCGGTGACAAGACTTTTGTGAACCCGCGCAATGCCGCCGCTGGCAGCCTGCGGCAACTCGATTCCCGCATCACCGCAGAACGACCTCTTGAAATGTGCTGTTACAGCGTCGGCCTGGTGGAGGGTGGCAATCTGCCTGAGCGCCACGCGCAGGTGTTGGAATGCCTGCGCGGTTGGGGATTAAAGGTGAACCCGGAATCTGCGGTAGTAAGAGGAGTCGACGCCTGCAACCGCTATTTTGACGTAATGGCCGAGCGACGCGACAGCCTTGCTTACGATATTGACGGCATTGTTTTCAAAGTTAACGAGCTCGCGCTGCAGCAACGTCTCGGTTTTGTCTCGCGCGCCCCGCGCTGGGCTATCGCCAGAAAATTTCCTGCACAGGAGCAAATGACGCGACTGCTCGATGTGGAGTTCCAGGTCGGCCGTACTGGGGCCATTACACCCGTTGCCCGGCTCGAGCCCGTGTTCGTCGGCGGTGTCACGGTGAGCAGTGCCACTCTGCATAACAGTGATGAGATCGCGCGATTGGGCATCAGGCTGGGTGATACGGTTATCGTACGCCGCGCCGGAGATGTCATTCCTCAGGTGGTATCGGTAGTACTGGATCTTCGCCCTGATACCGTCCGGACCATTGAGTTCCCAACGCAATGCCCCGTTTGCCATTCAGCGATTGAGCGGGAGGAGGGCGAGGCGGCGTGGCGCTGCATGGGAGGTCTGGTTTGCGCTGCTCAGCAAAAGGCGGCGATAAAACATTTTGCCTCCCGCCGCGCTATGAACATAGAGGGTTTG
>JBDNIE010000277.1:0-13887 GCA_041688425.1 Halioglobus sp. | reverse complement strand
GGGGCGGCCATCCGTGGGGCGGCCATCCGTGGGGCGGCCATCCGTGGGGCGGCCATCCGTGAATCGAGCCTACAGGGAGGGCCTGCCCAGGTTTATGGGTGCGTATTTACGGCGTATCCCGAAAAGCTCTACTCAGTTTGGCGCCGGTCCAGATATTTAAGGACGCGCCAGTCGATACCGAGATTTTTATTGTATGCACTGCGATAAACAGCATGCGCACAAAACCTCATCAGGACGCGCTAGCCAATCGGTCTGCTGCCTGCTGGCTGCACAGATACTCTTCATACGTCCCCTGAAAATCAACCAGCCCACCATCCTTGATGTCGATGATGCGCGTTGCCAGTGAAGACACAAACTCGCGGTCGTGGCTGACGAAGATCAGCGTGCCATCGTAGTGTTCCAGCGCCAGGTTAAGCGCTTCGATACACTCCATATCCAAGTGGTTAGTGGGCTCATCCAGCAGCAGGACATTGGTGTCCATCATCATCAACTTGCCGAACAACAGGCGGTTCTTCTCGCCACCAGAGCACACTTTTGCCTGCTTCTTGAAGTCGTCCGTTGAAAACAACAGGCGGCCGAGTGTGGCGCGCACGATCTGATCATCGTGACTGGGTTTACGCCACTGGCTCATCCAGTCAAAGAGGTTCAAATCGCTGTCGAAATCGCCGGTACTGTCCTGTGGGCAATAGCCGAGAGTGGCGTTTTCGGCCCACTTCACGTTGCCGCTATCAGGCTTAAGTTGATCCATCAGGCAGCGCAGGAAGGTGGTCTTCCCCGCTCCATTTTCACCGATCACAGCCAACCGCGCGCCCGCTTCAAGAATCATGCTGCCCTTTTGAAACAGCGGGCTGTCTGCAAAACCATGCCCAAGTTTGTCCAACACTAATGCCTGACGATGCAATTTCTTGTCCTGCTTGAACCGTATATAGGGGCTGACACGGCTGGACGGTTTGATTTCGTCCAGCTTGATCTTCTCAATCCGTTTGGCACGGGAAGTCGCCTGCTTGGCTTTGGAGGCATTGGCCGAGAAGCGGCTGACAAACTGCTGCAGGTCGGCGATTTCTGCGCTCTTCTTGGCATTTTGTGACTGCTGGCGCTCGCGAGCCTGCGTTGAGGCCGTCATAAAGTCGTCATAGTTACCCGGGTAAACGCGCAGCTCACCGAAGTCGATATCCGCCATATGAGTGCACACCGCGTTCAGGAAGTGGCGGTCGTGAGAAATGATGATCATCGTACACTTGCGCTCGTTGAGAAGGGCCTCCAGCCAGCGGATGGTGTCGATGTCGAGGTTGTTCGTCGGCTCATCGAGCAGCAAGATGTCAGGATCGGAAAACAGCGCCTGCGCCAAGAGTACGCGCAGCTTCCAACCGGGTGCCACCTGGCTCATAGGGCCGTAGTGCAGCTCCTGCGCAATGCCCGCCCCCATCAGTATCTCGCCAGCACGGCTCTCAGCGCTGTAACCGTCCATCTCCGCAAATTGCACTTCCAGCTCGGCCACTTTCATGCCGTCGTCTTCCGACATCTCAGGCAGCGCGTAGATCCGGTCGCGCTCCCGCTTGACCGCCCACAGTTCCTCATGCCCGATCAAGACAGTGTCGACCACAGTGTACTGCTCATAGGCGAACTGGTCCTGGCTGAGCTTCCCAATACGCTCATTCGGCGAAATAGACACATTGCCGGCAGTGGGCACAAGGCTGCCGTCCAAGATCTTCATAAATGTTGATTTACCGCAGCCATTGGCGCCGATTAGGCCGTAGCGATTGGCATCGCCGAACTTGACTGAGATATTTTCAAACAGCGGTTTGGCAGCGAACTGCATGGTGATATTGGCGGTAGAGATCAAGGGAATAATCCTGTCACGCAAGCGTGATCGGCATATGGCTAGGAGGGGTTTCTGAACAGGGTGCGTACTGTAGAGACTTTGCCGCCTCAGGTCGACCCTGCCAAGTGGTAATAGTTTGAATCGGCGCGGCTGGACTAGAGCATGCGCACCTTGAATTTACGGCCCTTGATCTTACCGTTCAGGAGCCTCCCCAGTGCTTTTTCGGCGTCTTCGCGCGCTACAGCGACATACGCGGCGTAGTCCGTGACCGTTATCTTACCTACCGATTTACCCGCAATACCAGCCTCTCCTGTCAGCGCACCCAGTACATCTCCAGCGCGCACCTTTTCCCTGCGCCCGCCCGCGATACACAGCGTGACAAAGGGCGGTGCTGGCAAGCGCTCGCGCGATTGCGGCAACTGCTCAATCGCCTCAAACTCCAATTCTCGTTGCAGGTAATCAATAATGCCCTGCATTTTATAGCGTTCAGTGTCCGCAAAAAGACTCAGCGCAACCCCCTCCTTGCCCGCGCGACCGGTGCGTCCAATGCGATGCACGTAAACCTCTGCATTGCGCGGTAATTCAAAGTTCACCACGGCGGCCAAATCATCGATATCAAGACCGCGCGCAGCCACATCGGTCGCCACAAGCACGCTACAACTGAGATGCTTGAACTCGATCAATACCTGATCGCGGTCGCGCTGCTCCATATCGCCATGCAGTGCCTTGGCCTGCATACCCGCCGCGCAGAGTGACTCGCAAACCTCACGAACCAGCTGTTTGGTATTGCAAAACACCACCGCTGACTGCGGCTGAAAGTGGGTCAGTAGTTTATGCAGCGCGGGCAGCCGATCAGCTTTCTGGCACACGAAAAAGCGCTGTGCGATATGTTCTTCACTGTGCAGCGACTCTACGCGAATGTGTTGCGGTGCACGCTGAAAACGACTGCTCAAGGCACGAATGTCTTCCGGATAAGTTGCAGAGAATAGCAACGTCTGCCTGGTATCAGGCGTGCTGGCGATAATGGTCTCAATATCCTCGACAAAGCCCATCTCCAGCATCCGGTCTGCTTCATCAAGAACCAGAGTATTGACGCAATCCAGCGTCAGTGTTGCCTTGCGCAAGTGATCCTTGATACGCCCTGGCGTGCCCACCACCACATGTGCGCCGTGCTCCAGAGAGCCGATTTGTGGGCCAATCGACTGGCCCCCGCACAGGGTAACGATCTTGATATTGGGCTGATAACGGGCGAGGCGGCGAATTTCGCTGGCCACCTGCGAAGCAAGTTCACGTGTCGGACACAGGATGAGCGCCTGCGCCGAAAATAACTGCGGATCAAGCCGGGTAAGCAATGGAAGTGCAAACGCCGCTGTTTTACCACTGCCTGTTTTGGCCTGCCCAATCAGGTCGCTACCTGACAGCGCCAGCGGCAAACTTGCCGCCTGTATCGGCGTCATTTCACTGTAACCCAGGCTGTGTAGGTTAGTCAGTTGGGCCGCAGGTAAAGCCAGATTTGAAAAGGAGAGATCACTCACGTTGCATGCCATAGGGGGCCGTTTGGGGGCGGAAGTGTAACAGACCTGACGCCGCCGTCATCCAGAGAACCTGATACTCGCGACCTGATAGTTCCGACCTAGGGATCACAGACTGCCGCGCCGCGGCCTGGCGACACTGTAGAGCGCATAGACCGGCTAAATGCCGCGCGGCCTGCAGCTACACTAAGTCGCAAAGCTTACGGGGCAACAGGCTGCCTGATTGACGTATACTGTTTTCTTGACGCGAGCACGAGAGCTGGAACATGAACAACGCGCAACTTCGCCGCCGCCAACTTCTGCAATATATGGCCACACTGGGCATCCTCAGTGCACTCCCTTCCAGCATTTTAGCGCAAATTATCACGCGGCAACCGCCACGCAGCCCGTTTAACAGCAGTTCCACTGCAGAAGAGGTGACTGAAGGACTGGATCTCAGCGGTCTTACCATCGCCATTACCGGGGCCAACTCAGGGTTGGGCTATGAGACCATGCGCGTACTGGCCATGCGGGGCGCGCACGTTATTGGCATCGCACGCACACAGAGCAAGGCTGAGGAAGCCTGCGCCAGCATTGCGGGTAATACTACGCCGATGTTCCTCGACCTCGCCGACTGGGAATCCGTGGTGCGCTGTGCTGAGAAAATTCGCGCCACCAATGTGCCGCTGGACGGCCTTATCACCAACGCGGGCATCATGGCACTGCCCGAGCTGGAGTTGGTAAATGGCGTGGAAAAGCAGTTTGCCGTCAATCATCTCGGACACTTCATTCTCATCAATCAACTGCGCAAGCCGGTTCTAGCCGCGCCTCAGGGGCGCTTTACCCAGCTCAGCTCGCTCGCTCACCGCAGCGCCGACAAGGGCATTGAGTTCGACAACCTGGACGGCAGCAAGCACTACGACCCGTTTACTGCCTACGGGGTATCCAAGTTGGCGAACGCCCTGTGTGCGCGCGAACTGGCTGCGCAAATTTCGCACACAGACGCGACCTCCAATAGCGTACATCCCGGTATCATCAGAACTAATCTTCTCCATAATTTACCGGCATGGCAGCAGTGGGGCGCAAAGTATTTCGGCTGGATTTTTCTGCAGAGTGTTGAGGAGGGGGCGGCCACCACCTGCTACGTGGCCACCAGTCCGGAGCTGGTTGATGTACGTGGCTTCTATTTTGTTAATTGCAACGTAGATAAAGGCGAAACCCGGTACATAGACGACGATGCCATGGCAGCAAAACTGTGGCAGATCTCCGAGGAACTGACACGGGATTATCTCCCTAAAAACGAGGCGTAGGGTTAACGCGCATTTATCAGACCTGCGCCTGCAATAACTTGATCTGATGCCGTAGCCACGACGACAACCAGAAATTGACACTGTCTTGCAACAGACCTTCATGTGCTGCAATTGCAGCGGTCACTGCTCCCGGCACGGGGTGCTGCTGTGACAAGACGATATCCAGCAGATGCAAAGCCTCCACATATTCTTTTTGCAACAACTTCTGCTGCGCCCGCGCCACGATGGCATCAGCCCCACCCGCTAGTTCGAGCAAGTCTGCGTTGATCGAACTGCGCGGCTGCGCATACAGTTGCGTGGTCGATTTGTGCTTGAACCAGCCCGCATAGTTCTCCCATATGGCGCGCACGCCCCAGGAGACCTTGCCGTAACCCTCCCCCACCTCCAACGCTGGCGGCAGCGCGATTGTTGCCATAAGCGTGGGCAAATCCGCACCCGCATTCATACCGTTTACGGTCTCATCGTGTACATAGAGAATGGCATCTCGCAGCACCGTCAGCTCCATTGCTATAAGCTCCGCACCCACCACCGGCTCGTGGTGGCCGTACAGAATAGTCTCCGCACCCAGATCCAGCACCACCTGCACTGCCGCCGCAACGGTCAGTGCGTCCCGGTAGCGGTCACCGCGAATGGTCACCAGATTTGGAAAATGACCGAAGGGGCAACCGAACAAATTGCCGGTCAGGCAGATTTTGTGTTGCGGCAGCCATACAATCAGTGAGTCGTTTGTCTCCGCCCCTGCCACTGCAATCAATTCAACCTCAAGACCACCCAGTGAAAAGGTGTATCGGTCTTCTACAAAAATATCGGGCGTGGGCGCATCCTGCGCGGGGAAATCAGTGAGACCCTGCTCGGCGTAATACTCGAATACACGCGCAAACTTGTCAGTGAATGCGAAGGCGGAGCGATTGGCGCGAAATGTTGCCAAGCGACGGTCGTAGGCCTGATGCGCAGGATTTTCGGCCTGCGCGACAACCAGAAGTTCAGGATTATGCTGCCGAAAAAATGCCACCCCTCCCACATGATCCACATGTCCCTGTGTCAGGATCAGGTAACGCAGCGGCCCACTTGAAACTGAGTCAAAGTTACGTTTGATAACAGGTGCTTCGATACCCATGCCGGCGTTGACCTGAATGTTACCTTCAGGTGTTTGCAGCAAATAACTGTTGGAGAATGCCTCGCACAGTACGATAAAATCATTAATGCGCTGTGTGCCAAACTTGGCTGGATTAGGCTCTACCGGGCGCGATTTGTAGATAGGGTTTCTCATCACATCACCTGTTGCGGTCAAAGCACTTCCACGTTCACCGGGAAGCGATCAAAGTAAAATGCGAAGCGCTCCCGCAATTGCGCTGGCTCGACGGCAAAATCACCGCGCAAGTTGTACACCACGCGCCCGTCTCTGCCACGCGGGTGCTGGTCTATAAAATGCTGCAACTCAGTGCGCGCCGCCGCCGTCATCTCGAGGTTTGCCCTGGCGTAAATTTTCTCCACCATACCCAGATCATCTGCCATAAACTCGTGAAAAAGCACGTCGATACTGCGCTCGGCAGGCCAGCTCGATCGGTCATTCACACATGCCTGCAGGAGCTCAAAGACACGGTCTGACCAATAGCGGATCAAGCCGGAAAGGTCCACCTGTTTGCGATTGATACGTTGCCCGTAACCGAGCATCGTCGCGGCCGACTGAATCACGGATACCGGGTCCCTGTGGGTAATAGCCACCGTGGCATCCGGAAAGACCTGCCGCAACACGGGCAGTTGCTCCAGGTGCTGGGGGCACTTCAACACCCAACGCGTACTGCCCCCTGTGCTATCACCGTCCTGCCAGGTGAGAATCTTCAACACGGTTTTCATGTATTCGTAGTGCGGTGTCTGGTCGCAACGGTAGTAATGATCACGCCAGCGCGGTGACACGCTGAGCCACTCGTAGTTGTAGGAGGCAAAGTCGGGGCCCATCAGTTCCAACTCTTCGTGAATATGATCAGGATTCATGGGGTGCATTGCCGCCAGCAGCGGCGATAACGCTTGCATCATTTTCCACTGGTCTGCGCAGCGCTGGTATCGGGGATCCAGGCCATCTGCTGTCGACGGCTCACCCGGTAGGGGAACTGGCTCATAGGATTCCCACAGCGGCAGGGCTCGAAGCCGACTATCGGCCGCCATAAGGTTGAGCAAATGTGTGGTGCCGGAGCGCGGCAAACCCGCCACGATAATCGGGGCAGTAATGGTGACATCGTGTATTTCAGGGTGGCGCACTAGGAGATTCTGAATCAGCAGACGGCTTTTGGCGTGTTGCAGAAGTTTATTGCGCAGTGCGAGGCGCCCGAGGTTGGCGAGACCGCTATCGCTGCCCCACTCATCACACAACAACTCAAGTCGCACACGGTAATCGGGCGGCCCGAAATCATCCAGCCCGGTGAGTTTTTGCGCTTCTTCAAGGATACTTTGGCTGGTGATGTCGATAGCCAAGCTATCGGCATACGCCAGTGCGCCGCTCTGCGCAGCGCTTAATTCGGGCGTCGCGAGGTCAGTGATCCGAATTTCATTGCTCACACGCCATCATCCTCAGTCTGACAGGACTCCTAGGACTTGGCAGTGAGCTTGGACAGGTATGAATTCAGTATCTGCGCCCAACGCTGCACTATCCGGTCAAAATCTGCAGTGTTGGTCACGGCATCGGCAATTTGCGCCATACCGGCGTCATCAGCAGCTTCCGGGTCGATTACCCTGGCAATGAGGTCGCCTGTCTTACCGTCGAGCAACTCAAGGTACAGGGTCATGCTGCCCGCACTGGCCACCAGGATTTCCTCCATTCCCGGCGTCATAAGATCAGGCGCTGTAATCTGCAGATTGATAATTGCAGGGCGCAGAATGAGGACTCCAGTTCCGCCGGTTTCGACGAACTGACGACCATCGGCCGTCAGTACCTTGGTAATTTCTCGCGCAAATTGCTGGGACACTTTCTTGCGAATCGCCTGCATGTCCTTATCGGTCACCTGATCTTCAAACGTCGCCTCCACGTTGTGATTGCGCTGCCAGTTCTTGGCAAAGGACACATAGGTATCGAGTAGGGCGATCTTGTCGTACTGGCTGAGGTCCGCCCCTGGCTTCAGATAGACAGCTGCCAACTTGGTGTCGGGCATCAAGTGTAGGCCATCAGAACTGACGGGAGGGAAACCGGCGTGCTGGTTGGCCGTCGCACACGCGCCAAGCAAAACCACCAACAGGCCACCAACAATACGCTTGATCATCGCTTAATTCTCCTCAAATTATCGGCCGTTATAATAGAACAAACCGTAGTGCATACCCAGAGACAAATCAATCCTGTGAGGCAGTACGAATGTACCGCGGCGGATTACCGCAGAGAAGTCTTGCATGTCGAACCCATTCAGGGTACTGGCGTATCTTGAGGCAGGCTGATAGCATAGCAGGCCATTTAATCACACGGGGACGATCGCAATGTTTGATCGAACCAAGAGTAAATCAGCACCTAAAGAAGCGGCTACACCGCCATCATCACACTCTGTGCCGGCCACCCCTGCACCTGCGAGGAATTCCGCAATGATAGGACCAAGCATCGTTATCAAAGGCGACGTCACCGGTGAGGAAGATCTCCTTATTCAGGGGAAAGTCGAAGGCACAATTAACCTCAAGGGCAACATGGTGTCCATTGGTAGTTCGGGTGAAGTCTGCGCCGACGTCCACGCCAAGGTGATACAAATAGACGGTAAAGTCACGGGCGACATCAGCGCCAGCGAGAAGGTAACTATCTCCAAATCGGGCAATGTGCATGGCAATATTGTCGCACCTCGGGTCACTTTGGAAGACGGCGCTCTATTCAAGGGCAGCATTGACATGGACCCCGCTGGTACTGCTTCTGGCAAGGCGTCAGTCGTGGCACATCAGTCGGCGCATTCATCGACACCGCAGCAGAAAGCTCCCGGTCTCGATCTGAAGAGCGCCTGAGAGCATTTTCGCTGCTCGCAATTCACGCCTACCAGCGGATGCTTCTTGCGCAGACCAGCCTTTGCCGAACACTTCGAAACAGTCATCAAAGTTGCTGTCCTCCCTGTTCCAGCGACTTGATGTGGAGCAGGCTGTCACCGTTTTTCACGTGGGCTCGGCACTTCCCGAAACAGTCGATTTTTTCGCCCAATACCGCTGTAAACTGCATTTCGTTGATGTATTTTCAGCGCTTCCTATTGCTACCTACGATGACGCTACTGCCGACGATGAAACAGCTGCAGATGCTGTGGCCCAGTTTCGGGCCATGCTGCAACTTCCTGATCAAACACGATTCGATATCTGCCTATTCTGGGATGTGTTTAATTTCCTCGACAGGCAAACGCTCAGGGCATTTCTTGCCGCGATCCGCCCGCACCTGAAAAGCACTACTGTTGCGCATGCTTTTTCCGTGCACAACCGGAAAGCAACTCAGCAAAATTACTTGTACGGCATCAATGACTTGGACTCACTAAGTGTCAGGAACAGACTGGCCACGCCAGCGGGCTACAACCCACACAGCCAGCGAGAACTGAAAGAGTTACTGGACTGCTTCCAGCTCGAACGCAGTGTTCTGTTACCCGATAGCCGACTGGAGCTACTACTTCACAGCGCACACCAAAGCCCGGCATGAACAGCAGACGCGCCTTTCACTGGCTACCAGCGGTCGCACTACTTTTGTGCACATCAGCTTTTGCCACAACGGTTTACAAGACCGTCAATGACAAAGGAGTGGTCAACTTTTCTGATACGCCGCCGCCGCACGATATTGTAGTGGAAACCGTGGTGATCGAAGTTCCAGGGCCGCTGTCGAGCGAATTGACGGAACAGAGGCTTGAGGATATGCGGGACACCACCGACCGCATGGTTGCCGATCGGATGGCACGGGAAAAACACCGCGCTGAATTACGCAGCCTTGAATTAGAACAAAGCACTCTACAACACACGCAGCAGACCGCTGACTACTATGATACGACAACGGTCTACAACGGCTATGCACCCTACCCTGTCCGCCGTCAATGGCGCCAGCCCAGATACCCGGCGCAACACCCAATAGCGAGACCTCCGCTTTTACACCCCGACCGACCTGCGGTACCACCCACCGTCAGGCCACTGCCCGGCAATGACTACCCAGCGTCACTCATACGCAGACACTATGACCCTAAAGTGAGGGCAGCGCTGCGTTAATCAGCAGCGTGACTCATCTGTGCTCTTCACAGCTGGTATCCACTGATACGACATTGCGCAGCACGCGCAAAAATCAGGCAAAACGATCAGACAAAAAACGGCTGGCGCGATCATCGCCAACCGTTTTTCACTCAGACTGAAAACTAGAAGCGGCGAGACAAGGCCGCCATGAACTACAGCACAGTAGTTTTTTCGTCAGTTTCGAATCCTCTTATCGTTACAATCAACGAACCAACACGCAATTACAGCAGGCGCTATAAGTCGCATCCATGCCCAATATGGTACCAAGTATTTATACTTCAAACGGTCAGAATGGTTATTGCACAGCGACCCAATCGCATCGCTGCCAGAGACATTTCGCGCTGCCTCCAGCGCTCATCGCGGACCTGCATATTGCGTCTGCTGCTACATCAACGCGGTGGGTATCGGTGCTATGATGCGCGGCAACGTGATGTACCTACAAGCTAGAATGCCCGACCTTTGCAATACCGCATGACTAGCACCGCATGACTAATAATGACAACGGAGAACAACGTTTATGAACACCGTAATAAGCAGCTTGTTGATTTTATGCATTCTTCCCGTGGCTTGCGCTTGGACCGCAGGCTATTTCCGCCAAAAGCAGCTGGGCAGTGTCGACAACAAAGAACCCCGTATCCAATCCCAGAAACTGACCGGTGCCGGGGCGCGGGCAGTGGCTGCGCAGGCCAATAGTTGGGAGGCACTGGCCGTTTTCAGTGCTGCCATTTTAGCGGTGTTTATCAGCGGTGTGGAGATGCAAAGCATCGCCACTTTGGCAATTGCCTTCGTCGCCTTACGTATCACCTACATTCCACTGTACATCGGCAATCTGGACAAGTTGCGTTCGCTGACTTACATCGTTGGACTGGGTATTTGTATCTATTTTTTCTACCTTGCGCTGACTGCCAACTGATGGCAGGCGCGGCGAGCTTCGCGGCGCCCCCTATTTCATCGGTTGAACATTAGACTGCCAACCCGCGCCAGCTACAGACCCTATCGGCGAAGTACGGGCGCGCGCTTTTATCAGCTCAGCATCTGCCGGGCGGATAAATCTGGCTGCAACCGCAGCGTCGGTCGCCCTATCGATCGCTTCGACATACGCCGCTTTGTCTGGGTAAAGCTCGGCCAGCATCGCCTCGTCAAACAACACGGTGGTGCCAAACAGGCCACAGAACGCAGCGTTAGCCGGTGGCTGCCCTTCCCCTGAGAGGAGCGCGACAGGAGCATCCACATAGGGTGTACGAACCCCACCCAGTACGTTTCCAAGATTGTCGTATTCAAAACCTGTTCGCTGCGCATTTAGCGTCAGCAATGGCGCAGAAGGCGCGGGGTCGCCAGTCCGAATCCAGCCGTCCACAGCTGCGATAGCCGCTTTGGCCACCCAGTGCCCGGGCCCGTCATTCACAGGTAGCGGACATGTGATAAACGGTGGGCGGGCATCATTGTTAGAAATCACATCGGCTACAGTGGGATCGTCACCCCTGTCAACGGGACCCTTGATTGTGGTGTAGACATCCGAGTGTGCTGCACCTGCCACCTCCCATAACCTGAGCGTCTCGGTATCAGGCTGACGCTGCGTCACTGAATTCAGCCTGAAAATATCGGTCTCCGCCTGCAGGGTGAGGACGAGTTCAGGCAGATCCTCGCGGATGAAAACAGGGTCGGGGGTCGCCACCTCCACCTGTGGTATCTGCGACAGCGCTGAGCTGCCGTTGCCTCGACTGTGAATAATAAAACCGTCAAACAATTCGATAGTGGGGTGTATCGCGTTCACGTAGGTCACCAAACGAAATGCCGACTGCGATTGGCCCACCGCGATCATACGCTCCACGCTGAGACCACCGAGAGGGTCCATACCCACTGGATTGCGCACGGACTGCGCAGCCTGCGAGAATATGTCGTAGGAAAAGCTGTCGCCCGGATGATTCAGGCTGGCATAGCGCTCGGCGTCAATGACCTTCAGCGGCAAATCAAATGCACCTCCACCTTCCACGCCTGCACGTTGCGCCGAGACGCCCACCCATGCATAGCCCTCGCGCATCAACTCAGTCTGCATCTGTGTCAGGTCCGGTGCGGCATCCACGCCACCAGAAACGTTGAACCATTCCACGACAACCGTACCGTTAAAATCCGCATCATTCATCGGACGCAGCACCACAATACGGCTGGTAAACTCAGCTGCATCGGCCCCCTCTACAGGCCAGACACCGTCTGAACGCAGCTCATCTGTGGGGATATAGGACATTGCCGTTCCCGAAATGAAATACTCGGTTTCAAGGTACCCCACTTCCGCCTCATCGAAGTTGACGCCTGCATAGAAGGGCGTGCCAGGCACATAGCCCTGAGTGCGCAAGTCGACGGCTAGTGCACCAAAGTTGATGACACAACATTCCGCACCCCCGCCACCGGATATCGGGCCCTGAACTGTGGGGTTGGCTGCCTGCGGTTTTTCGATGGCAGGTATGGCGTCACTGTCATTATTGTTGTCCCCATCACTGCAGCCGCTTAGCAAGAGCACAATAAAGAGCGACCCCCAGACCAACGTGAGCGGGTTCTGACATTGCATGGTTGATCTCATAATAGCCCTCGTTTTGATCGTTATATTTATTGCCTGCCCTCATGTCAGCGGCAAAGGACCGTCGGCTTCGGCTTAGGCTTCAGCTCTGGCAACGCGGGCAGAGACGCCTGACTATAGCGCGGCTTTCCCCGGCTGCCAATTCACCAGTGGTCGATTAAAAGAGATTAGACAAAAAAAAGCCGCGCTATCGGAGCGCGGCTTGGAAAGTTTCCGGATGGTGGACTATGGCAGCTACTGGAGCGAGCCTTCTATAATCCAGTCTGCCCACCAGGCATCTGCGGCAGCGGTGCCCGGCCTGACGGCGCCCACGTAGTCCGTACTTTCAAAGACAAAGCCGGAGCCGTTATTCACTGCTGTGATCATCGGTGCAGCCACTGAGGCATTCCCACCGGTGAGTGCGAAAGCGGCATCAATATTTACCGGAGCAACCCCGGCGTTTATTGCTACGTCCGCAGCGCGTCTCTGGTAATAGCCGTCCTCGCATTGGCCGGGGACGTTCACGAGAGTGATATTGGAGGGAATCACGGAACCACTGACAGACGCATTATCAATGCGGATACAGCCCACATTGAAATTGCGCACCGCCGTGTTGTAGATCGCTGTATTCACTGCACCGCGCAGTCGCATACCTGGCTGCTGGCCTTCTGCAGCGGACGCATTGTTATTCACGGGGCCGCCAATAATCAGAATGTTAGACAGTACGGCTTCGGTCTCTGGCACATACGCTGCATCGCTGGAGTTGGCTTCAATACCGCGCGGATCGTTACTGCCGGTCGGCGCGAGCTTGTTCTGGTTCTTCTGCACGATAGCGTACTGGATGTTGCCCTTGTAGCCCTCGTCGTAGTCGATGTCATCATCATCGTTGCTGGTCAGCACAACATGGGTGACGTTGACCGTACCACCAAACCACTCAATGCCATCGTCTAGGTTACTGTGAACCTGAATATAGCTAATCATCGTACCGTAACCGACGCCCTGTAAAGTCAGACCGTTGATTTCATTGTTTGGCCCGGCGATCCTGCCGCCCTCTGCAATGCGCACATAACGCAAGGCTCCGCTGTTATCCGCGGGATCATTGCCACCGTAGTTGCCTACGATAGTGCCGCCCTCACCTCGAACGTTACACACAGTGCCAGTGCCGAAACAGGGACCAGTACCACCCTGGCCGTATTGCGGTGCGAAACCCTGAATGATTACGCCACCCCACTCTCCCTCACCATTAAGGTTATCGTCATTCAAACTGCTGAATGTGATGGGCGCCGCCGGCGAGCCAACTGCGTTGAGTTTTGATCCCCGCGTCACGATTAACGAGCCGTTGTCAAACGCGCGCACTTGCACACCCGGGCGAATGGTCAGAGTAACACCCGCATCACGGATTGCCTGGACATCGGCGTCATTCGCTACGGTAACATTGCCCGCACCAACGATAATCTCACCGTCGAGGCGCCACTC
>JBDNIE010000036.1:0-1817 GCA_041688425.1 Halioglobus sp. | reverse complement strand
TGGGCCGCCGCACCTTCAGCCAGGATTGACACAAATGCTGCAGTAACTGCTCCATTTGCGAACTTGCCACCCGTGGCTTCGGAAACAGTACCCCCAACGAGTGCCCTTCCAATAGTCCTGCCTGTTGCTGTACCGGCTGCATCGGCCCAAGCCATTGCACCGCCACTTACACCACCAACCAGCGCACCACGCCCTCCGGCCGTTATGGCTTCATTAAAATTTGCGCCACTAAATGCCGCCATCGATACGCCTCCTGCAAACCCTCCTGCGGCACCCCCTGCAACTCCGGCGGCAATTGAAGCTCCAGACAACCCATACGTTCCCATAAAATACGATGAGTTCATCGCGACGCTCATCGCCCACGCCGATGCCAGGTTGTAAGTGGCCACAGATATAGCCACAACTGCAGCGACCTTAATCAAATCCTTGAAACTAAAATAGCCACTCGGATCGGTATAGGCGAAAGGGTTGTTCAAGACATAGGAATAACGATTGTAACTCTGCGTATTCGTGGGGAATTGTATGAACGGATCGGCCTGCAACATCCGCCCCAAAGTCGGATCGTATATCCGCCCGTTCATGTGGATGACAACAGCTACGAAAACCGGGGTATTGGCGGCGGATTTTTCGGGGAAATAGGCCTTTCGTATCAAGGGCCTGCACGTGGGCTGAATTTCAGGTAAACAATTGAGTGCAGCGAGGGTCAAAAGATTACCTGCTTTGTGCCGGGCAATTGTGAAGCAAGGCGCTCTCCGCATTGTCTTCTAACTGTTACCACCTGCAAGCAGGGCAAGAAGTAAGCTATAGCGGGCATTGATGAGAAAGAAACCACTATATTTGTAGCCTTTCTAGATTGTTCTTCTGAGTAGCAGCTTAACTCAAAACGCTGCTACTGGGACACGTTTGTCTGTGTCAAAATCGTAAATCGCACCTTTCACATGAATGGGCGGATGTTGCAGGCTGATCCGTTTGATCGGACACAACTTTCTCCCGTAGTACCTTTCGGAATTTTGCAAAAATAAAATAAATCCGTCCCGGTTATTCTGGTTATACTTGGAGTTCAGTGTTTTGACAATAGGGTAGTCTACTTTGATATTGAAAGACGATGTCTACATTCGAGCGCAGTCTTGCAGAGACAAAGGCATGGGTGCGCCATATAAGTGGGAGTTAATTGCTGATCATCTCTGGGATTTCATAATTTCAGAGCCCAAAAGCTGGTCCCGGTCAATGGGAGATATAAGTAACCTGCCGACCAGAGAAATATTCAACAGTTGGGTAAAGCAGGCTGTAGAGGATTTTGATGATCATGGAATTGATGTCTCGAATTTGACTCGGAGGTAAAAGCGTAATAACCGAGATAATAATCGAGATAATAACCGGGACAGATCTATTTCATTTTACGTATTCGTCGGCGCTTGAATAAACGGATCAGCCTGCAATATCCGCCCAAGTGTCAAATCGTAAATCCGCCTATTTAGACAAACAAAGTGGCTTTAGATACGGTTCGTTGGCGCTCGTGCTGGCATCGGGGTATTGGTTGCTTCCAGGCTGGCCAGTGCCACCGGCAGTCCGCGCTTTTTGGCCAAATACATGGCTTTGTCGGCTTTTTCCTCAAGCTCATGCTGCTGGCGGCCGTCAATAGGGTAGATCGCGACACCGATGCTGCAGGTGAAATGCAGCACCTGTTGACGGACATACAGGGGTTGCTCAATCGCCTGCGACAGCTTGTGCGCGAGCCGCGTGACCTCCTCGGGAGATTTGACATCTTCCAGCACCGCCACAAACTCGTCGCCGCCGAGGCGCGCCACCAGATCCGT
>JBDNIE010000276.1:0-8853 GCA_041688425.1 Halioglobus sp. | reverse complement strand
CGCGGTGCGCGCCAGAGGGTCGATATCCAGAATGCGATCAAGTTTGCTCAGGGCCAGCAGCACGCCCTCGGGATGAGGCATGGCGCCTGCACACAGGCCTGTGCCTGCACCTCTGGCGACAACCGGTACATTCAGCTGATGGCAGATCTGCAACACCTGCTGCACTTGCGCCACCGTCTCGGGCAAGACCACCGCAAGCGGCAGGTCGCGATAGATCGTCAGTGCATCGCATTCATAGGGGCGTTGCGATTCAGGGTCTACGATCATGCACTCGGCGCTCAGGCACTGGCGCAGGCGGCGCAGCAGTTCTGCTGCGGAGCGATCAGTCTGTGCTGGATTTACAGCGTTCACAGATGCACCACCACTTGCCGCGTGCCACCCTGATGGCGATGCTCCCACAGATAAATTCCCTGCCAGGTGCCGAGCATGAGTTCGCGGCGTTGAAAAGGGATACAGAGCTGGGTTGCTGTCAGCGCCGACTTGATGTGCGATGGCATATCGTCGTCGCCCTCAAGCGTGTGGGTGAAGAGGGGGTCTCCTTCAGGTACCAGCCGATTGAGCCAGTTCTCCAGATCGACGCGAGCACTGTCGTCATAATTCTCCTGTATCAGCAGGCTGGCAGACGTGTGCCGAATAAACAGGGTGCACAGGCCGTCACTGTCCACCGACTGCGCGACGACTGGCGCGACGTGGTCGGTAATTGGGTAGAGGCCCTGCCCCGGTATTGTGATGCTTAACTGTTTGATCAAGAAATCTCCAGAGGTCTCGCGCAGCCGGGGTGCCGGTTCAGTCATTTATCCTACTTTATACACCTTGCGACTGAAAGCGCCCGGTGGCTTCTGAATCCCTGTTGTGGGCTGGAGTCACCTTTCAAAGTGTGGCATAAGGACAGCCCACTCAAGCGATGGAGTCGAACACAATGAAGGATTTTTCAGGAAAGGTAGCGGTCGTCACTGGCGGTGCCAGTGGTATTGGCCGGTCACTGGTCAAGGAATTGCTGGCAGCCGGTGCCAAAGTCGTCATTGGCGATGTCGAGCAGAAAGCCCTCGACCGCGTACTCGCTGAGTTCTCTGGTGCTGGCGAGCTTATGGGTATGGTAACCGATGTCTCCAGCGCTGAATCGGTCAACGCCTTCGCAGACAAAGTCTACGACACTTACGGTGTTTGCCACCTGCTGTTCAATAACGCCGGCGTCGCCGCGCCCTCAGCCAACGTGTGGGAAACCACCGACAACGATTGGAAGTGGGTACATGGCGTTAACGTGCTGGGCGTCGTCCACGGTATTCAGGCCTTTGTGCCCCGCATGATCGAATCGGGCGAAGAAGGTCACGTGATCAATACTTCATCCGGCGACGGTGGTATCTCCCCACTGCCGTACCAGTCAGTTTACGCATCAAGCAAGGCGGCAGTGTCCTGTATCAGCGAATGCCTTGCGGCGCAGTTGCAGAGCGAGGGTACTAACTTGGCGGCCTCGGTGTTCTATCCCTCCGGCGGTCTGCTCGATACCGGCATCTGGACCACCGATCGCAATCGTCCCAAGGAGCTGGCGAGAGAGAAACCCACTGCGCCAGTGCCCACCGTGCAGGATTTCAAAGTCGCGGCAGAAAAAGCCGGCTGGGACCTGGCGTTCCAGGACCTTGACGAGCTGGCCCGCTACTGCCTTGACGGCATCCGCGAGAAGCGCTTCGTGATTATGATTCGCGTAGAAGAAGCAGAAGCCACGTTGCACGATCGCGCAGCGCGTATCGGACGCTGTGAAGTGCCAATTGATCAGGCCGAGATCCCGCAGCTCTAAGGGCTTTAACGGTGCGCATTTATGTTGTGGAAAACCGGGGACAGAAAACCGGGGACAGACCACGGTTAAAAGAATGCGCACCGTCTAATACATTCAACAATGTAGGCAGCGCACCTACTTCCGATGCAACTTCACCGGCATGGCCGTAAAGCCATGCACAAACGACGATACGGTGCGCACCGGATCGCCCACCACTTCAACGCGCTCAAAGCGCTTGAGGATTTCCTCCCACAGCACACGTAGCTGCAGTTCTGCCAGCTTGTTGCCCATACAGCGGTGGATGCCAAAACCGAATGCCAAGTGGCGGCGCACATCGGGACGGTCGATGATGTAGGCGTCGGGGTTTTCCATAAAACGCTCATCGCGGTTACCCGACACATACCACATGATGACCTTGTCGCCGGCCTTGATGATCTGGCCGCCCAGTTCGGTATCCACCTTGCAGATACGGCGCATGTGCGCGAGCGGGGTTTGCCAGCGAATGGTTTCTGCCACCATCGAATCGATAAGCTCCGGGTTCGCGGTCAGCTTGGCAAACTGGTCTGGATTTTCATGCAGCCCTAGCGCACTGGCCGTCATGGTGGAGCGTGTGGTGTCGTTGCCGCCGACGATCAACAGCACCAGATTGCCCAGATATTCCATGGGGGGCATGTTCTGCGTAGCCTCGCCGTGGGCCAGCATTGACACAAGGTCAGCTTTCACCGGCAGTTTGACGCGTTCATTCCACAGTGCTGTGAAATATGCCAGGCATTCCATTAACTCATCGTAGCGCTGCTGATCAGACTCTATTAGCCCGAGTCCCGGAATTGCGGTGGCGACATCAGACCAGCGTGTGAGTTTGCTGCGCTCATCAAAAGGAAAATCAAACAGCGTGGCCAGCATGCGCGTTGTCAGTTCGATGGAAACATGTTCCACCCAATCGAATGTTTCGCCTACCGGCAAATTTTCCAGTACATCGATGGTGCGCTCGCGAATAATCGGCTCGAAGGAGCGCAGATTTTCTGCACCGGTCACTGGGCTGACCACGCGACGCTGTTCGTCGTGCTTTGGTCGGTCCATGGCGATGAACATGGGTAACGGGAACGTGTCCTGGGTATCGCCAATGGTGATCGCCGGCTCGGAGGAAAATATTTCATGCGAGGTGTCGACAGTGACGATATCGGCATAGCGCGTCACTGACCAGTACGGGCCAAAAAAACTCTCTGGGCATAGGTGTACGGGGGCTTCATCGCGCAGCCGTTTGAACCAGGGGCGGTGAGTATCCGACGCGAACAGGAACGGATTGGCGACGTTGATCTTTTCCAGCGGCAGCGTGTAAGGGTCTTGCTTGGCTCGCTCTTGAGCGTCCTTCAACAGATCGGATAGTTCCATGCGTGATTGTTCTCTTTCGCGGGTTTACAGTAGTCTAAGACATCCTGCGAAGTTTGACCAAATGCAAATACCATCCCGCTTGGCGTGCCGGGAGCTGGCAGCAGCGCTGGCGCCATGGTGTCGTGTGCCCCAGGCTCTGGCCTGGGAATATTCTGCGCGCTGCATGCACTTGATCGCGGATGGCGAGGCGTGGACGAGGCCCGCAACTCGGGGTGTCCCGACCTTTCTGCAAGAAATCTCGGTGGTACTGAATAAACTGGGTTACCCTGTGACCGGGATGGGATCAGAGCATGCCAAATCGAGCTGTTATTCCTTTATGCAAATATTGCCTGATACAGCGTTAAGCGAGTTTTTTGCTTTAAGTCGCGCCGGTGAAAGTAGACCGTTGCAATCAGTCCACAGTTCGAGAGTTTGAGCATGGAAATTCGCAGCAAGGTCATGTCGGCATTGCGCTGGAGTGCCGCGGCCCGCTTTCTGGGTCAGGCGGTGTCCTGGGGAATCACCATCATGGTCATTCGCCTGCTCTCGCCTGGCGACTATGGTTTGATGGCGATGGCGATGGTACTGGTATCTTTTCTGGTGCTGCTTAACACGCTGGGGTTGGACGCTGTTCTGGTACAGGACAAGGATATCGACGAGCAGATGACGCGGCAGATTTTTGGCGTCGTCATTGTCATCAACGTGTTTTTCTTTGCGCTGCTGTTTTTTAGCGCCGAGGCTATCGCGACGTTTTACGGCGATGCGGCCCTCACCCTTATCATGCAGGTCTTGTCCCTGCAGTTCTTGCTGCTGATCTTTGAGACCCTGCCGCAGTCCCGGCTGGAGAGGGACATAGAGTTTGCCCAGCGCTCCATCGTCGATTTTGCAACGCTGGTGATAGGAAGCCTTACCACACTGGCGCTGGCGCTGACGGGCTTCGGTGTGTGGGCGCTGATATGGGGTGCTCTGGCCACCAACGCCACGCGCATGATCGGGCTCAACCTGATTTGCCGGAATCTGGTATGGCCGAGCTTCTCACTGCGCGGTATGCGCAAGCTCTTCTCATTTGGTGGGTTTGTGACTATGGACCGTGGGTTGTGGTTCACGTTCAGTGAGTCGGATAAATTTATCGGGGGTAAACTGCTGGGCAACCACTTGCTGGGCTACTACGCTGTGGCGAGTCAGTTGGCCTCTTTACCCATTCACAAGATTAGTGGCCTGCTCAATTCAGTGGCATTCCCGGCGTTTTCCCACGCGCATTCGCACGCCAGTGCGGAGACGGTGAAGGGTTATTTGCTGAAGGCTACGCGCATACTCGGTATTGCGGCATTTCCTGTTTTCTTCGGCATGAGTAGCACGGCAGAACCCTTGGTTGCCAGCCTTCTGGGTGAGAAGTGGCTGCCCGCTGCTCCCTTACTGCAACTGCTGGGGCTGGTGATGCCGTTTAGACTGTTGAGCAATATTTTCCCGCCACTACTCTGGGGCGTGGGTAGTCCCGCTCTCAGCGCCTCCAATTTCCTGATCGCGGCACTATTGATGCCCGTGGCATTCTATTTCGGCGCGCGCTGGGGTGTAATCGGAATGGCCTACGCGTGGCTGTGTATGTACCCGGTGGTGTTTTTTATCACTGCGTTTCGCACCTGCCGCAAAGTCGGTCTGGGCATCGTCGAATACCTGTTACAGATGTGCCGACCCGTTGCTGCGGGCGTGATAATGTATGCCACCGTATACTTTATGCAGGGCTTCGCTTATGGATCTGTCGGCGAGTGGTTATATTTGCTGCAGCTGATTGTGGTAGGCGCGCTGGCCTATGGCGCAGCCATGTTACTGATAGATCGTGACGGCTTGCGAGAAACGCTAACGCTGATTCGCAGCTAGCGTACCATGCTGCAACCTGCATAATATCAATGACCAATCGACACCGGAGAATCCGTTTCAGACATGAATATTTTGCAACTCTCTGAGCCCAACGAGCGCCATCTGGGGCGCGCCATTCAATTGCAGGCGCAGCAGCAGGGCGACAAACCCTACGTGCTGTTTGGCGACGCGGTGTACACCTTCGCCGAGGTCAACCAGCGGGTCAACGAACTGGCAGCGGGTCTGGCCGCGCTGGGGCTCGGCTCCGGCAAACGGCTCGCTTTTTATATGAGCAGCGCCCCGGAGGTGATTTTCCTGGTGTTGGCCGCGAATAAACTTGGCGCAGTGTGGGTGCCCGTGAATACCGATTATAAGGGGACCTGGTTGGTCGATACGCTCAATGGCAGCCGCGCCACCATACTGGTCAGTGACGAAGCGCACTCGGATCGACTGCTGGAAGTACGCGATTCACTGTCAGTGGGGACGCTGGTAATGCACGGCGGCCATGAGTCCATTGCCGGCGCTATCAGCCTCGAATCTCTCTATGTTAAAGATGCCGGGGAGCCAGATATGTCAGCCCTTCGTACCGGTGATACCTGCGCTGTACTGTGGACGTCCGGCACCACCGGCAAGGCTAAAGGTGTGATGCAAAATCATAATGTTTGGTTTAATGCCGCGCTGGCCTGCAACGAACCATGTCAGTACGGCATCGTTGAAGACGATATTATTTTCACCGTGTTACCCATGTACAACTCTGCAGTGTGGGTTACCGCCATATTCCGCGCTTTGTTTGCCGGCGTTGCGCTCGCCATTGACCCCAGTTTTTCAGTGAAGACATTCTGGCAACGCGTCGATCATTACAAAGCGACGCAGTGCTTCACGCTGGGCGCCATGCATATGTTTCTGTGGGACGCACCCGCACGTGATGATGACGCCACGCACAGTCTGCGTAAGTTGATGGCGGTGCCCATGCCGCCGGCTGTGGCCGGACCTTTCTGTGAGCGCTTCGGCCTCGAACTCGTGCCGCAGGGTCTCGGCCAAAGCGAAGCCATGCGCCTCGTAGCGCCGGTATCGGGACGCACACAACCGCCGGGCAGTTGCGGCAGTGTGGTGCCCGGCATTGAGGTGAGATTGGTGGCTGACGATGGCGCCGACGTCCCGGTGGGCGAGGCAGGAGAACTCTGGGTCAAGCCGCTGTGGCCACATTTTATTTTCAACGGATATTTCGATAATCCCGAGGCAACCGCAGCCGCGTTTGAGGGTGAGTGGTACAAGACGGGCGACATGTTGCGCTGCAACGACGAAGCGTTTTATTTCTTCTCTGATCGAAAAAAAGATGCCGTGCGTTACAAAGGTCGCAATATTTCGACATTTGAAGTGGAGATGGCCGCGCGCCGTAATCTGGCGATCGCAGACTGCGCTGCCTTCGGCGTGCAGAGTGAAGAACTTGAATCAGAGCAGGAGGTCATGCTGGAGGTGATACTCAAGCCGGGCCAGACATTGCAGGCCGTCGAGTTGGCCCAGTTTATCAATGACAATGCGCCGTATTTTTTCGTACCGCGCTACATCCAGTTCGTGGACTCGCTACCCTATACGCCGACTAATAAGGTGCAGAAATTTCTGCTGCGCGAGCGCGGTATCACTGCAACGACCTGGGATGCGCGCGTGGCGGGATTCAAGGCTCAGCGGTAATAGTCGCAAGACATTGAATTGCACTGCCTTAAGCCCAAACGTGGCATTTAGGCAGTCAATCTATCGTCGAACCCGAAGCTTAAAGCTAGTGCATAGCCGCTAAGTGTTGCTCAGCATTACAATTGACAATCAAACTAATGCCTAGTAGCCTCTAGCTGTGCGGCTAACCTGTCACTATGGAGACAACAAAAATGAGCCAATGTCCTTTTGCAGATTTCCCCAACCTGATCGACCCGGAAACCTACGTCAACGGCATGCCCTATGAGACGCTGGCAGACATTCGACGCTCCGGCCCAGTGCATTATATGGATGGTTCCTACCAGGGCGTGCCTTACTGGCTGATCACCGGGCGCGATGAAATCGATTTTATCTCCAAGAAGCCCAAGTTGTTTTCGAGTGAGGCGCGTTCGGCCATTGCCGAGGAGATGCCGGAGGAGGAACTGGAACTGATCCACCGCAATATGACCATCAACCAGGATCCGCCGCGGCAGATGAAATCCCGCAAAATTGTGCGCGCTACTTTTACACCGAGCGCAGTGGATTCTTATGAGGCGAGCTTCCGGCAACATGCCAGGAACATTGTCGACCGGGTCGCCAATCGCGGCGAATGTGAATTTGTTGAGGAAGTGGCGGCGGAGTTGCCGCTGCTGGCGATTCTGGAACTCTGCGGTATCCCGGCAGAAGACCGTAAGGATTTCTTCGAGTGGACCAACAAAATGATGTTTAACCAGGACCCTGAGATGGCAGCGGACAAGAGTGAGGCGGAAGCTGCGTCCTTCAAGGTCATCGAATATGCCATGAAGCTCATGGAGCAGCATAAAATCAGCCCGAAGACGGATATCATCGGCGCGCTGCTTGACGGTAACGGCAAGGACGACGGCCTCAGCGACGAGGAGTTCGTGTGGTTCTTCCTGATGCTGATTGCCGCTGGTAATGAATCCACGCGCACCGTTACCACGCAGGGTATGCGCATGCTGATGGAGAATCCGGACCAGTTGCAGTATCTGGTCGACAACCCAGACAAAATTCCGGGCGCCTGTGAGGAAATGCTGCGCTACAACACTGCGTTTACACTCATGCGTCGTACCTGCATGGAAGATACCGAGGTCGGGGGTCACCAGATCAAGAAGGGTGACAAGGTCATCATGCACTACCACACGGTAAACCATGACGAGACGATTTTTGGTGAGGACGCCATGCAGTTCGATGTGCGACGCGCAGAACGTATGCCCGATCTGTACAACCAGCACCGCGCTTTTGGCGTTGGTCAGCATTTTTGTCTGGGTACACACCTTGCGCGTCTGGAAATGCGGGTGATGTTTGAGGAAATTATTCCTCGTCTGCGTCATCCTCAACTGGTAGGCGACATCGCCTATACTCGTTCCAATCTGGTTAACGGGATCAAGCGCATGCACATCACGTTCGATCCGGAAATGAAATCGTCCGAAAAAGCGGCCTGATTTTTTGCGGCTAAAAAAAACCGGTGGGTATATCCCCCCGGTTTTTTTTTGTCTTATTGTTTGCAGCGCCGAGTCAGTCTGCCATCGGATAAAAGCCAGTTTGTGGGCATTGAGAGGGGTTTCACACTCTCCATGATATCGCCTTCCTTGTTGTGGCGGTCTGATGTATGTTTGAGCCTAAAATCTGGCTGCTATAGCAATAGCGTCGGCCAGGGTGCGTCTTATCAGACAGGTACACGCTATGATCCGAACCCTCCTTGTGTTTCTCGTTGCATTAATCCTCACTGCCTGTGGTGGTAGTGAATCGACTGAGCAGTACATCGCCAAGGCCACGGACGAGATGGCGCGGTCCGAGTATGCTGCGGCCGCCATTGAATTGAAGAATGCACTGCGCCAGGATCCGAATTCTGCACAAGCAAGGTGGTTGTTGGGCAAGATCTACCTGCAAACCAGTGAGATGCCATCCGCCAGTAAAGAATTACAGCAGGCCCTCGATCTGGGATGGCCGCCCGACGATGTCATTCCTGCCATCGCGCAGGCGCTCTTTGCACAGGGTGAGTTTGAGGAAGTAGGCAAGCTCGACGCAAAAGCCTTATCAGTGGACTCGCAGGCCGGTCTATTCGGGCTGCAGGCGCAAGCTGCGCTCGCCTCTGGAGAGAGCTGGGAAGCGGAGCAGTTGATCGACCAGGCGCTCGCGCT
>JBDNIE010000275.1:0-67487 GCA_041688425.1 Halioglobus sp. | reverse complement strand
GTGGTGGGCATGGATAACATCATTCAGATATATACAGATGTTTTGCATCTAGCCGTCGATTTAAAAGGCGGAGACATTATCGAACTGTCGCTACCAAAGTACCTCGCAGAGATTGATAACCCCAAAAAACCTTTCATCTTGCTTGAGGATAACCAGGCTCTGATTTATGTCGCACAAAGCGGCCTGATTGGGACTAATGGTATCGATAGCAACGGACGCGCAACATTTAACGCCGCTGCGCCGCGGTTTGATCTTGCTGACGGGGAAGACTCTCTGGTTATAGATCTCCAGTGGGCGGGTGACGGTAGCATTAACGTCATCAAAAGGCTGACGTTTCGCCGTGGTGAATACCTTATAGATATCGACTACATCGTTGAGAACAACAGCGCCGAGCGCTGGCAGGCAAACCTCTTTGGGCAGATTAAACGACAGAGCGCTGCGCCGCCATCAGCAACCACTAACGCTCTGGCCATGGCCCCGTTTCTGGGCGTAGCGGTCACCCAGCCAGATGACCGATTTACTAAATTCAAATTCGACGACCTTGCTGAAGAACCTTTCAAGGCTCAACTTCCGGGAGGCTGGATCGCGGTAATTCAACATTATTTTCTGAGTGCCTGGATACCCAACCCCGATCAAACTTACACCTATAGCGCACGCAGGACGCAAAGCGGCTTCAACATAGCAGGCTTCACCAGCCCGCCACTGGTGCTTGACCCTGGTAAATCAGGAGAGATTGGCGCCGCGTTTTACGCGGGGCCCAAAGACCAGTATCGACTCGCAGAGATTTCGCCCTATCTGGACCTGAGTGTAGATTACGGTTTTCTCTGGTGGATTGCACAACCCCTGTTCTGGCTTCTGACTCAGATCCATTCTTTTGTGGGTAACTGGGGTGTCGCCATTATTCTGCTAACGGTCTTAATCAAGGCGGCCTTTTTCAAGTTATCGGCCGCCTCATACCGATCCATGGCCAATATGCGACGTGTGCAGCCCAAACTAGTCGCGTTGCGTGAACAATACGCCGATGACAAAGCGAAGCAATCGCAGGCGATGATGGACCTATACAAAAAAGAGAAGATTAATCCCATGGGAGGTTGTCTCCCTATTCTAGTGCAAATGCCCGTATTCATTGGTTTGTATTGGATGTTGATGGAGAGTGTTGAATTACGACAGGCTCCCTTCATATTGTGGATCAAGGATCTCTCGGTGATGGATCCGTACTTTGTGCTGCCACTAATAATGGGCGTCAGCATGTACTACATGCAAAAACTGAATCCGCCACCGCCTGACCCCATGCAGGCGAAAATAATGCAATGGCTACCGGTGATGTTCACATTCTTTTTCCTCTGGTTCCCAGCTGGCCTAGTGCTGTACTGGGTAGTCAACAACCTATTGTCCATGGCTCAACAATTTTACATTACCCGAAAGATCGAAAAGGCCGCAGCCAAAGCCTGAACGCTCAAAAGCACATCATGTAGTTGAAGGAGACCTGCCGGTGGATGAGGAAACAATTGTCGCGATTGCCACTCCTCCGGGCCAGGGGGGCATCGGCATTATCCGACTCTCCGGCGACCGCGCGTTCAGGATTGGCTGCGCGATTACGAGCTTCGCGCTTACCCCGCGCCACGCGCACTACTGCTCCTTTAAAAACCGCGCCGGAGCAACACTGGACACCGGTATCTGCTTATATTTTGCTGGTCCACACTCGTTCACAGGTGAGGACGTTGTAGAGATTCAAACACACGGCGGGCCAGTCATCCTCGACCTGGTGCTGCGCGAAGCTTGCGAGCTAGGCGCCCGGCAGGCACAACCCGGCGAATTTTCACAGCGCGCCTATCTCAATAATAAAATCGATCTTGCGCAGGCCGAGGCCATTGCCGACCTTATCAATAGCACCACTGAACAAGCAGCCCTCAACGCAAGCCGCTCGCTGCAGGGTGTCTTTTCACAAAAAATTGATCTGCTGGTAGCTATGATCACGCAGGTGCGTGTGTTTGTTGAGGCCGCTATCGATTTTCCCGAAGAAGAAATTGATTTCCTGAAAAACAGCCAGGTCGAAAAACAGCTGCACGCCATCGTTGAACAATTTGATCATATCGAAAGTGAAGCGCAACAAGGTAGCCTGATGCGAGAGGGTATGAAACTTGTAATCGCCGGAAAACCCAACGCGGGAAAATCCAGCCTTCTTAACGCTTTGTCCGGTCAGGATACGGCGATCGTTACTGCCATTGCAGGCACTACCCGCGACGTGCTGCGCGAACATATCCAGATCGACGGGATGCCTTTGCATATTGTGGATACTGCGGGCCTGCACAATAGCGAAGATGAAATAGAGCAGGAAGGTATCCGCCGAGCCTGGGCGGAGATTGAATCGGCAGACTGCGTATTGCTCGTTGTTGATGGCAACCTGGACAAGGCTGATGTCACAGGACTGGACGAGCTATGGCCAAAAAACATGACGAAAATCCTACGCGATATTCCCGTCATCCTAATCAAAAATAAGTGCGACCTCTCCAGAGAACGGACTCGTTTAGTGCCGCAAGATACGATGACGGTGGTGCATCTGTCCGCAAAAACAGGTGAAGGACTAGGCCTGCTAAAGCAACACCTCAAACAACGTATGGGCTACAAAGAGGGTGGTATCGGTACCTTCAGTGCGAGAAGACGTCATCTGCAATCACTGGAACAGGCGCGGTCTCATTTATTGAGCGGCCAGTATCAGCTGTCCCACTGTGGCGCTGGAGAACTACTTGCAGAAGACCTGAGGCTCGCCCAAAACAGCCTGGGAGAAATTACCGGTGCTGTGAGCAGCGATGAGCTATTGGGTTCTATTTTTTCCAGCTTCTGTATTGGCAAATAGCTGCGCGCGTAATAACCACACCCCCCTAAAAGAAACTTTGTTATTCTGCTAGACGGGCGCCAAAGCGGGTAGAGCTTTTCGGGACACGCTATAACGACGTATCCAGACACAGCAGCAGACCTTCCGTGTAGGTTCTCTTCCCGGACGGCCGCCCCACCATGGCCTTAGACGGTCCCTTCGATTTCCACTCGCATTGACACGTACGTGCTTCCACTCAGCATAAACAATGGGCTTCAGGATCTCTATAATTGTCGTTACCGTGCACATATTATTAACAGCCTGCCAAGATTGGCTCAACAGACTTGTACAGTTTGACTCTATTGATCTTTGTGCTGTGTAAAAAAACTGTGCGAAGCTTGTATAAACTGGGCGTGTAAATGGCATGCTTTTAGGTGCACTTTTCCATGTTGAAAACTATCCACACAGATTGCCATTTGGTGCACCGCTTAAGCACGGGTTCTAACCAGCTGATACAGCTGTTACACGTTTGTTTTTCATTGCGCTAAACCTATGATTCAATAAAGGAAAAAGAGCTTCTGCACAGGTAAATAGGGTCCTAATAATAGTAGTAATAACAGTCCTTATATCTAGCTATACATATATTTAACTAGTTAATAATATTAAGTAAGGGGTCGATATTATTGTGTCAATATTTCGAGCGAGTAAAGACCGAACACTCGAAATTAGAGATAGGGTTGTACATGGTCTTCAAAGAGGCGCAGAGAGCGCCAACCAATATCTAAGGGCACTCCCCCTACTAACGGGGCCAAATGCAGTGAGCCTGTCTCCTGGAGCGTCTGAACAGCTTGCTCAGGTGTAAGTATGCGGTACTTACCTTCATGCCTGAGTTCTTCAATATTGGAGGCAAAGGACTCCGCATATGCGCGTCGATTGGGGTGCTGCCATGCGCGATACGCTTTGGCGTCGTACAGCATGTAATCACCAACCTGCTGCCAGCATTGATCTGGATCGTTACTGATAAACGTCGTGGCCGGCTCGCGCGGATAAATTACAAAGCCATATGTGAATCCTTGCGCTTCACAGGCGTCATGGTAGGTCTTTTCCAGTTCCGGGTCGTCGATGGCAGGACAAAAAAATAGTCCAAGGCGAGCAGCACGGCGAGCTGCGGATTTGCTGTTCCCGCCGATGTTGAGCAGCATATGGACTGGCGAGAGTGGTGCGGGTGTTAATCGCGTCCGAATACCATTACTCTCAAATTCCTCACCCTTGAGTGCGCCCACCAGAACATCGAGTTTCTCGTCGAACACTGCACCACGGCTATCCCAGTCGACACCAAAACACAGGTACTCAGTTTTTCGATAACCCAAGCCACAGGTGGCGGAGAGTCGTCCGTTGGCAATCTGGTCCAACAATGCGATGTCTTCTGCGAGGCGCAAGGGGTCGTGCAGAGGTACTAGCAGAGCGCTTACGCTGATACGCACGCGGTTGGTGCGTGCAAGCATCATGCCGGCTAATTGCAATGGTGCAGACAGGAAGCCGTCGGTACTGTCGTGGTGTTCCGACAAGCCAATGACATTAACGGTATTGCAATCGGCCCACTCGGCCATGTCCAGCGCCGCTCGATAGCGCTCGGCGGAGGATTCCACGGTTTGCGGTGCGCATCGCATATCAAACCTGACCACGATATTGCGCATTGTCGAAGCAGTAGCGTGTGCTGACACAGAGCTACTTGTTTTCGGCATCCAGAATCTTTTTCGCCTGAATCCATGCGCCGATGGTGACACCCATATTGTGCGGGTTGTAGGCATCCTCTTCGTATTTAAAGAGACCGTTACCCGCGTAGTGCAGAATGGTAATGTTAGGCTCCTGATAGATTTTTCCATCACCCAGATCAGTCATACGGTTCATGACTTCACACATAATCCACCCTTTATCGACGTCAATTGAATACCAGGTTACAGGGAAGGCTGTCATCTCACTGGCGGGCCATTTATTCATCGTTGCGGTAATCCATGCCTGGATTCTTTCCCTGCCCCAGTAACGGCCGTAATGGTGTTCAAAATACGTGGCATCTTCGGTAAAGCAGTGTGCCCACGCTGTCCAGTCTTTCGTCTGTGCGCCTTTGAGAGCTGCTGCCTGATACTTATCAAACGCTTGTTCAAGTTCTTTGCGTTTCCAACGAGCCATGGTGTGTCTCCTTTAGCCATGATCGGATATTAGACAATATTTGCGCCTACTCCAACCCTATAGCAAGGGTGCAATCACCAGGCTAACGATTGCCATCACATTGATCAGGATATTCATGGCCGGACCTGATGTATCCTTAAACGGGTCCCCCACAGTGTCACCGACTACCACGGCAGCGTGTGTGTCGGAGCCTTTGCCTCCGTGATTGCCTTTTTCGACAAATTTCTTGGCGTTATCCCAGGCGCCACCGGCGTTGGCCATCATGAGAGCCATCAGCACACACGTCAGCAGCGCGCCACCCAACATACCCCCCAGTGAAGCTGCACCCAGACCGAAACCGACAACAACAGGTGCAGATACGGCAATCACTCCGGGCAAGATCATTTTTCGCAATGCCGCGGTAGTCGCAATATCAATACACTTGGCTGTGTCCGGTTCTGCCGTGCCTTCAAGTAGGCCCGGAATCTCCCTGAACTGACGGCGTATCTCATTGATCATATCGAAAGCGGCTTCGCCCACTGCTGTCATAGTGATAGCGGCAATCAGGAACGGAATGGTGCCGCCGATAAACAAGCCGACCAGCACGCGTGGGTCTGTCAGTTCGAGCTGGAAACCCTGATTGTGCAGCTGTACGGTCTCCACAAACGCCGCGATGATAGCCAAAGCCGCCAAGGCCGCAGCGCCAATTGCAAAACCCTTACCGATCGCCGCAGTGGTATTGCCCACTTCGTCGAGTCCGTCGGTGATCTTGCGAGTTTCTTCGCCCATACCCGCCATTTCAGCAATGCCTCCAGCGTTATCCGCGACGGGTCCGTAGGCGTCAATGGCCATGGTGATACCCACGGTAGCTAGCATTCCCACCGCTGCTATACCGACACCGTAGAGACCTGAGAGGCCCGTGGAAATAAAGATGATTGCCGCCAAACATAGAACGGGTAAGACTACTGACTGCATGCCTACGGCCAGGCCTGTAATCAACACCGTTGCCGGGCCGGTTTCTCCGGACTTCGCGATTCTGCGAACGGGCGGACCTCCGGTGTAATGCTCTGTGATGAGTCCAATGGCGATACCCCCTATTGCCCCGCAAATAACCGACCACCAGATGTTTGACTCCAGTCCCATTGCCGCAATCAGGAACCAGGCGACAATGACAAATATAACAGTGGCCAACATTGTGCCGGCACGCAGGGCCGCCTCCGGTGCTGAGTTGGATCGAGCACGCACGATACCGATACCGCAAATTGACGCCAACAATCCGATGGATGAGAGAGACAACGGCAGGAACATCATCGCTGCTCGAGTATCACCGGGCAACGCTGCTGCAATAGCAATGCAGGCAATCATCGCACCGCAGTAAGATTCAAAAATATCCGAACCCATACCGGCGATATCACCCACGTTATCTCCGACGTTGTCTGCGATTACACCCGGGTTACGCGGGTCATCTTCTGGAATACCAGCCTCTATCTTGCCTACTAGATCAGCGCCGACATCGGCGCTCTTGGTAAAAATCCCACCGCCGACACGAGAGAACAACGCAACGACGGATGCGCCCATGCCAAAACCATGAATAGCGTGCGCGGTTTCGGGATCTCCCCCAAAATACCAATAGATACCTCCCAGACCGATCAGTCCCAAAGAGGCGACGCAAAGCCCCATTACAGAACCGCCGTAAAATGCAATGGATAGCGCCATACCTTGGCCTTGGGTGTGTGCCGCCACCGCAGTGCGGACATTAGCTTTGGTCGCGGCGAACATGCCCAGGTAGCCAGCGGTTGCAGACGATACTGCACCTACCAGGAATGCGATTGCTGTATTTAGACCCAGCGGTGAAACGAAAATCAAGACCAACAGTACCAGCGCGAACAGACTCAGCATCTTGTACTCTCGGCTCATGAATACCATTGCGCCGAGATGAATCTGGTCACCAATGCGTTTCACGGCGCCGTCGCCATGGTTGTGGCGCTTCATAATGTAGTAGATGATAAATGCGACAGCGAGGCCGGTAAGGCCGAGGATTGGCGGTAGAACAAAGTATTCGGTCATAGTATTACTCCGAGTTTTTATTGTTTTAGTGCTACCTTTTGCACGCTACCTAAGCAGTGGGGACAGTGATAAGTGTAGGCTGCACAGGCAGTTTCCGCCAATTAGAGAGGCAACAACCATGAAACGCAGTGATGGCAGGTTCACAGGCGCTGGAGATCACTCTATCTACTTCCAGTGCTGGGAGCCGGAAGCAGCTTCCAGAGCCCTAATACTGATCGCCCATGGGGCAGGAGAACACAGTGCCCGCTATAGGCTGCTGGCGCAGTATTTCACCGGACACAACTATGCGGTGGCTGCGCTTGATCTCGTCGGGCATGGTAATTCAGAGGGCCAACCCGGTTTTGTAAACTCTTTTGACGATTATTTGCAGGACTTCGGACAGTTTCACCGGCAGTTGGTAGCGCGCTTTCCGGGATTACCTGTGCTGTTTCTTGGGCACAGCATGGGAGGCCTCATTGGTAGTATTTATCTGCTGCAACAGCAGGGTGAATTTGTCGGGGCCATCATGTCCGGCCCTGCTATCAAAAACGATCTGGAGCCCGGCGTAATCCAGATGTCGTTGCTGCGCCTGTTAGCCGCAATTACGCCGCGCGTGGGCATACACAAGCTCAATGAAAACGGCGTGAGCCGCGATCCCGATGTGGTAAAAGACTACGTCCTGGATCCCTTGGTATTCCATGGAAAAATGTCAGCGCGGTTGCTGCGCGAGTTGTTTAGGGGTATGCATGCGATACAAACCGCGGCAGCCGGCCTCACGTTGCCCTTGCTAATTATGCACGGTGAAGCAGATGTTATGACCTCCCCTGATGGATCGCGTTTTCTGCATCAGCATGCGGGCTCCCGCGACAAAACCTTAAAAATATATCCGGGCCTGTACCACGAAATTTTTAATGAACCCGAACGGGCAGACGTCCTGAGAGACGTGCTTGCTTGGTGCGAGTCCAGGCTGCCCCCCAGTGTGCGTATTTAACGCTGGGCTCAATTGGGCCGGATATCGCTTGGTCCAGGCGCGTTTTCGGCGGGTACACGTTGGACCCTATGACCAACATGATGTAGTGAACAAATTTTGAACAAACGACCCGTCCCACGTATAGTGTTGCCCCCGTATCAAGGTGTGCATCCTGCACATGAGGCCACTAGTGGAATATCCGCAACATTTTGAAGTCATCGTGATCGGCGGCGGCCATGCCGGCACCGAGGCATGTCTTGCTGCGGCGCGTATGGGGTGCCGAACACTCCTGCTCACGCACAGCGTCGATACGCTGGGGCAGATGTCCTGCAATCCGGCAATCGGCGGTATCGGCAAAAGCCATTTGGTGAAAGAGGTAGATGCCCTCGGCGGCGCTATGGCGCGCGCAACCGACCTTGCCGGCATACAGTTTCGCGTGCTCAACCGCCGCAAAGGTCCAGCCGTCCGTGCAACGCGCGCGCAGGCCGACCGCGTACTCTACCGCAATGCGATTCGGCAGATGTTGGAATCTCAGCCTAATCTGTGGATCTTTCAGCAGTCTGTGGATGACCTGCTAATTGAGAATGGCTCAGTTGCAGGTGCAATTACCCAAATTGGCCTGGTATTTCGTGCGCCGTGTGTAGTGCTCACCAGCGGCACTTTCCTGGGTGGTAAAATTCATATTGGTCTCGAAAACAGCGCGGGTGGCCGCGCTGGTGATCCGCCCTCGCTGGCTCTGGCGCAGCGCTTGCGCGAACTCCCGTTTCGTGTGGAACGTCTTAAAACGGGCACTCCGCCGCGCATCGATGCTCGCAGTGTTGATTTTAGCGACCTTGAGGAACAGTGGGGCGACACCCCTGAACCTGTTATGTCGTATCTGGGCAGCAAGGATGAGCACCCGGAGCAACGCTGCTGCTGGATAACGCACACCAATGAACGCACGCACGATATAATTCGCGGGGGACTGGATCGTTCACCCATGTACTCTGGTGTAATAGAGGGGGTTGGGCCACGCTACTGCCCGAGTATTGAAGACAAGATACACCGCTTTGCGGACAAGAACTCCCATCAGATTTTTATCGAACCGGAAGGCCTGACGACTCGCGAGCTCTACCCCAATGGTATTTCCACTAGCCTGCCATTTGATGTGCAGATCGAGCTGGTGCGCTCTATCAAGGGTTTTAAAAACGCGCATATCACGCGGCCCGGTTACGCTATCGAATACGATTTCTTTGATCCGCGCGATCTCAGCGCCTCGTTGGAAACCAAGGCAGTACCGGGATTGTATTTTGCAGGGCAGATAAACGGCACCACCGGTTACGAGGAGGCAGCGGCCCAAGGATTGTTGGCGGGCCTTAATGCGGGTCTGGCAGCACGCGGCGAAGCGCCCTGGTGCCCGCGCCGCGATGAGGCCTACATCGGAGTGCTGGTTGACGATCTAATCACGATGGGCACGCTGGAGCCCTATCGTATGTTTACTTCCAGAGCGGAATATCGTCTGCTGTTGCGCGAAGACAACGCGGATCTGCGCCTAACCGAACAAGGCAGAGCAATGGGCCTGGTAGACGATGCGCGCTGGGCACGGTTTGAGCAAAAGCGCGAGGCCATCGCCTACGAGACAGCGCGCCTGGCGACAAGCTGGATTCATCCCAATACACCACAGGCGGATGCACTGGCAGACAAGTTGAAAAATCCGATGGCACACGAGTACTCTCTTGCCGATCTGCTAAAACGCCCGGAGCTGGGGTACCATGACTTAGCCGGTTTGGTGGGGGAGCCGACGACTGACCTGCAGGCGGCAGAGCAAGTGGAAATACAGGCTAAGTATGCCGGCTATATAGACCGGCAGAAAGACGATATCGCGCGCTTGCACAGGCATGAAAATACCGCGCTGCCAGCCCATCTGGACTACAACGCGGTCGATGGACTGTCCAACGAGGTAAAACAGAAGCTGAGCGCTGCCCGTCCCGATACGCTGGCGCGCGCAGGGCGTATACCGGGTGTGACGGCCGCCGCTGTCGCGCTGCTGCTGATCTACCTCAAAAAGCGCGGCGCACTGGGTGGCGACGAGCAGCAAGAACCCAATAATCAACGCAAGTTAGCCTGAGTTGGAGTCAGACCCCAGCACGCAGTTGCAGCGCGGATGCGACGCGCTCGGGCTTTCCATTGACCGCAGTCAACACCAGCGTTTGCTGGACTTTCTGGCTCTGTTAGTGAAGTGGAATAAGGCCTACAACCTGACGTCGATCCGCAACGAGTCGCAAATGGTGACACGCCATTTGCTCGACAGCCTGGCGATAGCGCCTTATGTCGTAGGTCACACACTTCTCGATGTCGGTGCCGGCGCAGGCCTGCCGGGTGTGCCTATGGCAATACTGTTCCACGACAGGGAGGTTCACGTATTGGATAGCAATGGGAAAAAGGCGCGCTTTCTTTTTCAGGTGAAAACGGCCCTTGGCTTGGATAATATGGTGGTTCACCAGGCTCGAGTGGAGTCCTTTTACGTTGCGGACGCCTTTGACACCGTGTTGTCCCGAGCTTTTGCATCCTTGCAGGATATGGTGCATGGTTGCCGCCACCTGCTGGCTTCGGATGGGTACTTTTTGGCCATGAAGGGTGCGTATCCTGCCGATGAGTTGTCTGCGCTGAGTCTCGAGTATCCCCAGACTACTGTTTACCCGTTAGCAGTGCCGGGACTTAATGAGCAGCGTCATCTGGTGGTGATTGGGAATCAACAGGGCCTTAGCCAACCGTAACAATATTGCCAGGGGCACTACTTTGACCAGAGTTATCGCGATCGCAAATCAAAAAGGCGGTGTTGGCAAGACCACGACCTGCGTTAACCTTGCGGCATCGCTGGCAGCAATGAAGCAGCGCGTGTTATTGGTCGATCTCGATCCTCAGGGCAATGCAACAATGTCTAGCGGCGTCGATAAGTACGCCATCGCACGCAGTGTCTATGATGTGCTGGTGCACCGGGCCCCCGTTCATTTGATTACTCGTCCTGCGGGCGACAGTGGTTATGACGTATTGCCGGCCAATGGCGATCTGACGGCAGCGGAGGTAGAGCTTCTGTCTGTTGAACAGCGCGAGCAACGCCTGCGCACAGCCCTTGCTGAAGTTTCCGGGCAGTACGATTATATCCTGATCGACTGCCCTCCTTCACTGAACATGCTGACCATCAACGCTTTGGTAGCGGCCGACGGCGTGATCATCGCCATGCAATGCGAGTACTTTGCGCTGGAGGGCCTGGCGGCGCTGGTGCGCACCATTGAGGGGGTCGCTGAGACGCTCAATACCGCACTGCAGATTGAGGGCATCCTGCGCACGATGTATGACCCACGCAACAGTCTCACCACCGATGTATCGGCGCAGCTGCGATCGCACTTTGGCGACAAGGTTTACCGCACCGTAGTGCCTAGAAACATCCGTCTTGCCGAGGCCCCAAGCCATGGGGTGCCCGCCATGTATTACGATAAAAATTCCCGCGGCTCCAAGGCTTATCTGGCGTTGGCTGGAGAAATTATACGGCGTTGGGAGCAACAGACCGCGCAGCAGTGGCCTGACCATGCCTATCGACCTGAGCAGTGACCTGAGCAGTGACCTGAGCAGTGACCTGAAAAGTGATTTAAACAGTGACGAGTAATAACGGAGAGCGTTAATGTCGGCCAGAAAAAAGGGTTTGGGGCGAGGCCTTGACGCCTTGCTGGGAGCAAGCAAGGCAGCACAAGCCGCCAACCACGACACGTCCACAACTCATCTGCAGGCCGGGTCGGCCGCGGAGGAGTCCCTGCTGAGGGAGCTGCCAGTAGATCTCATCCAGCGCGGCAAATACCAGCCGCGCCGGGACATAGAGCCTGAATCGCTACGAGAACTGGCCGATAGCATCATCGCACAGGGCGTTATGCAACCCATTGTGGTGCGACCAATCGCGGACAAAAAATTTGAGATCATTGCCGGCGAACGCCGCTGGCGGGCAACTCAGCTCGCAGGACTGGACGTTATTCCCGCGCTTGTGCGCGACGTTTCTGATCAGGCTGCAATCGCCATGGCCCTTATCGAAAATATTCAGCGAGAGGACCTCAACCCTATCGAAGAAGCCGCATCACTGCAGCGCTTGCAGCGCGAGTTCGAACTCACGCAGCAGGAAGTAGCGACCGCCGTGGGCAAGTCACGCTCAACCGTAGCGAATCTGCTCAGGCTGATGACGTTGCAGGAAGATGTGCGTCGGCTAGTGGAGCACGGCGACCTGGAAATGGGGCACGCCCGCGCATTGCTGGGCCTGGACGGCGCAAACCAATCACAGGCCGCCCGCACAGTGGTGGGCAAGGGTTTGACCGTGCGCCAGACGGAAGCCCTGGTGCGTAATTTTCTGGAGCATAAGAACCATGATGCCCCGGCAAAACAGCTCGACCCCAACATTCGGCATTTACAGGACGACTTATCGCGTCGGCTCGGCGCCCCGGTGGTCATTCAGCATAGCGCCAAAGGCCGCGGCAAGCTGGTGCTTTCCTATAACACGCTTGATGAACTCGACGGAATACTGCGTCATATAAAGTAGTTTACATTGCATGCGAAGGCGCCTTGCGCAAAAACACACTATCTAGTGGTTGCTAACTTATTCGCTACAACATGGTGTAGCGCATCTTTAGCGGGGAGAAACCCCTCTACTTATTGCTGCGAAAGTGTGGCGAACAGCGCCAATATTTATCTACTTAGCACCCAACATCAGGTTGAACCCGCTGTGTAATCCCCCTATACTGCGCGCCCGAATCGGGTAAGAATATCTGCATCCGATTCACAAGTAGGGCAGGGCGGGTCGCTCATGAAAGGTGCTGAAATAGCGCATCCGCCGGTGCACCGTATAACCCTGGCTCAACTGGCACTGCTTGCCCCGTTTTGCCTTGCGTTATTGGCATACGACAGGGTTGTTGCTTGCTCGGTACTCAGCGGTGGTTTGATCGCCATCGTGCCACAAGCCTATTTTGCGGTTCTCGCTTTCAGGTGGCGGGGCGCACGATTTGCGAGCAGTATTGCCCGCTCCAGTTACGCGGGCCAAGTGGGAAAGTTTGTATTAAGTATTGCGGGATTTGGCTTGGTGTTCGCGTTATTGCGACCAATAGACGCCCCGGCAGTGTTCGGCGGTTACCTGATTATGCTGGTGACTCAAATTACAGGAAGCTGGTTGTTGCTGACACGGCCCCGGCGGAAACAGAATAGATAGACGCGAGTGTTTTGATAGATGGCAGGTTCAACCCAAACTGTTGCTGAGTACATTACTCACCACCTGACCAATCTTACCTTTGGCAAGTTGCCGAATGGCTTTGAGAGGGCAGACGGCTCATTCGTTGGCGCAGACGGCGCGTGGGTTTTCGCGAACGGCGGTGACGAGATCTCAGCCATGGGTTTCTACGCTATCCACGTGGACTCCATGATGTGGTCTATTGCGCTTGGCATTATCTTTTGCTGGGTATTTCGCGGTGTTGCCAAAAAAGCCGAAACCGGCGTACCCAGTGGCCTGGTAAACGCGTGTGAAATGACCGTCGAATTTGTTGATAATACCGTGCGTGATACCTTTCACGGCCACAATAAGCTGATAGCGCCTTTGGGTTTGACGGTGTTTGTCTGGGTGTTGCTGATGAACCTGATGGATCTTGTACCGGTAGATCTGATTCCCTCGTTGTTTATGCTGCTAGGTGTTGAGTACCAAAAAATCGTACCTACCACTGATCCAAACATCACACTTGGAATGGCACTGGGCGTTTTCATCCTGATGCTTTACTACTCGATCAAAGTGAAGGGCTTCGGTTTCGTCAAGGAATTGACCATGACCCCCTTTAACCACTGGTTATTCATCCCCGTTAACCTATTTATGGAAATAGTAGGCCTGTTGGCCAAACCCGTGTCCCTCGGTCTGCGACTGTTCGGAAACCTCTACGCGGGTGAGATGATTTTTATCCTTATAGCTGCTTTATACGGTGCCGGTGTGATGTGGATGCTACCTGCGGGATTGCTGCAAGTGGGTTGGGCGATATTTCACATTCTGATTATCCCGTTGCAAGCCTTTATCTTCATGGTTTTGACGATTGTATATCTCAGTATGGCCCATGAGGATCACTGATTTATCTTAACTTTTAAACTTCGCTTACTAAACGCTAGGAGAAAAACATGCCTGAATTAATCTTCATTGCCGCCGCCCTTATGCTGGGTTTGGGTGGTCTCGGTGCCGCAATCGGTATTGGTCTGTTGGGCGGCAAGCTCATTGAGGGCTCTGCACGCCAGCCTGAGTTAGCACCCAAACTGCAGGTCACCTTCTTTCTGGGCGCTGGCCTGGTCGATGCGATCCCCATTATTGGTGTTGGTATCGCGATGTACCTGATTTTCGTTGTCGCCGGTTGATTCAACCACCGACAGGAATGGGGTCGCTGTGAACGCGACTTTTTATAATCTGTGAGGAGCAAGGCGTGAATATTAACCTTACGCTTATCGGGCAGATGATTGCCTTCGTCTGCTTTGTCATGTTTTGCATGAAATATGTGTGGCCGCCTATTATAGCTGCCATGCTGGAGCGCGAAAATAAGATTGCCGCTGGTCTGGCTGCAGCTGATCGTGCCAGCCATGATCTTGAGTTGGCTCAGGAAAAAGCCGTAGAGCGTCTTAAGGATGCCAAGCATGAGGCCGCTGGCATCATTGATGCCGCCAATAAGCGCAGTGCTCAACTCGTCGATGAGGCGAAACAGGCTGCTCTTGTCGAGGCAGAACGCGTGAAGATTGCAGCACACGCTGAAATTGAGCAGGAGTCAAACCGAGCCAAGGAGCATTTGCGCAGCCAGGTAGCCATCCTGGCACTGGCGGGTGCCGAAAAAATCCTTGGTGCAGTGATAGATCCCAAAGCGCATGCCGAGCTGGTTGATAAGCTGGCTGCAGAGCTCTAGGGCGAGGACACTATGGCGGAATTAAGCACACTAGCACGACCCTACGCCAAGGCTGCGTTCGAGCATGCGCGCGAACACAAGCAGTTGTCACAGTGGCAAGAGCAACTGTCTGTGGCCGCAGCGGTGGCGACGGACAAATCCTTGAAAGCGGTCCTGAATGATCCCGCTTTGACGGCGGAACAGCAAGCACAAACCTTGTGTGACGTATGTGGTGATGCGCTCAGCGTGCAGGCACACAACTTCATTGGTGTGCTCGCTGAAAACAAGCGCCTGGGGTTGCTGCCGGAAATTTACTCACTTTTCGAGCAGTACAAAGCCAATCAGGAAAAGACCGTTGATGTAGAAGTTGTGTCAGCCTTCGATTTAGCCGATGAAGCGCGCGACAAGTTGTCTGCGGTGCTTGGTAAGAAGCTCGAACGCGAGGTAAAGGTACGCACTTTCACCGACAGTAATCTGCTGGGTGGTGTTTTAATCCGAGCCGGTGATCTGGTGATCGACGGCTCCATACGCGGCAGGCTGGACAAGCTGGCCGCTGCAATGAACTCCTAGAATTAAGACATAGGATTGAGGAACACAGCATGCAGCAACTGAATCCATCTGAGATTAGCGAAATCATCAAGCGACGTATCGATCAGCTCGACGTCAGCTCGGAAGCGCGCAATGTCGGTACCGTCGTATCGGTGACAGACGGCATCATTCGCATCCACGGTCTGGCCGACGTGATGTACGGCGAGATGATCGAATTTGACGGCGGCATATTTGGTATGGCGCTCAACCTGGAGCGAGACTCGGTTGGTGCCATTATTTTGGGCGACTATAAAGGTCTGGCTGAAGGCCAGTCTTGTCGCTGCACGGGCCGTATTCTTGAGGTGCCGGTAGGGCCAGAGCTGCAGGGCCGTGTTGTTGACGCATTGGGAAACCCCATTGACGGCAAGGGTCCGATTAACGCAGCTCAGACAGACGCACTGGAAAAGGTAGCTCCAGGTGTTATTGCTCGTCAATCGGTTGACCAGCCCGTGCAGATCGGCTTAAAGGCAATCGATGCTATGGTGCCGATCGGTCGTGGACAGCGGGAATTGATCATCGGTGACCGCCAGATTGGCAAGACCGCAATCGCAGTGGATGCCATCATCAACCAGAAGGATTCAGGCATTAAATGCGTTTACGTCGCGATCGGCCAAAAGGCCTCATCGGTTGCTGCCGTGGTCCGCAAGCTGGAAGAACACGGCGCAATGCAACACACGATTGTTGTTGCAGCGACGGCATCTGATCCGGCTGCTATGCAGTATCTTGCTCCTTTTGCGGGCTGTACTATGGGCGAGTATTACCGCGATCGCGGTGAAGATGCCTTGATTATTTACGATGACCTGACCAAACAAGCCTGGGCATATCGCCAGATATCTCTGTTGCTGCGTCGTCCGCCGGGTCGTGAAGCTTATCCCGGAGACGTGTTTTACTTGCATTCTCGTCTGTTGGAGCGTGCGGCACGCGTGAACGCAAGCTACGTCGAAAACTTCACCAAAGGCGCAGTAAAAGGCAAAACGGGCTCACTGACGGCCTTGCCTGTGATTGAAACTCAGGCGGGTGACGTTTCCGCTTTCGTACCGACCAACGTGATCTCTATTACCGACGGACAGATCTTCCTCGAAGCGGACATGTTTAATGCTGGTGTCCGACCTGCGATGAACGCGGGTATTTCCGTATCGCGCGTGGGTGGTGCTGCCCAGACCAAGATCATGAAGAAGCTGTCTGGCGGTATTCGAACTGCACTGGCACAGTACCGCGAACTGGCAGCGTTCTCGCAGTTTGCCTCGGATCTGGATGAAGCCACCCGTGCACAGCTTGATCATGGTGAGCGCGTTACTGAGCTAATGAAGCAGAAGCAGTACTCACCGCAGAGCACAGCGGATATGGGCGTAATGTTGTATGCCGCTAATGAGGGGTTTCTCAAGGATATCGAAGTGAATAAGATCGGCGCGTTCGAACATGCGCTGCTTGCTTACATGCGTTCTGAGCACGGCGAGTTGATGAGCCGCATCGTGCAGAGCGGAGACTACAACGACGAGATAGACGCCACATTCAAGGCGGCCATCGAGACGTTTAAAGCCACGCAGACCTGGTAGGCCGAGGACCAGTAAAATGGCAGCCGGAAAAGAAATACGTACCAAGATCTCGAGCATCAGTAGCACGCAGAAGATCACCAGCGCCATGGAAATGGTGGCAGCAAGCAAAATGCGCAAGGCGCAGGATCGTATGCGTCTGGGCAAGCCCTATGCACGCAGGATGCGCGCGGTGGTAGGCCATATCGCCAATGCAGCGCCGGAATACCGGCACATGTATATGGAGCAGCGGGAGGTCAAACGCGTTGGTTTTTTGGTGGTGTCCACGGATCGGGGTCTGTGCGGTGGTTTGAACATCAACCTGTTCAAGCGCACTGTGAAATCGATGAAAGAGTGGGCCGATCAGGGCATTGAAATCGAACTGTCTCTTATCGGCGCTAAGGCAGCGGCGTTCTTTAACAGTTACGGCGGTAACGTGACGGCGGCCATTCGCGACATAGGTGAAAAGCCCTCCCTGGCAGATTTGATCGGCGGCGTAAAAGCCATGCTGGACGCTTATGAACAAGGGCGTATTGATCGTTTGTTTCTGGTCAGCAACGAGTTCGTTAATACCATGACGCAAATTCCGGTGGTGGAGCAGTTGCTACCACTGGAGCGTGAAGAAAGTCCTGAGATGAAGCATCACTGGGATTACATTTACGAGCCCGATGCGAAAGAGCTTCTGGAGGGGCTTTTGACACGCTACATCGAGTCGCAGGTTTATCAAGCTGTTGTAGAGAACGGCGCCTGTGAGCAGGCATCGCGTATGCTGGCAATGAAAAATGCCACCGAAAACGCCGGTGAGCTGATCGATGATCTGCAGTTGATTTACAACAAGGCTCGACAGTCGGCAATCACGCAGGAGCTGTCGGAAATTGTGAGTGGTGCTGCGGCAATAGGGTAATACCCGCGCCAAGCCAGTTATGACAAAAGACAAGGCATCCGGCAATCGTGAACAGCGCGACGCCCCCAGCCAAACAGAATTGAACTTTGAGATAGAGGATCCGGACATGAGCAGCGGTCGAATCGTACAAATTATCGGCGCGGTCATCGATGTGGAATTTCCGCGCGATGTGGTGCCCAAGGTTTACGATGCATTAAAGGTCACTGAAAAAGACCTGACGCTGGAAGTACAGCAACAGTTGGGTGATGGCGTGGTGCGTACTATCGCTATGGGTGCTTCCGAAGGTATTAGCCGCGGTTTGGCGGTGGAGAACACCGGCTCGCCTATCATGGTGCCGGTCGGCATAGAAACACTCGGCCGCATCATGGATGTACTGGGAAACCCCATCGACGAATGCGGTCCTATCGGGGAGAAAGAGCGCGCCTCTATTCACCGTAAGGCGCCGGCTTATGAGGAGTTGTCGGCCTCCGACGAACTGCTGGAAACCGGCATTAAGGTGATTGACCTCGTTTGTCCGTTTGCCAAAGGCGGTAAGGTCGGCTTGTTCGGCGGTGCTGGCGTGGGCAAGACAGTCAACATGATGGAGTTGATCAACAACATCGCGACCGAGCACTCCGGTTTGTCTGTTTTTGCCGGCGTGGGTGAGCGGACTCGTGAAGGGAACGACTTCTACTTCGAAATGCAGGAATCCAAGGTCGTTGACGTTGAGAACTTCAGCAATTCTAAAGTGGCCATGGTTTACGGTCAGATGAATGAACCGCCCGGTAACCGCTTGCGCGTTGCGCTTACTGGCTTGACCATGGCGGAAAAATTCCGCGACGAAGGTCGAGACGTACTGCTGTTCATCGACAATATCTATCGTTACACGCTGGCGGGAACCGAGGTTTCTGCGCTGCTGGGCCGTATGCCCTCAGCGGTGGGGTATCAGCCCACGCTCGCCGAAGAAATGGGCGTGTTGCAGGAGCGCATCACCTCGACAAAGGTCGGATCAATCACCTCAATTCAAGCGGTGTATGTGCCGGCTGACGATTTGACCGACCCGTCTCCGGCAACAACCTTTGCTCACCTCGATTCCACTGTGGTGCTGAGCCGGGATATCGCCGCGAAGGGTATTTACCCTGCGGTTGATCCGTTGGATTCTACTTCACGCCAGCTGGACCCGCTGTTAATTGGTGCTGAGCATTACGATACGGCACGCGGGGTGCAGACTGTACTGCAGCGTTACAAAGAGCTGAAGGACATCATCGCCATTCTGGGTATGGATGAACTTTCCGAGGAAGATAAGCAGACTGTCGCGCGGGCGCGCAAAATCGAGCGCTTCCTGTCGCAGCCCTTCCACGTTGCGGAAGTCTTTACCGGCTCCCCGGGTAAATACGTGTCGCTGAAGGAAACTATCGCAGGCTTTCAGGGTATTCTTGCAGGCCAATACGACCACCTCCCTGAGCAGGCTTTCTACATGGTTGGCAGTATTGAAGAAGCGGTCGAGAAAGCCAAAAAACTGTAGGTCGCAGAAAGATATTTGGGAGGCTAGAATATGGCAATGACCATTCATTGCGACATCGTCAGTGCAGAGGAGGAAATTTTCTCTGGACTGGTGGAACTGTTGGTAGCAACGGGTGAACTCGGAGAGCTGGGCGTAAGCTATGGTCATGCACCCTTGCTGACTGCACTGGTGCCCGGTCCTGTGCGCATTGTCGCTCAAGGTGGCGGCGAGCAGGTGTTTTATGTCTCCGGTGGATTTCTTGAGATTCAGCCGGGCGTTGTGTCTATTCTTGCGGATACCGCTATTCGTGCGGATGATGTTGATGAGGCCGCCGCTGAAGAGGCGCGTAAGGCAGCAGAGATCGAATTGGCCAATCAAACGGGCGATTTCGATTACGGGCGCGCGTCCTCGCAGTTGGCGGAGGCAGCAGCCCAGTTGGCGACACTGCGTAAAATGCGAAATCGGGCGGGTCGTGGTTAGTACCCTGCGCCAAGTAGGTCGTTGCAATAAGCCCCGGTCATGCCGGGGTTTTTTTTGCCAGTTGATAAATGCTTCACACTGCAGCTGTTGGCGATGGATACCGCGCAGGCCATAATGATGCACACTACACACGGTAAATCTGTCTTCAATCGCATGACAAACGAGTAGGAAGGAAACCCGTTGCTATGAACCTGGAAATCGTGATCCTCGCCGCAGGCCAGGGAACACGTATGAAATCCCGTCTGCCCAAGGTCTTGCACGCCGTGGGCGGAAAGCCGCTCCTGGAGCATGTGATACGGACCGCGCAAAACCTCGGTCCGCGCGCTCTGCATGTTGTGGTTGGTCATGGCAGCCAACAAGTACAGGATGCACTGCCGCATTACGACATCAATTGGGTGGTACAAGAGCAGCAGCTGGGGACCGGTCATGCTGTGATGCAGGCCTTACCCGCTATCGCCAAAGACAGCGTGGTGCTGGTGCTTTACGGCGATGTGCCTTTAACGCGGCTGAGCACGCTGCAACATCTGGTGGAAAAAGCGCAGGAAGGCCCGGCGTTGTTGACCGCCACACTGCAAAATCCCCAGGGTTACGGCAGGATTCTCAGAGACCAGCACGGCGCCTTGGTCGGCGTGGTTGAGGACAAAGACGCCAGCGCTAGTCAGCGGCTATTACAGGAAATAAATACAGGACTATTGGCTGCTCCTGCGCAGGATTTTAAGACGTACTTGCCGCGTGTGGACAATAACAACCAACAGAGTGAGTACTACCTTCCGGATATCATTCGCCTGGCGGTTTCCCAGGGAAACACGGTGGCGTCCTGTACGGCGGAATGCGAACTGGAGATTCTCGGCGTCAACGACCGTGTCCAGCTCAATCAGGTGGAGCGCGAATATCAGCGGCGGCAGGCTGAGGAGTTGATGCGCCAGGGCGTGAGTATTGCCGATGCGGCACGCCTGGATATCCGTGGCAACCTGGTCTGTGGCCAGGAAGTATTCATTGATATTAATGTCGTTTTTGAAGGTGAAGTTAAGCTGGGTAATGACGTCTCGATTGGCGCCAATTGCATATTGTCCGATGTCACCGTGGCCGATGGCTCTATCATTCATCCCATGAGTCATTTGCAGGAAGCCATCATTGGTAAAGACTGCAATGTGGGTCCTTATGCAAGGCTGCGTCCTGGGACCGTATTGGCAGATGGCGCTCGAATCGGTAATTTTGTCGAAACCAAGAAGGCTAACATTGGGCCCGGCAGTAAAGTGAATCACCTGAGCTATATCGGTGATTGTGATATGGGCGCAGAAGTGAATATTGGCGCGGGTACCATCACCTGTAATTACGATGGCATCAATAAGCACAAAACTGAAATTGGTAACGGTGTTTTTGTTGGATCAAATAGCACGCTGGTCGCTCCTTTGCGTATAGAGCATGGGGGGTTTGTCGCCGCCGGTTCGACGGTTACCAGTACCGTAGGTGAAAGTGAGCTGGCCGTTAGCCGCGCGCGCCAGCGTAATATCAAAGGCTGGAAACGCCCCGACAAACGCCCCGATAAACGCGGCAGCAAGGACTGACTTATGTGTGGCATTGTGGCCGGCGCCGCGCGGCGTGAAGTGTCTGAAATTCTGCTGGAGGGTCTCCGGCGTCTGGAATACCGAGGTTACGATTCAGCGGGTATGGCGTTGATCGATGACCACCAGCACCTGCAGCTTCACAAGCGCAATGGCAAAGTCAAGGAACTGGAGGCCGCGCAACAAGAGCATCCGTTCTATGGTAGTACCGGTATCGCGCATACCCGCTGGGCGACACACGGTAAGCCCTGTCAGGAAAATGCCCACCCACATACATCCGGGCAGCGCGTTGCGCTGGTGCACAACGGCATTATTGAGAATCACGCGACTCTGCGAAAAGAGCTGATCGACGCCGGTTATGAGATGTCCTCTGCCACGGACACAGAGGTCATCGTGCATCTCCTGCATGGGGCTCTGGAGTCTGGAGCGACTTTACTCCAAGCGATGCAAAAAACCGTGGCGCGATTGGAAGGTGCCTATGCGCTGGCAGTCATCGACACCTCCAGTCCGGATTTAGTCGTTGGCGCCCGCAAGGGCAGTCCGCTGGTGGTTGGCGTGGGCATTGGGGAGAATTTCCTGGCCTCTGACCAGATGGCCCTGCGTCAGGTGACCGATCGATTTATCTATCTCGAAGAGGGCGACCTGGTAGAGATTACACCGGCCAGTGTGCGAGTGTTTACTTTGGCAGGTGAGGCCATAGAGCGACCCACTACGCGCATCAAAGAAGCCTTCGAAACCGCAGAGTTAGGTGATTTTGATCATTATATGATCAAGGAGATTTTTGAGCAGCCGGTAGCACTTGAGGCAACGTTTGCCGGAGCCAGCAACGTCAACCAGATAGAAGCATGCTTTGGCAACGGCGCCACAGCCATGTTCGATCGCGTGAAGAATGTTCAGATAGTGGCCTGCGGCACCAGTTATCACGCCGGTATGGTAGCGCGCTATTGGCTGGAGGAAATTGCCGGTATCAGTTGTGAAGTGGAAGTTGCCTCAGAATTTCGCTATCGCAAGCGGGTGCAACACGAAGGGACACTGCTGGTAGCGATTTCGCAGTCCGGAGAAACGGCCGATACGCTGGCCGCACTTCGCAATGCTGCTGAGGGCGAATTTATTGGCAGTCTGGTAGTCTCCAATGTCGACAACAGCTCCCTGGTGCGCGAATGTGATCTGGTATTCCTGACCAAGGCAGGTACTGAAATAGGCGTTGCCTCGACCAAGGCGTTCACCACCCAGCTGGTGGCTATGTTAATGCTGACTCTGGTGCTGGGCCGGCGTCGTGATATGTCATCAGCACGACAGCAAGACATCATCGAAGCCCTGGGCACACTGCCACACTACGTGCGTCAGACGCTGGAGCTAAACGGGGCGATACAGAAGCTGTCCGAAGCGTTCATTCCCAAACGGCATGCTCTGTTTCTGGGGCGCGGTATCCAGTACCCTATCGCTATGGAAGGGGCATTGAAGCTGAAAGAAATCTCCTACATTCACGCAGAAGCCTACCCCGCAGGCGAACTCAAGCATGGCCCGCTGGCGCTGGTGGACGATGACATGCCGGTGGTTGCGGTAGCGCCGAACGATGAGCTGCTGGAGAAACTGAAATCCAACCTCGAAGAAGTGCGCTCGCGCGGCGGTGAGCTGTTCGTATTCGCCGACCGCGAAGCCGGCTTCGCCGATGAAGACAGGGTGCAGGTATTGCCAATGCCGCATTGCCCCGAGGTGTTAAAACCTATTGTTTACACGGTAGCGCTGCAGTTGTTGTCCTACCACGTCGCCTTACAAAAAGGCACCGACGTCGATAAACCCCGCAATCTGGCGAAGTCAGTTACGGTTGAGTGACGCTGGCCTGCACCGGGAACAAATCAACAACAGACCATCCAGGGATAGCAACAATGACAACCGAGAACGGGGCAACATCAAACAAAGCTACATCAAAGGCACCGGTGACCTATGGCAAGCGCCTGCCATGCCGCGGTTGTCGCAGTGATTGCAGATACTACGAGGAATGCGACGGCCGCCCCTGGAGAACGCTTTCGCCAACGCCCGGCCCCGCCCGCCGGGAGTGAGAATGCTGCCTGGCGCCGTAATTATGAAGAGGCTCTTTACAGGTCAACAGCGTGAGCCAAAACCGGAACCACACCGATGATCACCGCACCGTTCATGCCGATGTAATAGCGGTTAAGCGGGTCGATACTGAAATTGGCCTTAGCCTGCGCGCAGTGGGAAAATAGTAGAGTGGTAAAAACAGGTCCGACAGGGTAGATAAATTGACCGCCGCTGTTGCCAGCGGCCCAGGGTCATTCTCGAAAAAAGCATCATCGTTGTAGTTGATGGGGGCATAGAAAACAGAAGCATTATCCTGCCACACGATGGCCACAGCGCTATCGCTTTGTGAAAGGGGGGTGAACTGCGGTCGTTTTTCACCGAATAAACCAGTGTCAGTAAATAGACGAAGTGGGCCGTGTCAATTTGGATGTTTATCCGGGATTGGTATTTTTCGGTTCTTCAACATCTGTGCCCATGCTGTAAAGGGTCCGGTGTGTGCCTTCCATAGGGATTCAATCTTCTCGCCTGAGGATAAACCCGTGGGCGGGTACTCATCCATCTTGGACCGGTAGTAGGTACCAAATGCGATATCAAACATCGGCAGAAAAATAGCAAAGTTTTTATCCCGGTGCTGGGGCAACTTTGAGTGGTGTATCCAGTGATATTGCGGAATCGAGAAAAACGGCAGTAACCGGTGCAGTGCGTCAATCCTGACATTGGCATGGATAAAGTAATCCCATATAGCAGGCAATAGCCCCGCAGCCACAATTGCGAGGATAGTCTGGGGAGACTCAGTCGTGTCAAATATCAGGCCAATCGTCAGACCCCTGAATAGCGCCTGACCGGTCGGTTCCAGAAAATGCGAACGATAAATTGTGGTGGCGTTAAGGTTTTCATCACTGTGGTGCAATTTGTGAAGTTCCCAGAGCACGGGTATCTGATGCTGTGCGCGGTGCCACCAGTAATAGGAAAACTCCAGCAGAAAACAGGCGGTGAAGAAGATTACGCTCCCCTGCAGAATAATATCCAACACGGGAATACCAACCGACAGTTCGGAGGTTGGGAGACTTAAACGCGGCAGCCCGGTCATGCCAGCCACATAGACGGTTGCCCATACCATGAGAGCGACAAAGCACGGTGCAAGCAGGAGATTGCTCCAGGTGATTTTCCAATTCAACGAATAGTTGGAGTGGGGTGTGTTGGTGTGCGCAGGTGTCGCCTTCTCCAACCACAAAAATATCGGCCAGGTTATCAGTAGCGAGACATAAGCAAAGAACAGCAGGGTAAATGCCCCTGCCGTCATTTCGAGGTACTCAGCCCAAAACAGCTGCATCGCAATACTAGCTGGGATTCGCTTCCTTATATTCGCGCAGCTGCTCATTGAACCGGGCAGCAAGGCCCTCTTCCTTGGAAACGGACTCGTTGAAGCTATCGGTAAGCACTTTCAGCGCTTCTACTAGTTCAGGTCCTGGAGAGTCCCCGGCAGCAGCCGATTCGGCAGCGGCTATTTGGGGGTCCAGGCATGTACGGTATGAGGTATTAGCAGCCTGATACTCTTTAACGGCCTCTTGCCCTACCAGCATTTGTTCTAGCGTTGCATCTGCGCCGACCGGTAGGGTGGGCGTGTTCGGTACTGCGCAGTCATCCGCAAAGCTTGCCGCGCTCGTAAAAACCATACCCAAGATTGCCAGCTTGATAGTGTTGTTCATTATTGCTTTACCCTTGTTGGTTGATTTAAAGAAAAACATTAACAGGAGAGTGCTCTCCTGCCAAGTCAGTACAGCGTTAGCCGCGGTGTCAGTCTTTGCCCACCCACAGCTCGGCCACGCGTAACTCGGTCTCGAGTTTGCGGGCGACCCCTTTCGCGACGTCCCGGTCAGCCAGGCCAATGACCCTGAGCCGATACAGCGTCTTGCCGTCGCTGCTAGTGGGCAAAATAATCACTTCACCTGCACCAGGGCGCAGCCGTGCGGCCCAGGACACTGCCATATTGCGTGTAGCATAGCTGCCAAAGTTCACGAACCACGGACCTGAAATGACAGCCACAGCCGGCTGGGGTGGTGCGGGCTTGGCGGCTGCTGGCGCGGGGGTTGGCTTGGCAGCTGGCGGCGCAGGCGCAGCGGGTTTGGCGGCGACCGGTTGAGCAGGTTGCGTCGCTGTGCTGGCCGCTCGCCTGCCAGCGGGGCTTACGCCTGTTGGCGCTACCTGTTGATCTCCCAGTTGTCCTGCCAGCCCGGTAACGGTATCGGCCAGAGAGCTGTTCTCCAGCCGCAGATTCTCCAACTCTTTAGCCAGTGCATCATAGTCCGACTGCAGTCCTGCCAGAGCATCGCGACTGGCACTGGCATCCCCGGGGATCGAGGTCGTAGACAAGGCCTCCTGCAATTTTCGCAGCTCTTCCTCGGTGGCGGCGCGCTGCTGCATGACACCGTATCCTCCGGCGACCAGCAATATCAAGGCAACAACACCGACTGCGATCAGGCCCAGCGGCCAGCTCTGGCGGCTGTCTTCATTCTCGTATTCATCATCCTCAAGCCAGGCCTCGGGCTCGTCCTCTTCGGTAAGCTCTGCGTCGTCCTGCAAATCCTCCTCTTCGAATAGATCGTGGTCATCATCTTCAGCAAAATCGTCCTCGTATTCCTCTTCGTCCTCGACATCATCGGTGTGGTATCCCGAGGTGTAGTCGGAGTCCCGATCAGGCTCCTCGTAACTGTCGTCATCATCGTAGCGGCCGAAGGTAGGCTCTTGTCGTTGATCTTTCTGGGGAGGCTTGGGGCCATAGCCATTCGAGGGCTCTTTACCATTCTTCGAGTAATTGTCATCGTTTTTTGTCATGGCTTGTGCACACCCGTGCGTCTCGATAATCGGCAGTGATCATAACAGACCCATTGCGTAATTTCCTCGCTGCTCTGGTGTTGGCAGCTGCACCAGCAGCGTTTCCTGCAGGGCGCGCCGACACCCCTATCGTGGGCGGAATCAGTAAGCTCTCAGGGCTTGGGGAGGTGCGCAATTAAGTTTACATCCGTGCGGCGGAATTTAGTTAGAATGGCCCGATGGATGTATCCGAAATTCTCTCTCCCCTGAACGATGCCCAGCGCGATGCTGTCGCCGCCGATAACCAGAACATGCTGGTCCTGGCAGGTGCCGGCAGTGGCAAGACTCGGGTTTTGGTGCATCGCATCGCATGGCTGATCAAAGCGGAGGATTTCTCTCCGTGGTCTATTCTGGCGGTAACCTTTACCAATAAGGCGGCGCGCGAGATGCGTAACCGCATTGAGGAGATGCTGCACATTCCCTCGCGCGGTATGTGGGTAGGTACCTTCCACGGGCTGGCGCATCGCCTGTTGAAAGCGCACTGGCAGGAGGCTGGCCTGCCGCAGAATTTCCAGATTCTGGACAGTGATGATCAGCTGCGCCTGGTTAAACGCGTCTGCCGCGAGCTGGATCTCGACGAGTCGCGTTGGCCGCCAAAGCAGGCAATGTGGTATATCAACGGGCAGAAAGACGAGGGACTGCGCAGTGCGCATGTCAACGCACCCCCCGGTGATTTATTCGCTCAAACCATGTTGCAGGTATACCGTGCTTATGAGGTTGCTTGCGAACGGGCTGGCATGGTCGATTTCGCCGAACTGTTGTTGCGTGCGCATGAGCTGTGGCTGAAGAGCCCACAAGTATTGCAGCACTATCAGGGACGCTTTCGGCAGATACTGGTGGACGAATTTCAGGACACCAACACGGTGCAGTATGCCTGGCTGCGGGTGCTTGCGGGCAAGCAGATTCCGGTGGTTGCTGTGGGTGATGATGACCAATCCATCTATGGTTGGCGCGGCGCTAAAATTGAAAATATTCAGCGCTTTACGGAAGATTTCCCGGGCACCCGTATGATTCGCCTCGAGCAGAACTACCGCTCCACGCAGACCATTCTGCAGGCGGCTAACGGCATCATCGCCCACAATTTTGGCCGCTTGGGTAAGGAGCTGTGGACGGCTGGGGCAGAGGGCGAGCCGATCAGCCTTTATGCCGGCTATAACGAACACGATGAGGCCCGTTATATTGTCGAGCAGGCCGAGCAATGGTTGCTCGATGGCAACGCGCGATCCTCGGTGGCTATTTTGTACCGTTCCAATGCGCAATCGCGGGTGTTGGAGGAGGCGCTCATTCGCAGCGGCACGCCGTATCGTATTTATGGTGGACAGCGCTTCTACGAACGACTGGAAATTCGCAATGCCCTCGCCTACCTGCGCCTGATGCTTAATCGGGGTGACGACGCTGCCGTGGAGCGCGTCATCAATATCCCTACGCGCGGCATTGGCAGCAAGACACTCGATACTTTGCGCGAGTGTGCTCGCTCCCGAGGCATCACGCTCTGGAAAGCCGTCGCTGCCGTGCTGGAAGAGAAACTTCTGCCAACAAGGGCCCTCAGCGCGCTGCAAGGCTTTGCCACGTTAATCGATGACCTCGACAGCGGTCTAGACGCGCTACCGCTGGAGACATTGGTCGATCATGCGGTACGCGATTCGGGGCTCTATCACCACCACAGAAGTGAGAAGGGCGAGAAAGGTCAGGCGCGGATAGAAAACCTGGAGGAACTGATCAGTGCTGCCAAGCAGTTTGTGCCGGAGGAGGGGGAACTCTCTGCTGCGCAACAGTTTCTCGACAGGGCGGCACTGGATGCGGGTGACGCTCAGGCGGATGAGCACGAGGATAGTGTACAATTGATGACCCTGCACTCTGCAAAGGGGCTGGAGTTTCCGCTGGTTTTTCTGGCGGGCATGGAGGAAAACCTGTTTCCTCACCGCATGAGCCTTGAAGAGCCTGGCCGTCTGGAGGAGGAGCGTCGACTCTGCTATGTCGGCATTACGCGCGCCATGGAAAAGCTGGTGATGACTTATGCCGAGAGTCGACGTCTTCACGGTAGTGAATCCTATAACACCCCGTCACGGTTTGTGCGTGAAATTCCGGCCCAGTTACTGCAGGAAGTGCGACTGCGCGGCACGATCACTCAGCCTGTGAGTAGCTTTTCCCAGGCCCAAGTGCCGGACACTGATCTGTCGTTGGGGCAGCGCGTCTACCATCAGGTTTTCGGCGAGGGTGTCGTGTTGAACTTCGAAGGGCGTGGCGCCAGTGCGCGGGTGCAAGTGAATTTTGACGACGAAGGCGGCAAATGGCTGGTACTGCAATACGCCAACCTGCAGTTGATGTAACGGCACTACGTTCCGGACGGATGAAGCATGGATAATAGTTCTTTGGAAAAACGGTACGCTCCGCTGGTTATCTTGCTGCTGGTAGGGGCGCTGGTGGCTACACTGGGACTGTGGGCCACCGACCGCGCGGGTGCCGTGCCGGTCAACGACACTCACAGCATCGCTGGCGCAACGGGCCAGCATTACCAATGGAAGATGATCACTACCTGGCCCAAGAATTTTCCCGGCCTGGGCATGGCGGCTGAAAATTTTGCCGAGCTGGTCAAGGTGATGAGTGATGGTCGCCTGACGGTACACGTCTACGGGGCCGGTGAAATTGTCCCGGCTATGGAGGTATTTGACGCTGTATCGCAGGGCGTTGTGGATGCCGGCCATGGTGCCGCGTATTACTGGAAAGGCAAAGTTCCCTCCTCTGTTTTCTTCACGTCAGTACCTTTTGGGCTTAATGCGCAGGAAATGAACGGCTGGCTGCACTATGGCGGCGGCCTGGAACTGTGGCAGGAAGCGTATGCACCGCACAATCTGGTGCCCATGGCCGGCGGTAGTACGGGCGTGCAAATGGCCGGATGGTTTAACAAGGAAATCAATTCCATCAAGGATCTCAAGGGCCTCAAGATGCGCATCCCGGGGCTCGCCGGAGAAGTATTTGCAGCGGCAGGTGGCACCGCGGTGACGATTCCCGGAGGTGAACTCTACACCTCCATGCAAACGGGAGTCATCGACGCACTGGAGTGGGTTGGCCCTTATAACGATCAAGTCCTCGGTTTTCATGAGGTGGCCAAGTATTACTATTACCCGGGCTGGCATGAGCCGGGTTCTATTCTGGAGTTTGTGGTAAACAAGGGCTCGCTTGAAGCCCTGCCCGAAGATCTGCAAGCAATAGTGCGGACGGCATCGCGCGCGGCCAATCAGGATATGCTGGATGAGTACACCGCACGCAATAATGCGGCGCTGCAAAGCCTGGTGAACGAACATGGCGTGCAGTTACGGCGCCTGCCCGACGACGTTTTGCGGGCATTATGGAAGGGTACGCAAGTGGCGATGCAGAAATTGGTGGCATCAGATCCGATGGCAGCGAAGGTCTATGAGTCTTACCGTACCTTTTATTCGGGTGTAAGAAGTTATCACCATATCTCAGAGCAGGCTTATATTAATGCCCGTGACGAGGCGCTCGGCGACGACGAGTACTAGGCTTGTAAAAACTCTGCGGCCTGTTTGTATAAATCTTCGTATTGGCGATTAGATGGTTGGAGTTAGGCTGACCGATTTGGTCGGGAAGGTGCAATTCGCTCGCGAGCATCGGCTGGGTCTGCAATAGGGGAAGCGAGCGAAGACGCTGTTCCTGCCAGAGCCGATCACTGGAATGAACCTAAAGTCTCAAGTTTGAGTTGATGCCCCGAGCGCTAGCATGCAGGTGCGCTTGGCGCTAAATAGCCCGGGTACGCCCTTTCTCATCGATCGAGACGAACACAAACTCACCTTCCGTGACTTTGATCGGCTCGCGGTCGTGCTGCGAGTTGATCCACACTTCCACGATAATACGGATGGAGCTGCGACCCACTTCCAGCACATCGCAGTAACAGGATACGACCGCCCCCACGTGGACAGGCGTTAGAAACGCCATACCATCAACGGCCACTGTGGCTACCCGGCCGTTAGCGACTTCACTGGCGGTGATCATCCCGGCAATATCCATTTGCGATAACAGCCAGCCGCCGAATATATCGCCATTGGCATTGGTGTCCTTGGGCATAGTCACTGTCTGCAGGGCCAGTTCGCCGTGGGGTACGGGCGCAGTATCGATATCGCTCATATAAATGCCTTCTGTGTTTGGATAGCGTAGTTTATTTTAGGGCAGCCGGTAACCAGGTGGCCATCTGTGGCCAAAACCACAGCGCCACCAAAAGCCCAAGCTGTATGAGTATAAAGGGAACCACGCCCCGGTAGATAGCGCCGGTTGGCACCGATTCAGGTGCCACGCCGCGCAGGTAAAACAGCGCAAACCCAAAGGGCGGGGTGAGGAATGAGGTCTGCAGATTGAGCGCGATCATGATGCCCAGCCAAACGGGGTCTACGCCCATGGCCAATAAAATGGGGCCGACAATTGGCACGACCACGAAAGTGATTTCGATGAAATCGAGAATAAACCCTAAAAGGAAGATCAATAGCATTACCACCAGTGTGGCGGCCATAACGCCGCCCGGTAGCCCATTGAAAAACTCGTGAATCAACTCCTCACCACCAAAGCCACGAAAAACCAGCGAGAAGACAGCGGCGCCGATAAGAATCATAAATACCATACAGGTCACTTCCAGCGTGTTCTGCACGGTCTCTCGCAGTCGCGACCAGTTCATCTGCCCCTTGGCAATGGCCAGAAGGAGTGCGCCAATCGCCCCGATGCCGGCGGCCTCTGTGGGTGTTGCCGCACCGCCCATGATGGAGCCGAGCACCACGCCGATCAGCAACAGCGGGGGCAGCAGGCTGCGCAATACCTGCCCCAATGTAATCGGCTGCAGGTGGCTGGCGGGCGCTGTCTCCGGCTTAAGGTGTGCCTGGATAAGCAGGTAGAGGATATACAGCGCAATCAGTACCATGCCCGGTATCAAGGCGCCGACAAATAGGTCTCCGACAGAAACCGTTTTGGGGTTGATCACATGCATTTTGAGCTGCGCTTGCTGGTAGGCGTTGGAGAGTATGTCGCCGAGCATGACAAGGACAATAGACGGAGGGATAATTTGTCCCAGAGTGCCGGTTGCGCAAATAGTCCCGGCGGCAAGCGAAGGGCTGTAGCCACTGCGCAGCATAGTGGGTAGCGATAACAGGCCCATCGTCACTACGGTGGCACCCACAATGCCGGTACTCGCTGCCAGAAACATGCCGACGACTACGACAGAGATACCCAGTCCGCCACGCACGCCGCCAAACAGGCGCGCCATGCTATCGAGTAGCTCTTCTGCGACGCGTGATTTCTCCAGAATATTACCCATCAGGATAAACAACGGCACGGCGATCAATGTAGTGTTGTTGATTGTGCCGAAGATTCGACCCGGCAGCGCAGACAGGAAGCTCGCATCGAAAACCCCAAAGAGCACACCGCCTGCGCCAAAAGCCAGTGCTGTGCCTGCAAGGGTGAACGCCACCGGATAGCCGAGCATCAGCAGTAAACAGACCGCGGCGAACAAATACAGAGACAGGTATTCCACTAAGAGGCGGTGCCTTCGACTAGCAGCAGCGCGCTGCGCAAAATTTCCGCTAAGCCCTGCACGGCGAGGTTAATGGCCATCAGTGGAATCAGCGTCTTGAGTAAAAATACTGCTGGTATGCCACCCGGTTCGGCAGAGGTTTCGCGCATTGACCACGATTCACTGGCATACCCGAAGCTGCTCAACAGAATGAAGGCGCACAGTGGCATCAAAAATACGATGCCACCAAGGCTGTTTATCCAGGCGCGGGTGCGGGCACTAAAATTGCGGTAGAAAATATCAACGCGCACATGCGCCCCCTTTTTTAGCGCGTATGCTGAACCCAGCAGGAATGCGCCGCCGTGCATGTAAGTCACCGCTTCCTGTGTGGCGATCGAGCCGATGCTAAAGCCATAGCGCAGCACCACAACGCAAGTCGTCAGTATGGCCATGAACAGTAGGAGCCAGGCGAGCAGGCGACCGCAGTGTTCCGTGAAGGTGTCAATATGATGCACACAGGCGTGCAATATAGGCATGGTGGATAAGTCTTTTTGATTATCGGGTCGAAGGGTATCATAGCGTTATCCCCGACGTGAAAAGATATTCTCGCACAACGCCATAACTTGGATGAGACACGATGTTAACCGTAATTTCACCCGCTAAAACACTGGATTTTGAGAGTCCTGCAGCGATCAGCAAAGCCACGCAGCCGCAGTTCTTGGCGCGTGCGGCCGAACTGGTGGAGGACGCTCGTGCGCTTGACGCCAGTGATATCAGAGGCTTGATGGGAGTGAGCGAGAATATCGCTGAGCTCAACCACCGACGCTTTATGGATTGGCACCAACCGTTCAATAAACGCAATGCCAAACAGTCACTGCTTGCGTTTAAGGGCGATGTCTACGTTGGGCTGGAGGCCGAGACTTTGAACGCGGCGCAGTTGGGCTTTGCCCATCAGCATCTGCGTATTCTTTCCGGCCTATATGGCGTGTTGCGCCCGCTCGACCTGATGCAGCCCTACCGGCTGGAAATGGGATTGCCGTTCGCTAACCGCGGCGGTAAAAACCTGTATGAATTTTGGGGTGACGACATTACCGGAGCACTCAGTACAGCAGTGCGTAAGTCGGGCACGAAAGTGCTGGTGAACCTGGCGTCGAAGGAGTATTTCCGCGCGGTGCGGGCACAAGCACTCGATGCGGATGTGGTTACGCCGATATTTAAGGAGCGCAAAGGAGACGGTTACAAGATTGTCAGCTTTTACGCCAAGAAGGCGCGTGGGCAAATGGCGCGCTTTATTATTGAGAACGAATTGAATGAGCCGGATGACCTGAAAAAATTTAAAACAGGCGGTTACCGTTACAACAAAGCCGAATCCAGCGCGCGCGAACTGGTGTTTACCCGCGAAAAGCCACCGTCGACCAGTTGAAGCGGCAGATATACCGCGCTCCGAGCTTGAAGCCTGCGAAGAGCCATTCGCCGCACTCCTATTGAGCAGCCAGTAGAACGGTCACTTAAACGGCAACATTTGCGCCGTAGACTCGAGATACTGCTCATTGTGCAGCGCCTCGCGCCGGGTGAAATCTCCCACTGCTGCCGACAGTTGCGGATCAGCGATCCAGTGATTGGACCAGGTAGTGATAGGACGAAAGCCGCGCTGGATCTTGTGCTCACCCTGCGCGCCGGGATCGAAACGCTGCAGTCCGTTAGCGATGCAGTATTCAATACCCTGATAGTAGCAAGCCTCAAAATGCAGCGCGTCATATTCATACTCACATCCCCAGTAACGACCGTACAACGTATCGCTGGAGCGAAAATACAGCGCACCTGCTACCGCTTTTGCACCTGAGTAGGCCAACACCATAACAACGTGTTCACCCATACTTGCAGCGGTCTCCACAAAAAATTCGCGACTCAGGTAACCGCCGTGGCCGCTGCGCTTGGCATAGGTCAGTTGGTAAAAGTGATGGAATTGTTCCCAGTCTTGCGTCCTGATGTCGGCACCTGTCAGCGTCTTTAGAGTGAGGCCCTGCTCAGCGACTCGCCGCCGCTCCCGATTCAGCGATTTTCGCTTACGGCTGTTAAAGGTGGCGAGAAAATCGTCGAAGGTTTTATAGCCATCGTTAAACCAGTGAAACTGCGTCGCAGCCCGGCAGTGCAGGCCCGCTGCCACCAGTGCTTCGCTAACCGCTTCCTGCGGAAATAGCAGATGCCAGGAGGAGAACCCGCGTTTTTTTGCCAGATCCTTAACGGCGGCAACGGCCGCGCGCAGGCACTGCTCGGCATCCACTCCCGCCGCGACGCAAAGGCGTGGCCCTGTGGCCGGGGTGAAGGGGATCGCAGTAATGAGTTTTGGATAATAGGCGAGCCCATTTTGGCGCCAGGCATCGGCCCATGACCAGTCGAATACGTACTCGCCATAGGAGTGGGATTTCAGGTAGAGCGGCATCAGCGCTACTACGGCATTGTTCTGCCGTAGCAGCAGATGAAATGGCTGCCAGCCTGTTTCGGCTGTGGTGCACGCTGTTTTTTCCAGCCCGTACAGGAAATTGTGGCGGAGGAAGGGGTAGTCCGTGCCGGCTATACTGTCCCACTCCTGCGCGGGTATCTGCGCCAGGCTGGTAAGAAACTCGGCGCTGAACACCTCCGCTTGAGCTGAATCTGGCATCGACATATCAGGTAGCACCCGCCATATAGTCCACAATCAGGCCGAGAAATATAACCATGCCGACCCAGTTGTTGTGCAAAAATGCTTTGAAGCAGGCGTCGGGCTGTCGTGTGCGAAGCAGGTAGTGTTGGTAGCAGAACAGCGCCGCTGCCAGAACCAGTGAGCTGTTGTAGTAAATACCCAGTTCAAACGCCTGACCGGCCAGATACAAGGCCAGGAGGCACCCTGATTGCAACATGCCAATTATCAACCGATCGTGACGACCGAACAAAATGGCGCTGGATTTGATGCCGGCCTTTATGTCGTCTTCACGGTCTACCATGGCGTAGGCAGTATCGTAGGCAATCGTCCACAGCAGGTTGCCGATGTACACAAGCCATAGCGCTTGAGGCAGCGTGCCGCGTTGGGCGGCGAATGCCATAGGAATACTCCAAGAAAAGGCCATGCCCAGCACTAGCTGTGGCAAATGCGTGTAACGTTTCATAAATGGATAGGCCGACGCCAGCAGCACCGCGACAACAGACAGTTGGATAGTTAACGTATTGGTAAACAGTACTAGCGCGAACGCCAGTAGCATAAGCAGCAAAAAAAGGATCAACGCCTCGCGCACAGTGACCGAACCTGTTACCAGCGGACGCGCCTGAGTGCGCGATACCGCGCCATCCAGATTGCGATCCGCCAGATCATTAACAATGCAGCCCGCCGAGCGCATGAGAAAAGTCCCAAGGATAAAAATTGCCAGTAGGCCGGGCTCGGGAACACCCTGCGCTGCCATCCATAGGGCCCAGAGTGTTGGCCACAGCAGCAGTAGCGTGCCGATGGGTTTGTCGAAACGGATCAGCTGCAGTAGAGCGCTGACGTTAACGTAGTGTGCCATTGAAACCTTATACGGCGTTGCCGATGAATTAGCTTACTGCGTTCACGATCTAAATGCAGCGCTGACCTTGCCCCGTTGGGTGCGATGCGCTGGCAGTGTCTCTGGCCAGGGAGTGAATGCCCGCAGGAAGACTTCGCTCACCATCAGCTTCTTGCCGCTGATTTCGAAACGGGAGCGGCGTCCCCAGGCCGCTTCGGACTGTTTGAGTTCCACCGGCAGATAGTCGCTGTCGCCCGTCATGAGCGCCAGCTCAAATGGGCAGCGGCGCATGCCGGGGTGTTTGAACAAAATAGCACCGAGCGATTTGTTCCGCAGCTTGCGCAAATGCCCCAGACTGCCGGTGAGACTTGAAACCGGGAAGACACTGCGCGCAAATACCACCGCCTCGCTGTCCAGCAGCAGGGCCACCTCGCGCACCAGCGCCAGTTGTCTTGGCGGTAGTTCCAGCAGCGTTCTTTCGGACGGCAGTGGCACCGCCCAACCCTGGTGCAGTCGCTGCACGCTGAATTCACCGCGTCGGGAGGCCATTAAGCGCGCAGTCAGTGAGCCGTCGTCGCCAAGCCAGGCGCGCTCAGCGGGCGACAGCACAGCATGTGTGAATCGCCCCATGGGCTGCCAGCGAGGCTCAGACGCAATGCGTTCGCGCTGCTGCGGGTATAGTGGAGACTGCAGCACAGAACGCAATGGAGAATGTATTGAAGAAAGAGATGCTTGCAACTGCACGGTATCCTTGACGTCTGCAGCGAGAATGCTTGATCGGGAGTGCTGGCGCAAGTGAGCAATCAACCTAAATAGTCAGACCCCTGCCCAGAGAAAAGCCTTGCACAATTATCGTACAACTCTATAGTGTTTTGTCTCAAAATTTGTCTATTTATGCAGCACCTGCCACGCCCTTGCATGGCCGGTGTGTCACCCCTTGGAAAAAAGCGAGTCGTAACATGAGTAAGTGGGAATGTATTGTCTGTGGCCTGATCTATGACGAGAAGGACGGCTGGCCAGACGATGGTATCGCGCCGGGTACCAAGTGGGAAGATGTGCCAGAAGACTGGCTCTGTCCCGATTGCGGTGTTGGCAAGGAAGACTTTGAATTGCTCGAAGAGGCGCCAGTGGATGATGCGCCCCACCACGCGGAGCCTTTGGCCGATACCGAGCATGCGCCCGTCGTGATATTGGGCACAGGCTTGGCGGGCTATGGTGTGGCCAAGGAATTTCGCAAGCACGACAGCGAAACCCCTCTCATCATGATTACCTCTGACGATGGGCGCGCCTACTCCAAGCCGATGTTGTCTACGGGTTACACCCGGAGCCAGTCGGCAGATGACCTGGCGCAGTCAGATGCGGGCAATATGGCCAAGCAGCTGAAGGCCAGCGTATGGACTATGACCAAGGTAAACGAGATTGATACGGCTAAGCAGCTGATTAAGGTGGGCGACGCGGATACTGCGATTCATTACGGTAAATTGGTGCTGGCCCTGGGCGCCGAGGTAATCCGGCCACCCATCGAGGGCGACGGGCAGGAACTGGTGTATTCCGTCAACGATCTACTGGATTACGCTGACTTTCGCTCAGCGGTCGCCAAGAACGACGTGAAAAAGGTATGTATCATCGGCGGCGGTCTTATCGGCTGCGAATACACCAACGACTTGATTAACGGCGGCTTCCAGGTCGAAGTTGTGGACCCGCTGGGCTACTGCTTGCCCACCCTGTTGCCGGAGCGCGCAGGCAAAGCTGTGCAGGCCGCTCTGGAGGAGAAGGGCGCGAAATTTCATTTCGGACCCTTGGTAACCGCGGTCAACAAGGCGGACAAAGGCGTCAGTGTGAGCCTCAACAATGGCGAGACTATTAGCGCAGATATCGTGATTTCAGCCGTGGGCGTGCGCCCGCGAACGGCGCTGGCCAAGGCCAGTGGTCTTGCCACCAATCGCGGCATCGTGACCAATCGCCTGCTGGAAACGAATGCGCCCAATGTGTATGCGATGGGCGATTGCGCCGAAGTGAACGGGCATGTGCTGGTCTATGTGGCGCCACTGATGGCTGCTGCCAAGGCGCTCGGTAAGACACTGGCAGGTGAGCCCACAGAGGTGGTGTATCCCGCCATGCCTGTCACTATCAAGACGCCTGCCTGTCCGGTCGTGGTCGCCCCGGTGGCGCCTGGAACCACTGGAGAATGGACGATTGATGCCGACGGGAACAACGTCAACGCGCAGTTCCGCGACGGCGGCGGCAAGCTGTTGGGCTTTGCCCTCACCGGCGAGGCGACCAGGGAGAAAGTGGCACTGCAGAAGGAACTGCCGGCCATCATGGGCTGATCTGTCTGTGCAGCCGTCACGGCCTGTTCTGACGAGTGCGCACGCTGAACAGCATATTCGACGCTGGCTGGATGAGTTCGTTGTCGGCCTGAATCTCTGCCCCTTTGCGCGCCCGCTGTTGGGCGCGAAAAATCTGCGCATTGCAGTGTGTGAGGAGACTGACCTACCCGCATTGCGCAGGACGATCCTGCAGGAGCTCGATGTACTGCAGCGCAGTGTGGAGGTGGAAATCGCCACCACATTGCTGGTCTTTTCCCATGCACTCGATGACTTTAACGACTATCTGCAATTCCTCGACGACGCGCAGGAGTTGCTGTTTGAATCGGGTCTGGAAGGGCTGGTGCAACTGGCCAGCTTTCATCCCGATTATTGCTTTGCGGGGGAGGCGCACGATGCTGCCAGCCACTACAGCAATCGCGCGCCATATCCGATCATCCATTTGCTGCGCGAAGACATGATGACACGCGTGTTGGAAGAGTATCCTGAGCCGCAGCAGATTCCCGAGAGGAATATAGTGACGTTGTCTAATATTGGGGTGGCTGAGTTGCAGCGGCGCTGGCGGGCTTTGTTTACCGTTTAGACTTTGGCAAACTCGTGGTTAGTGCCGGTCCACCGCTGAATCAGCGGCTCAGCCAATTCCGGATGCGACGTCCGAATAGTATCTGCAAGTACCTGTACCTCATCCAGCAAATGATTGTGCATCGGCAGTTCCGCAATACGAAACTCCATCAGCCCCGTCTGCCGGGTGCCGAGCACCTCACCAGGGCCGCGCAACTCGAGATCTTTCTCGGCAATGTAAAAGCCGTCGGAGCTCTCGCGCAACACCGACAAACGTTGCTTGCCGTTGGCCGACAGAGGCATCTGGTAAAGGAGAACGCAATGACTGGCTTGCGCACCGCGACCCACCCTGCCGCGCAGCTGATGCAGTTGCGCCAGGCCCAGCCGCTCCGGGTTTTCAACAATCATCAGGCTGGCGTTAGGCACATCCACGCCCACTTCAATCACTGTGGTGGCCACGAGTAAGGCCAGCTCACCGCGCTTGAATGCGTCCATCACTGACGCTTTCTCGGCCGGTTTGAGCCGCCCGTGGATTAGCCCAATCGCCAGTTGCGGCAAGGAGAGGCGCAGTTCAGCAGCCGTCGCCTCTGCCGCTTGTGCCTGCAGTGTGTCATTTTCCTCAATCAAGGTGCATACCCAATAGGCCTGCCGGCCGTCGCCGCAGGCTGCGGCGACTCTCGCCACCACCTCCGGTCGTCGACTGCTATCAATCAGAACCGTGCTGACTGCGGTTCTGCCCGGCGGCAATTCGTCGATCACCGAGCAGTCCAGATCGGCATAGGCCACCATGGAGAGCGTGCGTGGAATCGGTGTTGCCGTCATTACCAGCTGGTGAGCGCGACCGAGCTCCGGCGCCGTTTTTTGGGTGAGGGTGAGACGTTGATGAACACCGAAGCGCTGCTGTTCGTCGACAATGACCAGCCCCAGCCGTGAAAACGCCACATCATCCTGAAACAGGGCATGGGTGCCGATGATCAGGCTGGCGTCTGCCGATGCGATGCGCGCAAGCGCAGTGGCCCGTTTTTTCCCCTTGGAGCGACCGCTCAGCCATTCCATGGTGATACCCAGAGGTTCAAACCACTGGCCGAAAGTGCGCCAGTGTTGCTCCGCGAGAATCTCTGTGGGTGCCATAAGCGCAACCTGATAGCCGTTGCTAATGGCTTGCAAAGCAGCGCCGGCTGCAACCAGTGTTTTGCCCGAACCCACATCACCCTGCACCAGACGCATCATGGGTATCGGCTTGGCCAGATCGCTGGCGATCTCATGCAGCACGCGCTGTTGCGCACTTGTGGGCGAGAAAGCCAGGCTGCTGAGAAACGTATTGAGCGTGTCTTGCGCAAACCCCAGTGCGGGTGCGCCTTCATGTTGTTGGTGCTTGCGCAGGCGCTGCAGAGACAGGTTGTGCGCCACCAGTTCTTCCAGGGCTAGCCGCAATTGCGCCGGATGACGCCCTTCGCGCAGCAGGTCCAGCGAGGCGTCAGGTGGCGGTGCGTGCAGGTATTGCAGCGCGCGGCTGAGTTCATAGGGATATTTATCGCTGGGCGGTAACAGTTCGCTCACTGGCTCGCGTTGCAATTGAAGCAGCGCCTGCGCGCACAGCTTGCGCCATTGGTTTTGACCAATGCCCGCGGTTGTCGGATAGATGGGCGTGAGTGCTTCCTCGACAGGCACATCCTCGCCCTCTACCTGACGGTATTCCGGATGGTACATCTCCAGCCCGCTGCTGCCGCGTCGTACCTGCCCGAAGCAGCGCAGGCGCGTGCCCGGCTGCATGCTGCTCTTCTGCGCCGCTGAGAAATGGAAGAAGCGCAGCGTCAGCGTACCGCTGCCGTCCTGTATGCGTGCAACGAGGCTGCGGCGGCGCCCGAAGACAATGTCTGCCGCGCGCACTTCGCCCTCTACCACTAGGTCGGTACCTTCCCTGGCGGCCGCAATGGGTGTGACACGGGTGCGGTCCTGGTAGCGCAAGGGTAGATGAAAGAGCAAGTCTTCTGCGCGATGCACACCGTAATCTGCCAATTTATTTGCCAGCTTGGGGCCTACTCCATGCAGTTCCCGTACCGAGAGGTGAGCGATGCCGTGCACAGAAATTCTAGTGCGGTCGCAAAGAGTCGATGAGAATGTCGATGGCCTCTGCGCGCGGGTAGCTTGCGCGCCAGGCGAGCGCGATACTGCGCTTGGGTGCCGGATCGACAAAGGGACGCACGGCGAGAGTGCGCTCGCCGTAGGTGGCATCTCTGGCGGCCGATTCGGGTAACACGGTAATGCCGAGTCCGCTGGCCACCATATGTTTAAGAGTTTCCAGTGAACCGCCCTCGATCACCGTATTGCCCTTTGCTGAATTGTCACGGATAGCTTTTTGCAAGCCGGGGCAGGCCTCTAGCACCTGGTCGCGAAAACAATGCCCCTCGCCCATCAGCAGTACGCGCTGTTCCGCCAGCGCGCGCGCATCAACATGCGTCTTTGACGCCAGAGCGTGTTCTTGCGGCAATAACACAACGAAAGGCTCATCGAAAAGCGCCCGGGTGACGATGTCCGTTTCTGTAAAAGGCAGCGCCACAAATATGGCATCGAGTTCGCCGCTGCTCAATTTGCCGCGCAGGCTGGCGGTGTAGTTTTCTTCAATAAACAGCGGCATTTGAGGCGCGAGCTGCTGCAGGCGGCTGACCAGCCTGGGGAACAGGTAAGGGCCTACCGTATAAATGGCCCCGACAGACAGCACGCTACCCAATGGATCCTTCCCCAGCTCCGCTATTTGGAGCAGGTTCTGCGTTTCGCGCAATACCGTGCGGGCCTGTTCTACGATGCGCTCGCCGGTCGATGTAGTCGCCACTTTGTGCCGCGCGCGCTCAAACAGGCAGATGCCCAACTCTTCCTCCAGTTTTTTGATGGCGATGCTCAGCGTCGGTTGGCTGACATTGCACTGTTCAGCCGCTTTTCGAAAGTGGCCTGTCTCTGACAGGGCCACAAGGTAGCGCAGTTCTGTTAATGTCATGGTGTCTCGGTCTTGCCCTGTAAGGTCATAGTGTAACCAGTGAGTGATCGCTTTATGAAGAACAGTTCTTTACTAATTGTCGGTTGTGGGGATCTAGGCATCCGCACGGGGGCACTGCTGTTGCACCAGGGCTGGAGAGTCTCAGGTGTCAGGCGCAATACCGCTATACTGCCCGCCGATTTTAGCGCTTATGCAGCAGACTATACACAGCCCAACAGTCTGCAATTCGCTGCCGAGCTCAAGCCCGACTTTGTACTGGCAGTATTCAATCCAGTCGATCGCTCAACCACTGGCTACAAAACAGGGTTTCAAACGGCGATGGGCAACCTGCTGGCCGGGCTCGGCGCGCACAGGCCCAGGCATATACTGATGACCAGCAGTACGCGCGTTTTTGCTGAGGCCGAAGGCGGTTGGGTGGACGAGAGCTCCGCGCTGGCCACAAATGATCCCTGGGCTGCGGCAATAGTGGCGGGCGAACGATTGCTGCTGGATTCCGTATACAACGCCTCGGTGGTGCGCTTCGGGGGGATTTACGGTATACCCGGCGGGCGGTTGTTGTCGCGAATTCGCCGCGGTGAGTTGTGCCCGCCACAGCCGGTGAGTTACACCAACCGCATTCACCGGGAGGATTGCGCCGGTTTCCTCACGCATTTACTGGGCTTGGCCAGCGCAGGACAAGATCTGCAGCGGGTATACATCGGGGTGGATGACCTGCCCGCGCCACGGTATGAGGTGGAATCCTGGTTGGCTGCAGAAATGGGCCTCGAGGTGAGTCCTGATCAGGCGTCCGTCCAGGAACCCACGCGACATAACTCAGCAGGGCACAAACGCTGTCGCAATGTGGCCCTGCATGCGAGCGGCTACCCGCTGATTTTCCCCGATTATAAGAGTGGTTACGCCCACTTGCTCGCCGCGCCCTAGCCCGGGAGCCGGAGGCTCTTACAGTGCGAGGACGGCTTCGATCTCGATCTGTGCTCCTTTGGGCAGGGCTGCAACCTGCACGCAGGCACGCGCGGGGAAGGGAGCCTGGAAAAATTGCGCCATTACGTCGTTGATCGCACCAAAGTGCTGCAGGTCAATCACAGAGATATTGATTTTTACTGCATTTTGCAAACTTCCGCCGGCCGCTTCGGCCACGGCGTTCAGATTTTTGAAAGCCTGTGTGGCTTGTGCGGTGATGTCGCCGCTGACCAACTCGGGGGTGCCAGGTACCAGCGGAATCTGGCCTGAGAGCCATACAGTATTGCCCACTTTAACCGCCTGGGAATATGGCCCGATGGCGTCCGGGGCGGCGGGTGTCGAGATGACAGCGCGATTACTCACGTTTGTTCTCCAGTGTTTGTTGCAGGGTGGTTGGTCGGATTAGTTCTTGATTCGGACAACTTTACGCACGTGGATGATGGTGCGCAGTCGTTTCATGATGCGGGCGAGATGTACGCGGCCCTCGACCATCATTTCAAGGTTAACGTAGGTGAACTGGTAGTCCTTGTCGTCGCTCGATATCTTCTCGATATTGACGCCCATGCTGTTGATCCTGGTGGCGATGACGGCGATCATGCCGCGTCGGTTCTCCACTTCCACACGGAGTTCCGCGCGGTATTCACCCTCTACCTTCTGGTCCCAGCGCAACGCTATGTGGCGCTCATTGTGATCGCGGATATCTACCAAATTGTTGCACTGTGCGCGGTGCACTACCACCCCCTTCTCCAGGCTTAGGTAGCCCTCTATGGGGTCGCCGGGAATAGGATGACAGCAGCGCGCGTAACTGACCATGAAGCCCTCGGTGCCGCAGATCGCAACGGGTTGCGCGCCGCCGCTTTGTTGCAGCTGCCCCCCGTCTAGCCCACTGAGCAGTTGTTGCGCAGTAAACGTGGGCAGGCGATTGCCACGCGCGATATCCATCAGCATGTCATCGAGGTTGTCGTAGCTCTGTTGTGCAAGAAATTCCTGGAGCTTCTCTGCGGGAAGGGTTTCGAGATTGCTGCCAAAGCCAGTAAGCGCTTTATCCAGCAGGCTGCGCCCCAGTGCTAGCGAATCGTCCCGCGTCTGGTATTTCAGGAAGTGATGAATATTGGAGCGCGCCTTGGCGGTGACTGCATAATCCAGCCATGCGGGGTTGGGTTGAGCACCGGATGAAGTGAGAATCTCGACAGTCTGGCCGCTTTCAAGCGGCTCGGACAGGGGCGCCAGACGGCGGTTGATGCGACACGCAACACAACTGTTGCCGACATCGGTGTGCACTGCATAGGCAAAGTCTACCGCAGTGGCGCGGCGGGGCAATTCCAGTATCCGGCCTTTGGGCGTGAACACATAGATCTCGTCCGGGAACAGGTCCATTTTGACGCTTTCGATAAACTCCAGCGAGTTGCCCGCGCGCTGCTGCATTTCCAGCAGGCCCTGCACCCACTCGCGGGCGCGCGCATGACTGCCTTTAGTGGCGGTGCCGTCGCTTTTGTAGAGCCAGTGCGCGGCGATACCATTGTTGGCCATGTCCTCCATTTCCTGAGTGCGGATCTGGACTTCGATGGGCACGGCGTGCATACCCATCAGCACCGTGTGCAACGACTGATAGCCGTTGGCTTTGGGAATGGCGATGTAATCCTTAAACTCGCCGGGTACCGGCTTGTAGAGGCTGTGGATGCAGCCCAACACGCGATAGCAGGTGTCTACGGAATCCACGATAATACGAAAGGCATAGATGTCCATGATTTCGGAAAACGACTTACGCTTGGACTTCATCTTTTTGTAGATGCTGTACACGTGCTTTTCGCGCCCTAGCACGGATACTTCGTGGCCCTCCTGTTGCAGAGTCGCCTCGATCTGGTGCCTGACTTTTTCTACCAGTTCCTTGCGATGGCCTCTGGCCTGTCGCAACGCTGCATCAATGCGGGTGGCGCGCATCGGATAGAGCGCCTTGAAGCCCAGGTCTTCAAATTCCATCCGCACTGCATTCATGCCCAGGCGCATGGCGATAGGAGAGTAGATTTCCAGAGTCTCGCGGGCGATGCGGCGCGCTTTGGCGGACTTCAGCACCCCCAGGGTGCGCATGTTGTGCAGTCGGTCGGCCAGTTTGACCAGGATGACGCGAATATCTTGGGCCATGGCCAGAGCCATCTTCTGGAAATTCTCCGCCTGTTTCTCTTCCAGCGACTCAAACTCCATCTGTGTCAGTTTGCTGACACCGTCCACCAGCTCGGCCACAGTGCTGCCAAACTGCTCGCCAATGGCGAACTTCTCTATGCCGGTGTCTTCAATGACATCATGCAGCATCGCTGCAATCAGGCTCTGGTGGTCCATGTGCATGTCGGCAAGAATGCCGGCAACGGCCAGAGGGTGAGTTACATAGGGCTCGCCGCTGCGCCTGCGCTGGCCAAAGTGGGCCTGTTCGGCAAAAAAATAGGCGCGATTAACGTGGTTGGTCTGCTCGGGGTTGAGGTAAGTGCGCAGGGTAGTATTGAGGGCATCCAGGGTTTGCATATTGTTGATTCAAGACCCGCAGAAGATGCCCGCAGTGGGCGGACATTCCGCTAGAGGGCTTCGTTTGCCTCCATCTCGCCCATGACGTCAGCCAGTTCTTCTTCGGCGTCCATTTCACTTTCGCGGCGCAGGATTTCGTTGGTCACAAAACCTTCGGCTATTTCGCGCAGCGCAATCACAGTCGGCTTGTCTGACTCTTCCTGTACCATAGGATCTTTGCCGCCGGTGGCTAACTGCCGGGCTCGCTTGCTGGCAACCATAACCAGTTCGAAACGATTAGCGACATTTTCCAGACAATCTTCAACAGTTACGCGAGCCATTGTTTGTTACATCCCATTTACATGTGCCAGTTCAGGGCGAGTGGCCCAAGACACCGATTGAAGTAAGAGTAGCGCGGTCAGTGCTGATATGCCGGCGCGCTTCCCTCGTTGCCAGGCAGCAGTACTGTCCCGGACGAACCGGTAATTATAGCGCAACCACCCCGGGGGCCGTCCAGCGCAAATAATCCCGGTTAAGTCGACTATTGTGTCTAATTCAGCAGGTCCTGCAGGAGGTCCTGCAATTCGTCCTGCCGCCGCGAGGTGAGCAGGCGTTGGCTGATGACGATGGATTGCATCTCCTCCAGCGCCTGGTCGAAATCCCTGTTCACGATGAGGTAGTCGCTCTCTATAAAGTGGGACATTTCCGCTACGGCCACATTCATGCGCGATTCGATGGTGTCCTGGTCATCCTGCCCACGCAGTTTGAGCCGCTGCTGCAAGGTTGTGCGTGAGGGTGGCAGAATAAAGATCGCCTGGGTTTCCGGCATCAGGTGCTTGACCTGCTGCGCTCCCTGCCAGTCTATTTCCAGAATGATGTCGCGACCGAGTTTGAGTTGATCCTTGACCCAGATGCCGGACGTGCCATACAGGTTCCCAAAGACTTTGGCATGCTCCAGGAACTCTGTGCGCTCCAGCATGCCGACGAAGGCGTGCTCCTGAACGAAGTGATAGTTGACGCCATCTTCCTCCCCGGGGCGGATCGGCCGTGTGGTGTGGGAGATGGAGACCTTCAAGCCCGCGCACCGCTTCACCAGGGCATTCACCAGACTGGTCTTGCCAGCACCCGATGGAGCGGACACGGTGTACAGTGTTCCAGTGTGTGTCATGTGCAATTCCTGTTGCCGCCTCTGCATGAGACTACGAGTCTTTTACTCGATATTCTGGATTTGTTCGCGCATCTGCTCTATGAGTACTTTCAATTCCACCGCGTTCTGGGTGGTCGTGGCAGACTGCGATTTTGACGACAGTGTATTGGCCTCCCGATTCAGTTCTTGCATCAGGAAGTCCAGTCGCCTGCCGCAGGGTCCGCCTTTCTCCAGCGTGCGCCGCACCTCGCCGATGTGCGCGTCCAGGCGATCCAGTTCTTCGGCTACGTCCGCTTTTTGCGCCATGTAGACGAGCTCCTGTTCCAGGCGACCCTGATCTGCCTCTACCCCTAAGCCGGCAATCCTGGCCACAATGCGATCACGTTGCTGCTGTATCAGTTGCGGCAGCAGCGTGCTTGCAGCATTGACCTCTTCTGCAACATGCGTCAGGCGATCCAGCACCAGTGCTGCCAGCTTGTCACCTTCGCGCTGGCGATTCTGTTGCATACTCGCCAGCGCCTGCTCGAATAGTAAGAGCGCCTCTTTCTGTAGTTTTTCTTCGGAATTTTCCGCTGCGCTATAGACCCCCGGAAATTGCAGCACCTCCAGGGGGTTGACGGGCGCGGCTCCATCGAGTTGCCGCACTATGATGCGCGTTGCTGCCAGCACAGCATCCAGCCTGACCTGGTCAATTGCCAAGAGGCCCAATTGCGCAGGGTGGGACTGGAGTCGAATCATACAATCGAGCTTGCCCCGCGCCAAAACCGTACCGGCCTTCTCCCGCAGGCCGGGCTCCAGGGACCGCAAGATATCAGGCAGCTTAAAGCTGCAGTCGAGGTAGCGGTGGTTTACCGAGCGCATTTCTACCGTCAGGATACCCTGCTCTGTGGTGGCGCTCTCGCGCGCAAAAGCAGTCATGCTTTGGATCATGGCGGATAACTGGCCTGTGTTGTAGAGCAGGACGACGAGTGTAGCAGCTTGTTATTAACACCCAAAGCGTCAACGCCGAATGGCACTTGTTTAAGCGTGGAAGTAGCCTACAGGCGCTCAATTGAAGGGCATCGGGTTGAGACTGTGCGAGGCAGGAGGCCGGTGCGGCGATCCTGCAGCTTACAGCAGTGCCATTCAGTGCGCCCTTACGTTCCCACATCAAACCTGCGGCTCGCGTATACTGGCGCGCTACTCATTCCAACACGGAGCGCCACCATGCAAAGACCTAGCGGGCGCAAGCCTGACCAGCTGCGAGACATCAATATCACCCGCGGTTTCACACGACACGCAGAGGGCTCGGTGCTCGTTTGCTTTGGCGATACTCAGGTAATCTGCACTGCGTCTGCGGAAAAAGGTGTGCCGAGTTTTATGCGCGGTCAAGGCCGAGGCTGGGTAACCGCAGAGTACGGCATGCTGCCGCGCTCCACAGGCACCCGTATGGGTCGCGAGGCCAGTCGCGGCAAGCAGGGCGGTCGCACCGTGGAAATTCAGCGACTGATTGGCCGCTCACTGCGCGCCGCGTTGGATCTGTCGCTGCTTGGCGAGAATACGATCACCATAGACTGTGATGTTATCCAGGCTGATGGCGGCACCCGCACGGCGGCGATCACCGGCGCTTGTGTTGCCCTTGTCGACGCCATCAACTACCTACAGCGCGAGAAACTGATCAAGGACGACCCTTTGGTGCAAATGGTGGCCTCGGTGTCAGTCGGGATTTACCAAGGCGTTCCGGTTCTGGACCTGGACTACGCCGAGGACTCCTCAGCAGATACCGATATGAATGTCATTATGGGGGCATCGGGGGGGTTTATCGAGGTGCAGGGTACGGCGGAACAGGCACCGTTTGAGCGCGCGGAACTGGATGATATGCTGGATTTGGCCAGCAGTGGCATTGCGCAACTTATCGCGCTGCAGCAGGCAGCGCTGGCGTCCTGAGAGGACGAGTGCGCCGCTCACAACTCGATGTCGTAGTCCATGATCACCGGCGCATGGCTCGAAAACTCTTTGATCTTGTAGATCGCGCCATAGTCCACTGAGTACTTCAAGCCCTGTGAAATGACGTGAAAGTCCGTTCGCCAGCCGTTATCGTCGCGGTTGCCATCGGGCCACCAGCTGAATTCGTCCTGGTCTGAACTGACTTCGCGAAAGGCGTCGACATAACCGGAGACAAGCAGTTCGTCCATCCATTGCCGTTCTTCGGCAAGGAAGCCGGATGCGGCACTGTTGGCTTTGGTATCCTGCACATCGGCGGCGCTGGGGGCGATGTTCCAGCTACCGCAGATGATAAATTCGCGACGCTTGTTGCGAACTTTTTGCAGGTGAGAGGCCAGCAGCGTGTAAAAGTCGTCTTTACGGGTCTGCTGCTTGGCATTATCAGTCTCGGCCCGCGGAGCCAATAGGCATGCAACGCTCAGATTTTCATAGTCGGCCTGAATATAACGGCCTTCCATATCAAAGTCGGTAAAACCCAAGCCTGTCATAATCGCTTTTGGCATCTGCCGACAATAGATAGCGACACCATTCGCCTTGCCATCGATATCGTCAAAAAAGTACGCGTTGTAGTCAGCAGGAAAAAAAATGCTGTCTTGCAGGTCATATTCCGAACACTGCAGATCCTGGACACAGATAAAATCCGCATCCTGTTCTTTAAGCCAGTCGAAAAATCCTTTTTCTGCGGCGCGTTTAATGCCGTCAGCACTGAAGCTGATGATCCTCATTGTTGGCCCCTATATATGAGAGCGTGTATCATGACTGAACAACGCTGCGACGGTTAGTTCCACTGGGCTCGCTGGCACATCTGATCGTTCAGGTTGAAACATCGCGGTCTCGCTGACATTATTTGCTAAAGAGTCCCGAGCGAGACAGCGCATCTCGAACTCTGTTATTAGAAGGTGGTAAAACCCGGTTTTGCGTATTCTATAGCGTAATCGAGGGAATACAATGCCTCGTTGAAGGATCTGATATCGATATGCAAGGCTATCAAACAGAGTTTATTGAACTCGCACGGCGTTGCGACGTTCTGAAATTTGGTGAGTTCACCTTAAAGTCAGGCCGGGTCAGCCCCTATTTCTTCAATGCGGGTGCATTTGCGACGGGAGCGGCATTGGCCGTCCTTGGCCGCTGTTACGCGCAGTGCATTGTAGATTCCGGTGTGCAATTTGACGTCCTACTGGGCCCCGCTTATAAAGGCATCCCCCTGGCATCAGCGGCTGTTGTCGCGCTGGCTGAGCGTCATGGTCGGGATGTTGGCTTTGCCTACAACCGCAAAGAGGCCAAAGCGCATGGCGAAGGTGGCGTATTGGTGGGGGCGCCGCTGTGTGGGCGGGTACTGGTCATCGACGACGTTATTACCGCAGGTACGGCAGTGCGTGAGGCCATCAACATTATTCACGACGCGGGCGCGGAACTGGCGGGTGTGGCCATTGGTCTCGATCGGCAGGAACGCGGCATCGGCGAGCTCTCTGCGGTGCAGGAATTGGAACAAATCCAGGGCGTGCCAGTGTTGAGTATTATCACTATGAGCCACATCATCGCTTACTTGGAAGCCGCCGACCAGGGCCCGTTGGCTGCTATGCAGCACTATCGTCAACGTTACGGGGTGTAGCTTGTACCAACTGTTTACAGGTTCTATATTGGGCATATGTTTACGATAACAAACTTGCCTCGCTGGACCGTTGCCTGCGCTTTGCTGCTGTGCTTTGTCATCGTTGTCGAGGCCACGCCGCTCTATCGATACCTCAATGCCGAGGGCAATACGGTCGTGGATTACCAGGTGCCGGCAGAGTTTATTGGCGGCGGCTATGAGGTTCTGAACAACGATGGCATGGTGATCAATGTGGTTCCGCGCGAACCTACCCCGGAGGAAAGGAAGGTCGAAGACGCCGAGCAGAAGCGGGAACAGGAAGCCAGAGCAGAGGAGGAACGCCTGCGGCAGTGGGATGAGTCCCTTATGCTGCGCTACAGCACAGTAGCCGATATTGAGGATGCCAGACATCGCGCTCTGGGGGAATTGCAGATCAGAATGAGCATCCTCCGTGGCAATCGTCGCTCGCTAAAGCAAAAAGTGGAAAACTTTCAGTCGCAAGCGGCCGATATGGAGCGCGCGGGGATGAGTGTTGACGTCGAGCGATTGCGGGCTATCGAAATTCTACAGGGTGAAATAGCCAGCACTGAGCGTGATATTAGAGACAGGCAGCGTGAGATAGAAGCGCTTGAAACCGTTTTTGACGCCGATATCGAGCGCTTTGAGTTGTTGCGCGATGTCGTTAAATTGCGCCAGACCCTGCGGACTAAAACGGCGGAGTAGCCGCTGGGTTAGCTGACGAAGCTGCTCGCCTTTCCTGAAAGTGGCTGAGTGATTGCTTCGCGGAAGAACCCACCCATCAATGACTCCCACTGCTTACCCCACTCAGCGGTGGGCGGACGCTGGAAACCGCTGCGCACATACTGCGAGATGCGCCCCTCTGCAGCGGCCATTAGCAGGTTGGCCGCTGCGGGCAATGCAATAGTTGGACGCAACCCTTCGCGCAATTCTGCCTCGCGAATAACCTGTTTGAGCTGGGTTTCGAAGCGATCAAAAAGCTGCGCCACACGCTGGTGCAGGCGCTCGGTTTCTCCCAGCAGGGCATCGCCGGTCAGGATTCGAGTGAGGCCCGGATTGCGCTCGGTAAAAACCAGCAACAGCATAAGCATCTTCTCGCAGCGCTTCTGTGCCGTCTGCTCCTCGACCAAAATGATACTCACGCGGCTGAACAGCGTATCTTCGATAAACTCGATGAGGCCTTCGAACATTTTGGATTTACTGGGAAAGTGCCGGTAAAGGGCTGCCTCGGAGACGCCGACTTGTTTCGCCAGGCCGGCAGTGGTGATGCGGCTGCCAGGGCTGGCCTCCAACATGTGGGCCAGTGCTTCCAGTATTTGCTGGCGCCTTTGGGGTTTTCTCGGAGGCATGGCGTTCCAATGTGAAGGACGTTTAAACCTATGCTAGCGATTACCCGTCGTACCTGCAATAAGTGCGACCACAATGAGGGCCGATTTATTCTGTTTTTTCCCCGCTAGTTGCGCTTGTTGGTAATCAGCGTGCCCATGCCTTCATCAGTAAAGGTTTCAAGCAACACTGCGTGAGGCACGCGGCCATCGACAATGTGGGCACTGGTGACGCCGGTTTTTACAGCGTCCAGCGCGCATCGAATTTTTGGCAACATGCCACCGCTTATCGTGCCATCGGCGATCAGTTCATCAACCTGTCGGGTGGTAAGACCGGTGAGAATTTTTCCGTTCTTATCGAGCAGCCCGGCGACGTTGGTGAGCAGCATCAGTTTTTCGGCCCGCATGACCTCCGCCAGCTTCCCTGCGACTAGATCGGCGTTGATATTGTACGTGCTGCCATCTTCGCCAACGCCAATTGGCGCAATAACAGGGATGAAGTTGCTTTTCAGAATGACGTTGAGTACCTCGGTGTCAATCTGGTCGACTTCACCCACATGCCCCATGTCAATAATTTCTGGGGCACCGAGTTCAGCACTGTGCCGCGTGACGATGAGCTTGTGTGCCCGAATCATCTGCCCATCTTTGCCGGTAACGCCTATTGCTTTGCCGCCATTACGATTGATGGACGATACTATTTCCTTATTGACGCTGCCGCCGAGCACCATTTCTACCACATCCATGGTCCGTGAGTCGGTAACCCGCATGCCATCGACAAATTCAGTGTGAATATTGAGTTTCTCCAGCAGTGCACCGATTTGCGGCCCGCCGCCATGCACCACCACCGGGTTCATTCCGACCAACTTCATCAGTACCACGTCCCGAGCAAAGCTCTCGTGCAGCAGCGGGTCTACCATGGCGTTGCCGCCGAACTTCACTACGATGGTTTTGCCGGTGAAACGTTGTATGTAAGGCAGCGCTTCAGTGAGCACTTGTGCGATGTTGAGCGCGTCTGCGCGATTGAGTGACATAGTTTGGCCTGCCATTGAACCTGCGCCCGTTGTGGGGCAGGTTGTTTAAAAATTGAGTTTGAGTTCCGGGTCGATCAGCGCGATCTGGGCGCGGAATTCATCCTGTATGATCTCAAGACCTTCCTGAGTATCTGCCTCGAAACGAGCAGTGAGAGCGGGCCCTGTGTTGGAGGCGCGAATCAGACCCCACCCATCACTGAAGTCCACCCGTATTCCGTCTATCGTGTTGACCTTGCCAGAGCTAAAGTCAGCGCTTTGAATGATCTTCTCTACCAGCTCGAACTTGTAATTGTCCGGCACTGGAATAATGATTTCGGGCGTGTTGACCGTGGCGGGAAATTGGGCAATCGACTCGTCCAGGCTCTCACCGTGGGTGCTGAGAATCTCTGCCAATCTCCCCGCGGCATACATTCCGTCGTCAAAGCCGTACCAGCGCTCCCCGAAAAACATATGGCCGGAGAACTCGCCACCCAAGAGTGCGCCGGTTTCCTTCATCTTCTCTTTCATAAAGGCGTGCCCGGTCTTCCACAGCACGGGTCGGCCGCCGTGGCGGGTAACTAATTTGGACAGGTGACGGCTACACTTCACGTCGAAAACCACGTCGGCTCCGGGGTTGCGCGAGACCACATCCTGAGCGAACAACATAAGCAGGACGTCGGACCGGACAATTTTTCCGCTGGGTGTGACCACAGCGAGGCGGTCACCATCGCCGTCAAAGGCGACACCAAAGTCTGCCTGTACCTCAACCACCATGCGGACAAGATCAGCGAGGTTGTCCTCATTACTCGTATCGGGGGGATGGCCCGGGAAGTGTCCGTCGATGTGGCAGTTCAACTTTACCACTTCGCATCCAAGCTCTTCGAACAGCATGGGTGCCAGTTCGCTGGTCGCGCCGTTACTCGCGTCAATAACAATCTTAAGGGGCACGGCGATGGCAATATCGTGCAGTACCTCCTCTTTATAGGCCGGCACAATATCTTCGCGCGCCATGCGGCCGTTGCCAGAGCTAAACTTGCCTTCTATGACACGGTCGCGAATCTGCTGGATGCCCCCAGCCGCAATGGTTTGTTGGTTCAGGACAATCTTCAGTCCGTTGTGATCGGCGGGATTGTGGCTACCCGTTATCATAATGCCGGAGCGGCAATTCAGATGCTGCGTGGCGAAATAGAGCAGGGGTGTGGGCACCAGGCCAATGTCGATAACGTCTCTGCCCGTCTCCATCAGTGCGCGCACCAATGCCGATTTTATGCGTGGGCTGGAGATTCTGCCATCGCAACCGACGATCAGCGCCTGCTCACCCATTTCCCCTGCTATGCTGCCAATCGCCCTGGCGATGTTCCCTATCAGTTCATCGGTTAGTTCAGTTTGCGCATTGCCGCGGATGTCATAGGCGCGAAAGATGTGGTCCGGGAACTCCTCGGGTGCGCTGAGGCCCTTGTTTTTGACCCCCGGTTCGTCGTCAGCCAGATCCAGTACCTCATCATCGTCCAGCAGATTTTTGGTTTGAAATATTGGGTTGGTGAGGTTTGCGCTCGGTGATTCGGCTCGCTCCTGCTGACGTGGCACTTCTGACGAGATTGCGCTGTTTTCTTGCAGTGTTCGCAGTGTTCGCAGCGTCGCGCGACGCAGCTGCTTCGCAATGGGCACCAGTTCAGGAATTGTCAGATCCAGTGGCGTTTTTTGGTCTGCCGCGGCGATTACGCGTTTTATTTCGGCATCCAGCTTTCTGGGGAACATAATTAACACGACGGAAAGGGCGGCAAACGCCGACAATATGATCAGCGACAGGACGGCATACAATGGAACCGGGTCGATACTCAGTTCGCTCAGCTGTGCCTCTGACGGACTGAAGGACACTCGCCATGGTGTGCCTGGAACGTTCTCATGGCGCGTGTGTGGGCCGTCGGGTGCGCTACCACTTTCGGCGACGACGTCGACGCGGTCTTGCCCGCCAGGAGAGACAAAAGAGCGCTCCAGTGCGAATTTACCCTTCGCATCATCACCCAGTGGTTGCAATTGCTCTGCTATCAGCTTGTTGTCGATCGTTACCACGACAACCGCCCATTGATCGTCGATGCGTGGATGCGTCACGCGTGCGGCCAGCGACGTCAGCCACTTGCCCTCGAATTTGTAGGATTCCGGCAGGGTCTCCTCGCCTTCACTGCTGCGCCTGACCAGGTCAACTTCAATATGATTTCGTAGGCCCCGATTGCCCTCGGAGAAGTCAGCAGTGCCCATGTCGCCGATTGGGATGATTCTCAGACTGGCGACTTCCGGGAAAAAATCCAGCATCGCTTTTTCCACCACCGGGAGGTCATCCACAGATTGGCTGGCGATGGCAGACAGTGCCAGCGGTGACATCGCGGCGCTGCGTATGCGGTCTTCGAGGCGTGAGAACATGCGCTGCACATTCGTTGCCTGTTGCAAGGCAAACGAGGATGAAACGCGATCGATCTGCTGGTCTTGCAGGCTCGCCTGGCGCACGAGGATCAGGTAGGCGAAGGTCAGCAACACGGGAATCAACATCGCCAGCAGGGCTATACCGCCGACTCTCTGCAAGGCATTGCCTTTGGCGGTGATACCCTGAGGACTATTGGTTGCCGTCTCTTGCGGACCGTCATCTTTAGTGACGGCCTTTTTATTTGTTCTAAGCGTCAGCATTCACCGAGCCATTCTGCAGATATACGGTGCAATGATATTACATAGCAGTGATCACTCAAACGGGCATGCTCCCTTTATTTCAGGCGCTTACTTCAGCACGACCGGGTCGGTGGATCAAGGCTGAGCAATGGGTTGAAAGGTGTTGCGTTGAATCTTCAGGTTCGCTGGGCAATTAAATGTACGATTTGGCGTGCGATAACCCCTTTGCTCGCGCGCTCCAGCACCTGTTCGCCATCATGCCACAATACGGTTGCCGCATTTTCGTTGCTATTGAAGCCTATGGATTGATCGGACACGTCATTGGCGACGATCATGTCCAGCCCCTTACGCTGCATTTTTTCCCGGGCGTACGTCAGCATGTCATTCGTTTCCGCTGCGAAGCCGACCGTATAAGGGCGATGGTCACTGGCGGCGACCGCAGCGACAATGTCCGGCGTGCGCACCAGTTGCAGTGTTACCTCCTGCGGACCTTTCTTGATTTTCTGGTCTTCAATGGTGGCCGGGCGGTAATCAGCAACGGCCGCACAGGCGATAAAAATATCGCACTCCGGTAACAATCTCAGGCACTGCTTGAGCATTTCTTCGGCGCTTTGCACACGCACAATGTGCGCGTGATCGGGGGCGTCTAAATTGACGGGACCGCTGATCACGGTAGTGATTGCACCGGCATCTATCGCTGCTCGTGCAAGGGCGTAGCCCATTTTCCCGGAGCTGTTGTTGGAGATGTAACGAACCGGATCCAGTGCTTCGCGGGTCGGCCCGGCAGTGATAACAACCCGTTTGCCCGCCAGTTCACCCGTGCGGAACAATCCGGCTGCTGCATCGGCGATAGCAGCCGGTTCCTCCATTCGTCCTACTCCCACATCGCCGCAGGCTTGCAGGCCAGCGGCCGGGCCTACGATCTGCGCGCCTCTGCTGCGCAGCGTGTTGATGTTGGCTGTGGTCGCCTGGTCTTTCCACATCTGTTGGTTCATGGCCGGGGCTAGCATCAGGGGAGCCGCTGTCGCCAACGCCACAGTGGTGAGAAGATCGTCAGCGCGTCCGGCGCTCAGCCTGGCGATAAGGTCTGCTGTCGCGGGGGCCATTAGCAGGAGGTCGGCCCAGCGCGCCAGTTCAATATGTCCCATGCCAAGCTCAGCGCGCTCATCCAGCAATTGGGTATGTACCGGGTTGCCGGAAAGCGCCTGCAATGTAAGTGCAGTGATAAATTCCTGTGCGCCGTGAGTCATGATGACGCGCACTTGCGCACCACGGTTCTGCAGCTCCCTGATCAACTCTGCTGATTTGTAGGCGGCGATACCGCCGCTGACGCCGAGCAGAACATTGCGATTGAAAAGATGTGCCATTTGCTCGCCAAATCTGGGAGGATAATTGAGCATCAAAAGATACCACTGTGGCGCAGTATTTGACACTGCAGGGGGCTCACGGAGGAGCACAATGAGTATCGCACGCTGGATGCCCGGAGAAGGTCCGCGCGACAAATTGTTGGAGCGGGGCGCCCAGGCGCTGTCGGACGCAGAGTTGCTTGCAGTGATTTTGCACACAGGGTACCGGGCATGCAGTGCGCTGGAGTTGGCACGCGCGCTGCTTGCGGAGTTCGGTAGTCTCGGTGAGGTGATGCGCGCTCCGCAGAGTAGTCTGTTGAGCTGTGCAGGTATTGGGCCGGCAAAATATGCCCGTTTGCGGGCGGCTATGGAACTGGCTTGTCGGCAGGCCCTAGAGGCCATGCGCGCGGGTGATGTGCTTAGCAGCCCCGGCGATACGCGCCGCTTCCTGCAGTGCCATCTTGGGAGTCGCAGCCGCGAGATCTTTACCTGCCTTTTCCTCGATAGCCAGCATCGGGTGCAGCGCTGTGAAGATTTGTTCTTTGGCACCCTCGATGGCGCGGCGGTATACCCCAGAGAAGTCGCGGTGAGGGCGCTGCAGTATGGCGCAGCGGCCGTTATTTTCGCCCATAATCACCCCTCAGGCGTGGCGGAACCCAGCAGCGCCGACCGTCGCATCACCGAGCGCTTATGCGCTGCACTGGCATTACTGGATATTCGCGTGCTGGACCACATTATTGTCGGCAGCGGTGAAGAGTACTCGTTTGCAGAGCAGGGATTGTTGTAATTCCGGGGGGTGCCAGCGAGCTTGCTATGGCGCGGGTGTTCTGGTATAAAGTCGCGCTCTGCGCGGCCGGTGGTCTTGTTCGGGCCGCTAATTTACATCACAATTACTGAGAATCCCGCGCATTTTTGGGAGAGTAAAAAGTCATGGCTAAAGTCTGTCAGGTTACCGGCAAACGTCCGATAACGGGAAATAATGTATCACACGCGAAGAACCGCACACGTCGCCGTTTTTTGCCCAACCTTCACCAGCACCGATTTTGGTTGCAGGAAGAGAAGCGCTTTGTCACGCTGCGTGTATCAAGCAAAGGCATGCGTATTATAGACAAGCGCGGTATAGAGCAAGTATTGCAAGATATCCGCGCTCGCGGTGAAAAGGTTTAAGGGAGAATTGCCATGAGAGACAAGATCAAAATGAACTCCTCCGCAGGTACAGGTCATTTTTATACCACGGATAAGAACAAACGAACTACGCCAGACAAGCTGGAAATGAAAAAGTACGACCCCGTCGCACGTAAGCATGTCATGTATAAAGAAGGCAAGATCAAGTAATTGTCATGCCTCAGGCACACTAAAAACCCCGGCTATAGCCGGGGTTTTTTGTTTAGGGGATTTACTTTCGCCAGCACTGAATTGAAGTGATCATTACGCTATGCCTGAGTTGCCCGAAGTTGAAACCACCCGACGAGGTGTCGAACCCCACTGCGTCGGCCGCTTAGTCACGCAGTTGGACGTACGCGACTCGCGCCTGCGCTGGCCGGTGCCCGTTGACCTCGCCTCGGCCCTCGTCGGACAGCCTATCGCGGCAGTCAAACGGCGCGGCAAATACCTGCTTTTTCAAACCGCCAAAGGTAGCCTGCTGGTGCACCTGGGCATGTCAGGCTCGTTGCGCGTTGTGTCCCCCGCTGCAGCGCCGGGCAAGCACGACCATATTGACCTTGTGCTCGACAGTGGAGCGTGTCTGCGCTATCACGACCCGCGCCGCTTTGGTTGTTTTCTCTGGCAGCCGTTGGGCGAGAATCACTCCCTCCTGTGTAATCTTGGGCCCGAGCCGCTGACGGAGGAGTTCGATGGTCAGCTTCTGTATCGGCGTTCACGCGGGCGCAAAGGCTCTGTAAAGAACTTCATCATGGACGGAAAAGTGGTGGTTGGTGTTGGTAATATTTACGCTAACGAAGCGCTGTTTCTCTGCGGCATTCATCCCGGCCGCGCCGCTGGTCGTGTCTCGAAAGCCCGCTATATGCGCCTTGCAGATTTAGTAAAGCAAGTACTTACTTCGGCTATAGAGCAGGGTGGAACTACCTTGCGCGATTTCGTTGGGGGTGATGGCAAGCCTGGCTACTTCGCGCAGCAACTCAACGTTTACGGTCGTGCCGGGCAGCCCTGCAAGACCTGTGGGGCAGCGCTGCGAGAGCTGCGTCTGGGCCAGCGCAGCAGTGTGTACTGCGTGACCTGCCAACGTTGATCAGGCTACACTAACTCGAAAAGGAGAGCCGGTGGAAAACTCGGGAGTGTGGTTATGAAAATAAGAGTACGGGCGCGTCGGGCTGCGATTGCTTTGATGATGAGTTGTCTGCTGCTGCCACAGATGTTGTGGGCAGAAGGGGCGATTGATGAGAGTCCTAACGAATGGGCCATGGTAGGTGATTTGTTGGTGGCACGACCTATCGGGGTTGTGTTGACTGCCGGGGGCGTGGCCGTATGGCTGGTCAGCTTGCCTTTCACGCTGTTGGCGGGCAGTGCCAGTGAAGCCGCTGGCACATTGATAGGCGGCCCGGCGGAGGTGACGTTTATGCGCTGCCTAGGTTGCCGTAACCCGGGCTATACCAACAAAGACATCGAAGCGATCAAGCGGCAAAGCGACAAATAAGAAGTACCTGAGTCTGGCTATGAGTGCGCCCTTCAGGGCTTGGCGTATCGCATTTTTAGCGCGGCGGCAACGTGCGCAGGGACAAAGGGACTGATATCGCCGTCCAGTGCGGCGATTTCCCGCACCAGAGATGATGAGATATAGGACAAGTGCTCTGAGGGTGTCAGGAAGATACTTTCAAATTCTGGAAAAATTGCTCTGTTCATATTGGCCAACTGAAATTCATATTCAAAATCCGCTACCGCGCGCAGGCCGCGCAATACGCATCGCGCATTCTGGCTTTTGGTAAACTCTGTCAGCAGATTACTGAAGCCCACAACTTCTACATTGTCCAGGTGTGTCAGGGACTGTTCACACATCGACACCCGCTCTGCCAGGGTAAACAGGGGTGTCTTCTTTTCATTGTGCGCGATGGCAACGACCACGCGGTCAAACAGGCGTGCGGCGCGCTCAGCTAAATCCACATGGCCATTGGTAATTGGATCGAAGGTGCCGGGATAGATGACACAATTGGTTCTCATAGCGTAGGCCGGTTGCTGAGGCAGGATAGCGGATGGTAAACAATTTGTGTGGACGCGACAATGCGACTCCACCGCGCACATTACTCAGGAGTGTAAAGCTCCCTTCGCACTTTTGAACAGTCGATAAGCTACTCCGCCGGAAATCTTGTCCCGGTGTAGGCTCCATTCGGGTGGTAACTCGAGCACCGGACCGGACACCGCCGCTTCAATGTAGATCAAGGCGTCCTCTGACAACAGCTGCGCTTTTGCTAAAGCGGCGCTGACAGGTGTCACCAACTGCAGGCCAAAGGGTGGATCGATGAATACGATGTCATAAGGTGGAAGGATTTTTTGCAAGAACTGCTCAGCGGTTCCCTGATAGCAGCTGGCCTGATCCTGTGCGTCCAGTGTTGCAAGGTGCTCCTGAATTTGGGCTAGCGCTGCAGTGGAGGTGTCGACAAAATCACAGTGTAGCGCCCCCCTTGAAAGCGCCTCCAGCCCCAGCGCCCCGCTGCCCGCAAACAAATCGGCACAGCGCGCGCCAACAAGATAGGGAGCAAGCCAGTTAAAAAGAGTTTCGCGGATGCGGTCACCCGTAGGCCGTAGGCCGTCAGCGGGGGTGAAAGCGAGCTTTCGACCGCGCCAACGCCCGCCGATGATGCGCACTTGTCGCTGTTGTCCCGCACGGGTCCCGGTTGCTGACATTTCTTCGTGTTATCCAGAGGTGTTACGATAGGCGCCTTCTCAGGCGTACGATTTCCACACACTCTAGCACGACACTTATGAAATTTTTTAGACGCAAAAAAAAGGTGGAGGCCGATCAGGCGACACCCGAAACTACCCTTGATAGTGAGCAGTCCGCTGCAAGCGCAGAGCACATGGCACCGGAGGTTTCCGACGTTGCTGCTGCGCCACTGGAGCCGCCTCCCCAGGAGCCAAGTGAGGAACCTCCTCAGGCGTTGCCCGATGGCCCCGCACCAGTGCTCGTTAAGCAAGATGCAACTGCCGAAGACAAGCCGGGTTTTTTCTCCCGATTGCGCCGGGGGTTGGGGCGCACCAGCGACAATCTGGTGCAGGGCCTTGGTAACCTGTTCCTCGGGCGCAAGGAGATTGACGACGAACTGTTTGAGGAACTGGAGTCGCGCCTGTTAATGGCCGATGTGGGCGTAGATGCCACCCTGGATATTATCGAGCGCCTCACGCAGCGAGTATCTCGCAAGGAATTAACGAAACCGGAAGCCCTGCACGGTGCGCTGCGCGAGGAGTTGCTGACACTGCTGCAGCCCTGTGAGAAGCCCCTGAATATCGAAGGCCATCAGCCTTTCGTCATTCTTATGGTCGGCGTCAATGGCGTCGGTAAAACCACCACCATCGGTAAGTTGGCAAAACACTATATGGACTCCGGACGATCGGTGATGTTGGCTGCCGGGGATACATTCCGTGCTGCCGCCGTGGAACAGCTGCAGGTGTGGGGTGAGCGCAATAATGTCCCGGTTATAGCCCAGCACTCCGGCGCCGACAGTGCATCTGTGTTGTTTGACGCGTTTGAGGCTGCGCGTGCGCGCAACGTGGACGTGTTGATCGCCGACACCGCTGGTCGCCTGCACAACAAGGACAATCTTATGGAGGAACTGAAGAAAGTCGTGCGGGTACTGGGCAAGCTCGACCCGTCAGCGCCGCACGAGGTGATGTTAGTGCTGGACGCCGGAACCGGGCAGAACGCATTGGCGCAGGCGGAGCATTTTCAACAGTGGGTGGGCGTATCGGGGATTACGCTGACGAAGCTGGACGGTACGGCCAAGGGCGGTATCATCTTTGCGATCGCCAAAAAGCTGCAGCTGCCGATACGCTTTATCGGTGTGGGCGAAGCGGTAGACGACTTGCGTCCGTTTCAGGCTGAACAATTCATCGAAGCCCTGTTTGATGTGGACAATGCCTCTGCATGATCACTTTCGACCGAGTTAGCAAGCGTTACAAAGAAGGGCACGATGCGTTGCGCGAGATCAGTATCCATATCGAGCGCGAGGAACTCGTTTTCCTAACGGGACATTCCGGCGCGGGAAAGAGCACGCTGCTGCGCTTGTTGATGCTGATGGATAGACCCACCCGCGGGCAAGTGACTGTGGATGGGCAGAACCTGGCCAAGATTCGCCCGCGCGCAATCCCCGCGCATCGCCGCAATATCGGCGTGGTATTTCAGAATCACCAGTTACTCTTTGATCGAACCGTGTTCGACAACGTGGCGTTGCCGCTGGTCATTGCAGGCTATGACCACCGCGAGACAGGTCGTCGGGTGCGCGCAGCGCTGGACAAGGTGGGCCTGCTCAGTCGAGAGCACGCTCAGCCCATCACACTTTCCGGCGGTGAACAGCAGCGTGTTGGTATTGCCAGGGCGGTCGTGGGTAAGCCCAAGATTCTGCTGGCCGATGAGCCCACCGGCAACCTCGACCCGGCGCTGTCGGCGGAGATTATGAACCTGTTCGAGGCGTTCAATCAGGTCGGTGTGACGGTGCTTATCGCCAGCCACGACCTGGCCCTGATTTCCCGCCTGCAACACCGTATCGTCACCTTGCGAGATGGCTGTCTGGTCAGTGGAGGTTCGCAGTGATAGGTCGACGCGAAACACCGCGGCGCAAGGAGAGTGCGCGGCCCAGTCGAGCCGGTGTCCTGAATCGCTTCAGTGCCTGGATACAGCATCACCGACTGTCGGCGGCCGATTCTCTGGTGCGGGTACTGGACAATCCCGGATCCAGCCTGATGACTTGGCTGGTCATTGGTATCGCCCTCGCGCTTCCCGTAGGCTTGAATGTGGCGCTGGATAATGTGAGTCAGGTGAGTGCGCGATGGGACAGTCCTGCGCAGATTTCTCTTTTCTTACAGGATGGAGTGAGCAGCGACAGGGCGCAGGAGTTGGGAGCGGATATGGCAGCGCAAAAGGACGTTGCAGAGGCTCGATTTATCTCCCGCGAGGAAGCGCTGGAAGAGTTTCGCAGTCTGTCGGGGTTTGCCGATGTACTGGCCAATCTGCAGGAAAACCCATTGCCAAACGTGATTCTGGTCACGCCTTTGCCGACACTGGATGAAACGGCGGTATTGCTGCTGAGGACAGAGCTGCAGGACAATCCCGAAGTGGCAGAGGCGGTTTTGGATATGGAGTGGCTGCAGCGCTTGAACACCCTGATGGAGCTCAGTCGTCGTATTGTGCTGGCAGTGGGTGGCATGCTGGTGATCGGTGTGCTGTTGATACTGGGAAATACTATACGGCTCGCCATTGAGAGCCGTCGTGACGAGATTGTTATCGTGAAACTGGTCGGTGGCAGTAATGGCTTCGTGCGCAGGCCCTTCCTGTATACCGGCCTTTGGTACGGGGTTGGCGGGGGCGCGCTGGCAGCAATCCTGGTATCGACAGCGCTGTGGTTTCTGGAGGAGCCCATTGGGCAGCTTGCGCTGCTCTATGAAAGCGCTTTTCACTTGAGCGGTCTGGGCCTGATGGGTGCTTTGAACCTGGTAATTCTGGGTGGCTTGTTGGGGCTTGGTGGCGCGTGGCTTGCGGTGGCACGGCATTTGGTTCACATCGAACCGCAATAAAGCATTGTACGAAATATGGCCTTAATCCCTTGATAACAAAGAAATAAACGGCATATTCTTATGCCAAATGGAACTTATCCGGAGTTAGCACTCTAATAGAATGAGTGCTAAAGTTAACCTCGTAATGTTAGAGGGTCAAAAAATGTCAAATAGCTTGTTGCCCGTTGATCAGATGGTGCCGGGAGCGAACCTGCCGGCCTATGTGCAGGCGGTTAGCCGTATTCCAATTCTTAGCGTGGAGCGTGAGCGCGAGTTGGGGGAAGATCTTTTCTACAACGAAAACGTGGAAGCTGCCCGTGAATTGGTGATGTCTCACCTGCGCTTTGTGGTGCACATTGCACGCAGTTATTCAGGCTATGGCCTGGCTGAGGCAGACTTGATTCAAGAGGGGAACGTTGGCCTGATGAAGGCGGTCAAGCGCTTCAATCCCGAGAAGGGTGTGCGCCTGGTTTCGTTCGCTGTGCACTGGATTAAAGCCGAAATGCACGAGTTCATTCTGCGTAACTGGCGTATTGTGAAGGTCGCCACCACCAAGGCACAGCGCAAACTGTTTTTTAATCTGCGTAGCGCGAAAAAAACCTTGTCCTGGTTGAGCGCTGACGAGGCGCAGGCAATCGCCGAAGACCTCGGTGTAGACGTTAATGAAGTGCAGCGTATGGAAGGCCGACTGACCAGTCGCGACCTCGGCTACGATCAGCCCGTTGACGCGGATGACGACGATGCATGGCACGCACCCCAGTATTACCTTGAAGACCACAGTTCAGACCCAGCCCTGATACTGGAATCCAGTGATTGGCAGGATAACAACGAGAACCAGTTGCACCATGCTCTGGCCCAGTTGGATGAGCGCAGTCGTGATATCCTGGCGCAGCGTTGGTTGGCAGAGAAGAAAGCCACCTTGCATGAGTTGGCAGCGCAGTACAGTGTGTCCGCAGAGCGTATCCGCCAGCTTGAGCAGAGCGCCATGGAAAAACTGCGAGGGTCCATCGCGGCCTGAAATTCCGACTACTGAGGCGGCCTGGTCGTCTCACGGTAACCCCTAAACATGGCTAAATTATTCATTACTCTGGCTTCTCTCAGCGGCATGCTAGCGGTGATCTTCGGCGCTTTTGGTGCACACGCTCTCAAGAGCAGGCTGGATGATTACGCACTCGGTGTGTTCGAAACCGCCGTTCAATACCACTTCAATCACAGTCTCGCACTTCTCGCCGTGGGTATCCTTGCGCTGAGCCAGCCACAAACGGTGCTACTGAAAAGTAGCGGCTGGTTGTTTCTGCTGGGTATTTTCATTTTTTCCGGCAGCCTCTATTTACTGAGTCTTACGGGAGCACGCTGGCTCGGGGCGATCACGCCATTGGGTGGCCTGGCCTTAATCGCAGGTTGGGCCTGCCTCGCTGCCACAGGCTGGAAACTGCTGGTCTGAGCGCTGCACGCAGAGGCTTTTTATGACTGATCTCGATAAGAGGCAGCGCATACGTAGCTATGTGCTGCGCACCGGCCGTATGACGCCGGGTCAACGGCGCGCTTATGAAGAAGGCTGGCAGCGCTGGGGCCTCATTCACGAAGACGTAATACTGGATGTTGACGCTCTGTTTGGTCGATCCGGTCCGCGCGTGGTGGAGATCGGCTTTGGCATGGGTCAGTCCCTGGCGGAAATGGCGCGGGTCTCGCCGCACGCTAATTTCATCGGCATTGAGGTGCACAAACCGGGCGTCGGCAGATTGCTGCACAGCATAGCAGAGCACGATATTAGCAATATCAGAGTGTATTGCCATGACGCGGTCGAGATCCTGCGCGACTGCGTTGCCGATGCCTCCCTTGATACTGTGCAGATTTTCTTCCCTGATCCCTGGCATAAAAAGCGGCATAACAAGCGTCGACTGATACAGCCTGAGTTTGTGGCGCATTTAGTCAGCAAACTCAAAGTCGGAGGTACTTTGCATCTGGCGACCGATTGGGAAGACTATGCGCAGCAAATGATGGTGGTTTTAAGCGCCGCCGATGGGCTGTCTAACATCTGCGGCTTGGGCGAGTTTTCACCCCGTCCCGAGCACCGGCCGCTCACCAAGTTTGAGTTACGTGGCGAACGTCTGGGTCACGGAGTCTGGGATCTGGTTTTTTCTCGGAACCAGGTATGTGCTTTGGCTGGAATGCCATGAGTGTTGGTGCTAGTGCTAGTGATCGTGGTCCCGCGCTGAGTGCCGTGGTTCGGCGCGAGCGGGTACCTTTTACGCTATTACGGGCGCTTGCGGTGCGTCGGGGCGTTGGTTTCTTGCGGGGCGGTCGGCGGTTCGGCTAATGATGGGGTTGATTTAGACGCAGGGTTTCTCGTACTTGATTGAGTTGGTGGGGGAACCGGGGTTTTTTGGGGCAGCCACTAAGCAGGTGAGGTGTGCGCATCGACGCCCTTCAAGTCCGTAAAAGGTACCCGCTCGCACCGAGCCACTCTCCTTGTGCTGGTAACCCTACAACGACTGTAACTGGTCGGTGGGGTCAGGGTTTCCACTGCACCGCCGGAACAAGTATGGGCAGTGGGCCGTACGCTACGGTATTTTACGCCGCTCGTTGATTCACTTTGAAACGAGTGAATATCCGGCACGCGGAAAATGCACGTGCAGCTTTCCAAATTCGGTATTGTCTCTGGCAAGAATTATTCGATCGTTCGTCACCGCGGGTGATAGATAGCGAAGTCAGCGACTGAAGCGGTGTCTCCGCCGACCCATGGGTGTTCGGCCAACCTCTTTTCCAGTGCGCCAAGCAGCGAGTCCAATACGGCCTTCGCCTCCGCACCCTGCGGTGGACGTACTGTGCCACCCTTGAGCAAGCCCGCTCTGTCTTTAACGAACCGGTACGTGCCGATGGGGCCGAACTGTGCCCTCGCGGCGCCTGTAAGTAGCAAAATAGAAACGCGGAAACACGACTGCATATTCCGGCGAACGTGAACATCCAATCCGCTTTATCGTGAACACCTAATCCGGTCGTTCGTGAACACCCAATCCGGTTCATTGTGAACACTTTTGCCCAATTTCCGGATTGGGTGTTCACCATGCCGGATTGGGTGTTCACGATGGGCCGGAATATGCATTGGGAGCCACTTCGAGATTTTTATAGCTGAGCAGCTCGACGAAGGTCGCTATGCAAGTGCCAGCGAAGTCGTGCGGGCTGGTTTGAGGCTCTTGCAGGAACATGAAATCCGGATACGGCAATTGCGCGCGGCGCTGATTGAAGGCGAAGAAAGCGGCTTCGTTGAATATAGCCACGAAGAGTTTCTGGACAGCCTGGATTAACACAGGTGAGACGATTCAGGCTTTCTTCCGCCGCAGACAGAGATATGAGAAAGATTGCTGTCCATACGCTGCAATATTGGGGCGAGCCTCAGCGAGACGCTTACATTAGCATACTGTTCGAGGCTTTTGGTCGTCTCTCGGAGACGCCGCAGAGTGCTACAAAAGTCGATGCCATTAGAGAAGGGTATCGAAAAATCCCTCACGGCAGCCACGTGATTTTCTTTCGCGAATCCAAAATCCATGGCGTAGAAGTCATTCGAGCGCTTCGTTATAAATCGCATAAACAGATTCTTTGGAATCCACTCGAATTGCGGCCATAATTCCGTTGCCAATTGTTGCTGGGTTGCCGTCCGGCTCCGTGCCTTGTTAGCCGATGGTGCAACAACTTGTTATGCATTTCCAAAACTCTGGTTTGAACCCGCGTCGAAGAAGGGCTTCTCTAGGTTTGTGTACAACCAAAGCTCGATCAGAGAATTTTCGCCAATCGATCTCTTGCTTAAATATCTCGAAGCTGATCATCCCGGTTGTACCATTAACGAGAACATTCACTATGTGACCTCGGTTAGCTAAACCGGTTGATGTTAAATCCATACTGTCCCAATCTACGGGCTCACCGGTAACACCTGCGTATGGCGGTTCATAGCCTCCTTCTGTGCGATCAAAGTCCCTAACATCCAAATACACTCCGGCAAATATAGAGGCGAGCAAAACAAGGCCAATTAGTGAAAATAGTCTAACAAGAGTTTTCATATATCGAGCCCTCGTTGGTTTCAAATAGCCCTGCATAACGCACTTAATAATGAGCACGCACTGCGTGTCTTTTTTGCTTTGATTGTTATAGCGTGCACAAAAAAACTACTTTTCAACAAAGGAAATGAACGTAAAGGAATAGAAACTAGCACACTCAAATTAAGGCTCACCTAACGTGACCCACTGGATTAGTTCGCTAGAATTTCTCAAAGCGGACTGTCTTTTAATCAGCCTCCCAGATGGATCGAAGAGTAGAAGCTCCGCAGGGCTGGCTCGGTGTTCAGCGATAAGCTGGTCTCCCTCTGGGGTGCTAATTTTGGCTATGAGAAAGAAAGCTTGGTCACTAAGCTGATCACGAGCTTTATTCATTTGTTCAGTCTGGCTTATGCTAACGGCAAGGTTTGGATCATAAACAAACACCAGAGCCGGCAAGCCGGTGCCTATTTGCTCGTGTGTCATCTTAAAACCTTTAGGCATCGACGTTACTGCAAGCCCTAGAAGTATCAATATGAATATGATGACACCAATACCAACCGAAGGATTTCGGCGAGTGGATTTAGAATTGTGTTTCTCGTTGATGACAGAACCCTCCTTTATTTTTGAAGCTATAAAGCCTCAAACACCGGTCCAGTCTACTGCGTCCGAGTGCTTTGAATTGTTAAATTTTTCACTAGACTTAACTGCCATATTTTCTCTGCTTTGCTCCCTAAATACCAAGAACTTAAGGCTAAAAAAGCTTGGATTCAAATCTGAAGTGCATCACCTAATCAGGTAGAAGAAGGGGCCAGCTGAAGGTAAGCTCTTACCCTTTTTCTCCGGCAAGAGATTAAGTGATGATGAGAACTTACCAACAACTGACCTACGAACAACGATGCC
>JBDNIE010000274.1:0-6077 GCA_041688425.1 Halioglobus sp. | reverse complement strand
CGGCACTATCAACGACACTATTAACGATACTATCAACGATACTATCAACGATACTATCAAGGTCACGCTAGCGATCAAAGGCGACTCCGCCGTGCCCGAGCTGCGCGCTGATGCATTGGGTGAAGTCAATGTGGGCCCCAACGGCTTTCTCGGCTTGCTGGAAGCACAACTGGGTATCCCCTCGCGGGATATTTCCTTCACCACGCGTCTGATCCAATACCTGGGCTGCATCGATCAGACCGATCACGCTGCTGCCTTCTACCACGCGTCCTACCTCGCGGACCCTTTCTCCGTCGCCCGCACGCTGCTGCAATGGCGCGACCAGTGGTATCTGGCTGGCTGGCTGGGCAGCTTCCCGGCGGACGCACCGGCGCGGCTTGCGGATATGGCGACCATTGAGCAACACGCGGCGACTGTGGTTGAGCAAGGCCTCGGCCAGCGCATACAGCGCGTGATGGCCCTGCTGCCTGAAAACCCCATTGCGGTGGGCACGATCACACTGCGCGACACATTGAGCGACTTTCCGCACCTGTGGCGGCAATTGATACAAGCCGTTGGCGTACCCGTTATCGAGACTCCGCAAACTGAGCCGCAGGGTCGGGCCGATACCGATTTGCAACGCCTGCAACACCACCTGTTGGGCAGCCTGTTGGACAAGACACCCCAAAGCACCCGGGGAAAAATGCGCCTGCAGGGTGACGGTACCGTTATCGCTTTGCGCGCGGACTCGCCCTCAGAAAGTACCCCGCTCACCGCGTTACTGACGCAACGCTGGCTGCGGGACGACCCTGGCAAATCCGTCGCACTGCTGGCGGAGAAGCGCGGTGATTTGCTGGACGACACGCTGGAACAACTGCACAGCGCACGCCTGGGCTTTACCGCGCTGTCACCCTGGCGTCCGGTATTTCAAGTACTGCCGCTGGCGTGTGAACTGCTGTGGGAACCCCTGAACCCCGCCGCGCTGCTGCAGTTTCTGTCGCACCCGGTGGGGCCGATTCCGAGGCACGTGCGGGAGAAGCTCGCGCAGACGGTCGCCCGCACACCGGGCATTGGCAGCCAGGCCTGGGAGGACGCCATCAGTGCAAGTCTGGAAGACGAAGATCAACCCAAGCGTCAGTCGCTCACCAAACGCCTGCGCTACTGGCTGCAGTCACCTCGCTTTGCGCCGCAGGACGGTGTGGACAGCGCAACGCTATCGGAGCGCGCGCAACGCGTCGCCGACTGGTTGCAGGGCGCCAGAGAGTCCAATGAAGACCCGGCGCGCAAAGCCCTTTATCACATTGCGCTGAACCAGGCGCTGGAGTTTGTCAGCGCGATAGAGCGCCTCAAAGTACACGGTCGCGATCCGCTCACGCAGGACAATGTGCGGCGCCTGATCGAGGACGTGCGCGGCACCGGCGCACCGATAGCCGATCGCAGTGCCGAGGTTATCCGCGGCCAACCCCGCGTATTGCGCGCAGACCACAGCGGCGCCTTCGCCGCTTGTGCGGTAAACCATGTGATCTGGTGGGATTGCCAGGCCAGTGACCGTGTGCAACGCTGGCCATGGTCGCGCACTGAGCGCACAGCACTGGCCGCGAGTGGCGTACACCTGCAAAGCGAGGACGCGCAACTGGAATGGCTGGGCAAGGCCTGGCTGCGCCCTGTATTGAGTGCGCAGGAACGCTGCACGTTCATCCTGCATGACGACACCGAGCGACATCATCCGTTGTGGGACCAGATCGCCAGCATCACCAACGGGCTGCCGATACTGCACATTGCCAGTAGCGATACCGCGCGGCAACTCGACATAGCAACTGAGCCGCTGACACCGCGCACGCTACCGCCAAAAGTGCGCTGGTGGCAATTACCAGAATCAGTGAGCCTCCCCGTGCGCGACACCGAGTCGTACTCCAGTCTGGATACCTATATCAACAGCCCGTACCAATGGCTGCTGAAATACGCCGCGCGCATCCGACCCGGCTCGCTGGCCAACGTGAGCGACGGCAACCTACTCAAGGGCAGCCTGGCCCACCGTGTGTACGAGGAATTCCTCAACGCACATCCGGCCATCGCCGGGATAAAAACCAGCATTATCGCCAACTGGGTCGACGAACATATCCGCACACTGCTGGAACAGGAGGGTGCTGTATTGCTGGAAGCGGGCCGCCAGGCAGAGTACGAACGCTTTATTACCCAGGTGCAGGATTCCCTCACTACGTTGGTAGAACACCTGCAATTCGCCGAGGTGGTCAGCGTGCAAATGGAATTACAGCAGGAAGGAACGTTCGCCAGCGGCGTGCTGAACGGCTCCATCGATTTACTGGCAACACGCGTCGATGGCAGCGAGGCGGTGGTGGATATCAAATGGGGCGGCAAAAAATATCGTCGCGAGGCGCTGCTGGCAAACAGCTATCTGCAGCTGGCGACCTACGCCCAGTTGCGACGCGACAATGGTGCGGCGTTAGCGCCCGCGCTCAGCTACTTTATCGTGATGGACGCCACCATGCTGAGCCTCAACCACAACTTTTTTCCCAATGCTGAAATCCTGCAGCCCGAAGGCGGTGAAAGCGCTGCCCAATATTGGAAGAGAGCTGAGCAAAGCTGGCACTGGCGCAAGGGCCAGTTCGAGCGCGGGCTGATTGAAGTCACCGTGACAGACACCGAACTCACTGACGAGTCCATGCCCGGCGATGACTGCCTTGAAATATCCACAGCCAGCGACCTCTTCAACGATTATAGCGTGCTCACCGGCTGGGGAGAAAACGCATGAGCGGCAATATACATTTCATCAGCGCCGGCGCCGGTAGCGGCAAAACCTACTCGCTCACACAGAAGCTGGAAGAACTGCTGTCATCCAAGAAGGTTGCACCCGCCGGCGTTATCGCGACCACATTTACCAAACTGGCCGCAGGCGAACTGAAAGAGCGGGTACGCGGCGCGCTGATAGAAGCGGGCCAACTGCGCGTTGCCAACCAGATGGAACAGGCGCTGATAGGCACCATCAATAGTGTGTGCGGAGACATCCTGCACCGCTTTGCGTTTGAAGCTGGTATGCCGCCAGACCAGCAGGTGATAGAGGAAACCCAGGGCGATATGCTGTTCTATCAGGCCATGGAACGCGCACTGGCGCAGAACACAGTACTGATTCGCCAGATGAACGCCACCTGCCACCGCCTGCAGATTATCGACCGGCAGATGCAGCTGAACTGGCGCGCCGAAGTGAAACGCATCGCCGATGCTGCGCGCGCCAATAATCAGTCACCGGATGCTATACGCCACCTGGGCGCAGCAAGCGCTGATCAGCTACTCGCGCACTTCCCCACAACCACCAAGCGCGAGCTCGACAGATTACTGCTCAACGCCATAGAACACGCCATAGAGGGCATCGGCGAAAACGTGAACAACAACGTGGACAGCACCAAAGTCACACGCGAGTACCTGTCACAGATCAGCGGCATCCGCGCCGGACTCTATAAAGAGCGCGCCACCTGGCCAGAGTGGATCAGTCTCAGCAAGAAAATGCCCGGCGCCAAATCCAAAGCCTTCGCCGAACCCATCGCCGATATCGCCATCGACTACGACAAACACCCGAACCTGCACCGCGATATTCGCTTCTTCGCTGAGCAGGCATTCGCCATCGCCGCCGACAGCCTCAGCGCCTACCAGCAATTGAAAACACAGAAAGGCCTGATTGATTTCGTTGACCAGGAACAGCGCCTGTATCAGCTGCTGGACAACCCCACAGTGCAGGAAACACTGCGCGAAGAACTACAGCTGTTGATGGTGGATGAGTTCCAGGACACCAGCCCGATACAACTGGCGCTGTTCCTGAAGCTCTCACAACTGGCCGAACAGGTGATATGGGTGGGCGACATCAAGCAATCCATCTACGGCTTTCGGGGCGCCGACCCAACCCTGATGGCGGCCGTGGTGCAACGCGTCACCGAGGACGGCAACACGCCCGAAATACTGAAAAACTCCTGGCGCTCTACCCCGGCGCTAGTGAACTATATCAGCAACCTTTTCGTGCCGGCCTTTGCCGATACACTGAGCAAAGAACAAGTCTCACTAAAGCCCGCCCGAGACGCCTTCACCGATGAACCCGCCATAGAATTGTGGCGGCTCGACGGCAAAAATAAAACCCTGCGCGCCAATGCACTGGCCAATGGCATCAGTGCCATGATGGCCGGCGGCCGCACTGTAATCGACAAGCCCAGCAAACAATCGCGCGCAGCCACCTACAGCGATATTGCGATACTGTGCCGCACCCACGACAACCTCCGCGAGGTCGCAGGCGCACTGAGCGACGCCAAACTCCCCATCCGCTACAAGCGCCCCGGACTATTGGCAACGCCCGAAGGCTGCCTGGCCATGGCCTGCCTCAGGCGCCTGGTAGACCCATCAGACACACTGGCCAGCGCAGAAATCCTCACACTCACGCACTGCGAGGACCCCGAGGACTGGATCGCGCAACGCATAAGCTACCTGAACGCGCCCGAAGCGCGCTCCTCACATTGGCTGGAAGACGAAGAACAGGGCCCGGTAGCCGCCCTCAAAGCACAGCGCAGCCGCCTGCACTTTCTCACCCCGGTAGAAGTGCTGCGCACCGCCATCGAAGCCGGCAATGTGCGCGAATCTGTCTACCGCTGGGGCCCCACCGAACAGCGCAGCCAACACCGCCTAAACAACTTAGCCGCCCTGTTGAACCACGCCGATGACTACATGAACCAGTGCGCCGCCCAGAACCAACCCGCCACCAGCGCCGGCCTTGTGTTATGGCTGTACCAACTGGCGGAAGCAGAACAAGACACCCAAGCCACGGGCGGCACCGAGAACGCCATACAGCTCGTAACCCACCACGGCGCCAAGGGCCTGGAATGGCCCATCGTGATCGCGATGGACCTGGACGCCAAACTCAAGCCGCGCCTGTGGGGCCTGAGCGTGCTGCCCTCCCCCATCGCCATCAGCCTGGACGACCCACTGGCCAACCGCACCCTGCGCTACTGGCCGGCCTTTACCGGATTACAGAGCGCCGGCATCGCACTGCTTGATGAGATTGGCGAAAGCGAGGAAGGCAACGTCGCCATGGCGCAGGAAGTACAGGAAGCGAAGCGTTTGCTGTATGTGTCGCTGACGCGACCGCGAGACGGATTGATTATCACACTCGACACCAAGCAAACCGGCGGCGAGTGGATGGATACATTGGAAGCCAACTGGATGTTGCCCGAGGGCGACGCACTGACGCTGCCCGATGGCATGACGATTCCCAGCCGACTGCTGGAACTCAGTGCAAGCGAAGCGGATACCGCACTCCCAAAATACCAACCCATCTGGCTGGCAACCGATACACCGATCGTTGATAAGTTACCGCTGCGGCTAAGCCCCTCCAGCCTACCGGCCAACGAGACTGCCCGAATCGGTGAAATCATCGAGCTGGGTGAGCGATTGGAAATCACCGGCGAGTATGATACTGCCGCCATGGGCTCCGCACTGCATGCAGTGATTGCAGCAGCCGTAATGGGGCAGCAGGCAACCGCACGTATCCTGCGCGACCACGGTATGGAGAAGACGATTTCAGTGGCGATGGCGGATGAGTGTGCTAGCCGATTGCTGACGGCAGTTAAGCAGCGCTTCAAACCCATCAACATGCACGCGGAGTATCCGATTTACTACACCAACGAGCATGGCCAGGTTATCAGTGGCTGGATAGACCTGTTGGTGGAAACTGCTGAGGGTTTTGTGCTGATAGATCACAAGGCATCACCGCGGGCGCGGTCAGACTGGGAAGAGATTGCGCTGGGGTATTCGGGGCAGTTGGGGGCTTATGCGGAGGGGGTTGCGCGGGCTACTGATCGACCGGTTGTTGGTCGGTGGATTCATTTTGGGGTGACGGGGGGCTTATTGGAACAACACATTAGTGTCGTTATCGGTGGTCACTAGAAAACAACTAGCGCCTGCTCGATTTCAATTGAGTCTGGAGGAACCAAGGATCAATATACCCCGACACAAATCCCACTTTTACATAGGCAGAGCATAGTGAAAGCTGCAGCACGTCTCACAAGTTGTGCGTCGTGAGTTGTGCGTCGTGAGTTGTG
>JBDNIE010000035.1:0-4500 GCA_041688425.1 Halioglobus sp. | reverse complement strand
TTACCATAAAGATGCCCAGGGACAACATCCAAGCCCAGTTTTTCGTCAGTTCGCCGAACACTTCATCATTGATATTGGCAGAGTCCATCGTTTTAGTCCCATAGAGTGTTGTCAGACAGACTATACTCTAAATGGTAAGGAAATTGTCACTCGCGCTTTGCCAGTAGACTCTGCCCCTGCTGGCAATGTTATCCGCCACCAAGTTATCCATCACTCGAGAGGGCATCTGCTACCGATTGCCAGTTGTCTGCCGGGCCATTAACCATAGCGTCGACCCATTCGAACACCGTTACTCCTTCTACGCTGATGGACAGGTCACCCCCCAGAAATGTGTGTTCGCTCCCATTGCGGAGAAAACTACGCATTCTCTGAGGGTTTGCCGACTGGACGTCTGCCATCGTCGGGCGTAAAACGGCCTCGAAAGCGGGGCCACCGATGCCCAGAAAAAACGTTCCTATGACCGCGTCTTGCGTGTAACTCAACATACCCATGCGTATGCTGGGGTCCTGCTGCAACTGCCAGTTGAGCAAGATTGTGGGCGAGCCCTCCGGCAAAGCGCCCGGCACGCTCGCAGGGAAAAAGGCCTCCGTATTCCAGTAACTCACAACCGCCTCGTCGAGATCAAAGGGTCAGATTCTTTGAACATGACCACTTTCGATATTGTCTAACGCCCTCAAATTTGTTGTTCTTATCGGAACGAATCAATAAGTTCGGAATCCGTAATGGCCAGATTGCCTTGACTCTACGCACCAGGATGCGGCCACCACATCATTCAACGCGGAAACAACCGGGCACCCTACTTTCTTGAACAGGGTGACCGCTTGCAGTCCCCCAGTTTCGTTTTAGATGCAGCTCTAAAGCATCGGGTAGATATTCACGCGTGTGTTCTAATGACCAATCACGTGCACTTCCTCGTGTCGCCGGAAACTGCTGAGTCCACTGGGCGAATGATGCAATCGCTGGGTAGACGCTATGTTAGATTTTTTAACGAGCGATATCACAGAACCGAGACGCTGCGAGAAGGCAGGTACAAATCTACGCTCGTAGATACAGATACATATTTTTTACGGTGCCGACTTATATAGAGATGAACCCCGTACGCGCTCGGATGGTCGCTCATCCTGAAGAATACCCCTGCTCCAGTTTTGCTGCTAATGCATTGGGGCATGCAAATCCTCTACTCACCCCGCATGAGCTGCACCTCTGGCGCACGCTGCACAGGGGCAACGCGTTACTTCGATGCGACCACGCGCAGTTTATGGCTTAGATCTAAATTTTAAACGAAGCATGCGGCACCCCATCGTTCGAGCAATTGAAGAAGGAAAACCTTTTACAAAACTCGGCGGTGGGAAGTTTGTGCATGTTAAGGTGCAATCGGGCGCTCTGGATTGCTACAACCTGTTAAAGAACGCAACCCTGTCGCCATATTGCGCGATTTAAGTGAAAATGAGCTTGAAATACAAAAAATAGTCCATTCCATTAAAGAACAAACATCTTCCCCGATTGTTGCATTTCGTGGCCATGTTGCGACTGCACACCTTGAAGAAGCAAGAACATGCAGTTGCGATGTTGTAACCACTAATGGCGTAATCACGGGGTAATTTGAATCAGTGATTGAAAAAGCGCTTATGAACTAACTTTTACAATTCCCCATTCTTCAAGAACGCCGCCTGTGCCAGTGATGATCATTTGTATTGCAATGCAAATTAGAAGAAACCCCATAATTTTTGTAATCGCAGCCATACCAGTCTCGCCGAGGAATTTCGCGACCAAAGTGGACTCTCGAAAACATACCCATATCACAATACACGCAACTGCAATCGCCGCGGTTATCGAAACATAATCAACAAATTGCATATTCTCTGTTTTTGCAACTGATAACACGACCGCTAAACCGCCAGGACCTGCAACCATTGGCATTGCGAGTGGACAAAATGAAACATCCTGCATCTCAACTGCTTCTGCATGCTCTTTAGGTGTTGCATGAGAAGGCGTACCTGCCATTAAACTGAACCCAATTTTGGCTATGATTATGCCGCCACCAATTTGAATGCCATTAATAGTAATCCCAAAAAATTCAAGAATAAAATTACCAGCAATAAAAAATACAAATAATAATGCGAACGAATACAGGGCTGCTTTATATGCCTGTTGCTTTTTGAATGACTCTGAATCACCTTTGGTAATCGACACAAAAACACCTAGATTTCCTAGCGGATTGGTGATCACAAACAGCGAAGCAAAAACAATTGCAAATTCATGGTAAGGGCTCATAAAATTATGCTATCCAATTACATTGCTCATGGCAAAGCATTTATCTAGTAAAAAAAATTTCACCATTTTAAAAAGCAACTTGACGGATCTGTTGAGACTAGAGGGTTTTGACAAATTGACTATTTCAGATCAGAGGAATCCAGCCTCCGGTCTCAAGCAACTGCCCTATCCCATTCTTCAAACGCACTCACCCTCAGATCACGATAGTATTGAGACCCGGCCAGATGACGTCCAAGGTTAAATCAATTTGAGACGGCGGCATGCTCCCCTAGGAATCTCTGAGCCTGCCTCACCGATTTGAATATCCTCATACCCCGCTCCGTGACCCGGGTCTCCTCATGGGATTGCTCGGCCCGATTGTTCTCATACTGTTTAGTGCTGTGGATAGCCTCAGGGGGCAGTTCGCACTACCGGCAGGCCGTCTATTATTCCGCCATGGTTGCGTCACGGAAGAACCGCGATGTACCGGCGCTCTACGAGCGGCTTGTGCAAGCCGGAAGACCCAAGATGTGCGTACTGGGTGCCGCTGGGCAAAAGCTGCTGCACATCTGCTACGGCGTCTACAAGAACCAGCCGCCCTGCCAGCCGCAGATCTCTCTGACCTAGGTATGTTCTCCAGCGCTACCTGATCTGGAATTCGTCACTCTGGTTATGCGCGGAGCAAACGTGGGAAGTGCAAAGCGCGCGTGCCAACTTGGCAGCAATGACCGAGGGAGCACACTATTGTGAGAAGATAGTAACAGGGCGAAAAAACTGGTTGCGAAGGAAAACGGTATCTATACTTAGGAATCTAGCGTTGCAATGAATTAATTTGGATAGTTAGGTTAGCGCGTATATTAATAATGATTAAAAATCTATTTATAGGACATCATATGAAGAAATTACTAAGCAGCATCGTGGCTATGTCAATTATTTATGCCCCTCTAGCATACACCTGTACGGCGATTAACTTAACAGCTAAAGACGGCACGGTTATTGCGGGTCGTACTATGGAGTGGGATTTTGAGATGAAATGGACCCTCGTGGCTCAGCCTCAAGGCAGCACTGTATTAGTTAGCGCTCCAGATTTTCTAAACCTGCCATCAAAAAAGCTATCTAGTAAGTATGCATTTGCTGGCATTTACCCGGGCGTTGTAGCGGGATCCCCAGCAATTCTTGAGGGACAAAATGAAGCTGGCTTAGGCCTTAGTGGAAATTTTTTACCCGGCTTTACGGAATATCAAAAAGTAACCCCTCAAGACAAAGAGTATGTTTCGATTCTAAACTTTGGAACCTTAGTTCTGGGTATGTTTAGCACTGTTAAAGAATTGAAAGCAGAGTTGCCAAAATACAAAGTTTGGTACAACCCCAATGAAGTCAAGGGAGCGCCAACGCCACCATGGTTGCATTTTGTGTTGACCGATCGTACCGGTGACAGCATGATTGTGGAGTTTGTTAAGGGCCAAATGGTCATTCATGACAACGTAGCCAATGTGCTGACGAATGCTCCAACGTATGATTGGCACCTTACTAATGTGCGCAACTATCTTTCGCTGACGGATACGGCGACAACTTCGGTAGTTGTAAATGGCACTAATGTTACGGAAATTGGGCAGGGAGGGGGATTAATTGGCTTATCAGCAGATTACACTCCGCCAAGTCGTTTTGTCCGAGCAACCTATCTAAGGCAGTTTGCATACCAGCCCAATGAAAGTGCGGATGCCTCTCAATTAATGGCGCATTTGCTTAATAACGTTGATATACCAAAGGGGGTATCTAGAAGTACCGCTGGCAAACAGATTGTCTCTGATTACACGCAGTGGGTTAACCTAAAGGATCTCAAGAATAATCGCATGAAGATAGCGAATTATTCCAGTCGTACCAATTACATAGAGATAGATTTAAACCAAGTATTTAAATCTGGGAAATCAATGGAGTGGATGGTAGACCAACTGCCATACCCTAATAATGACATTACCTCACAGCTCTTAAAATAAAGTCTGTTGATCCGGGTCCGTTGTTAATGTTGACTTTCCCTGGGCTGAAAATACACAGGCAATCCGTCGCGCGGCTTGAATATCGGAGGCTGTTGTACTGCCATCGTATCACCGTCAGGCACTGACCAATGGCACTGCTGCGGCATTTCAAACATCACCACCTTGATCTGCATGACCGCAAAATGTAGCCCTATACACGGTACTGAAAAATTAACTTGTTGAGGTCTGGAAAACCTACCCCCCCTGTGTG
>JBDNIE010000001.1:0-26081 GCA_041688425.1 Halioglobus sp. | reverse complement strand
TTCGCAATCGTTACCGCATTTTTGGCAGACGTATCTCATGGTTGTGCTCCTCAGCATTTTGAATTAGGTGCCCAACCCCGAAGGGGGCCAGGACTTCCTCGTGTTGTCGTCTGTACGAGGCACCAGAGAGGAGGCCACCGCTGGCCCGACTCATTTAGGCCGCTTTCTTAGCCTTAGCCTTAGCCTGTTCCTTCGCAGCCTTTGCCTGTTCCTTTGCTTTAGCCTCGGCTTGGGCTTCCTTCTCGCGACCTTTCACCTCTTGGCGGATTGAGGAGGCCATCTGCGTGATGTATTTATCGCCGGAACCTTCTTTCTCCTTGTTCATCTTGTTCACGACACCTCGGATGCGGTTACCCAGGTTCATGCGTTGCTGGCCCAGATTCAAGTGGTTGTACTTGGTGGCCAGATCAGCGTCGCCAACGATTTCAACCGCGAGACCCGTGACTTCTTCGAGGGTTGCGCCCTCAAGAGCCGATGCAACGGGGTCGCCGTTGTGCTGGGATTTCGCGCCAGACGCGGCACGTGCAGTTACGTACTCTTCCAGGTTGGGACGAATAACAGTCTTAGTTCCCTCGGCGGAAACTACTTCTTCCTTCTTTGATTTTGCCATGGTCGTTCTCCAGTCATTTGGTTATGAAAAAACGGCGGGGCACTCCCCGCCAGCACTTACATTATACCACACCCAGAGCGGCGTGTCAAGTACCTATTTCGGACGAGAATGGGTACGTTGCCCACGCAGATTTTGGTTTATCGACGCGCCACAGGATGTAACCTACCGCCTCGACACCGTGTAGCGTCCTGTCGGGCTTGGGGAATTCTGATAGCGCAGCCCATTCGTACCGTCGCCACTTCATTGGGGTCGTGCCTTCGTAATCCCAAACAAGTACGTGCTTCATTTCCTCCACGATGACGGTCCCGTTTCCCCACACGTGGACCTTAGGCCAACCTTCCACCTCGTGGTAATCTTTATCTCGCACCAACGAGGGCAGTATCTGATTGAGATTCCCTTTTGCGTCCGGTTTCATAGCCACACCTCCTTCATCTTGGAATAGGCTTGATCAAGAATCCGCTTGCCTTCGTCGTCCAGGCTTTCGCTCACTTTATCGTACACGGCCAGCCAGACCTCACCATTAACCTTGTAATCGCAGATTCCAGGTCCAAACCCGAAGATGATCGCAGCCTTGGAGTAATCGTCCATGGAATCAAACTCACCCCCGATAACCGCCGCTATTCGCGTGGTAGCGTCCGATTGAAGAATCCGGTCAACCAACTTGTCCGTGCTGACTACTTTGGTCTTCACCTTATCCACTACATTTTGGACCAGATCATCAAACGGGATGTCGGCGGGAGCTTTGTCAGCACCGCCGGACTGGGAAGATTTCGCTTGCTTGATTTCCTCGGTTGTGGGTTTCTCGCCCTGTTCAACCTTCTTCACAACCTCATCTACAACTGCCTGAGGCGCACTAATCAACTCGCGAGCGGCAGTCCAGCCAATGTGGTCGATGAATTCGGGAGCATCCTTAAACCGCTCGGCCATCGCCATGTAGTTACTAGCTGTTCTGGTAGCGAGATCCGGCAATACTTCGGCCCTCCATTTACCGAACTCATTGTCACCCAGAAACTGCCTACGTGCCTCCAACAACAGGGAACCGATCTTGAGCCTCGCCCTCGCAACCGTGATAACTGTCTCATCTATGGTGTAACCGATTTGAGTCTTGATAAGTGTGAGGTTTGATAGCGCGTCTTCCGACAGCCCTTTAGCCCACTTAGCGTTTTTTGCCTTGGCTGGCACGGGCGGCGGATTTTCATCGAAACCTAACGTCTTGTTAAGCTCTTTGGATTTTTCTGCGCTAATAAGCGCTCGTACGGAACTGGTCATATCAATACTCCATAAGGATAGTGTAAATGGGTGTGCCTTCAAGCCAATTGGGGTGAGTGGGGGCGTAAACAGCTACTCCCCCGTGAACTTGTGTGAGTTCGTATATGAACGATTGCTTGGATACGTCGAGGAAGGTGGCTATCCCATCGATCTCGGTTTCCAAGTATTCCATAACGTGTTCAAAGATATTAAACTGCAGGGGCAGCATTTTAATGAACCCTCTTGCGGGTACGCTTCCTCCGCCATCGTTTCCAGTCATGTACGCGTGGACTAAGAAATGCATGTTCGCCTCCAGGCTGCGTAAGTGTCTTTCAGTCTACGGTGAGACGTTTTCAGCAGGACTGCATCCTCCTCCGTTTTGGCTTCGCAAATCTTGATCTTGCCCATATACACGATCAGGGCCAACAACTCGTCGACTGACAGCTCCAACTTTACCCATTCGTACCTTTCTTCTTTATCTACCATGGTTGTACCCTCGGTTGCGCCCCCGAAGGGGCATTGTGATAGCGCGTTACTTGCGCAGTAATTCTTTTATACGAAGCAGCATAAAGTAACGCTTCCCGCACAGCTGCATGATTACTTTATGCTGTTCAGCGTTCTCTGCTTCCATACTTGCTATTCTACTATACAGCTGCATGATTATTTTATGCTGCTTTTCGTTCCTTGCCTCCAAATAGGCTACAAGGGTGTCCACGACATGGCAGTCGTAGGCTACAGCAAACCCCATCCTAGGGTTCAGGAGGTCGGGGCTATTGTCGTTGGTATGTCGAAAATGCCGAAGGGCGGTCAGTATCCTGTCTTTTTGTTTACTCATAAACCCACCCATCGTCCAGTCTTATTGCGCAGGAGGCGACTACGGAATTCTCATCATTCTGGCCTTCCCAGCGGAAATCGGTTGCGCTTGCTATGCCGGTTGCTCCTCCTCGCAGTCTGACCCTAACCCTGACCCCTTCTGGCCAAGGGTTCCTACCCTCCGCGTTGAAAACCCATATCCCGGTTTCTAGGGAAGCATGTACCCATGCGCGGCCTGCAATAAACGGAAATTCACCTTTGTTTTTGTGGTGCCTTTCAAAAAATTGAAGGCGCTCGTTTTCCGGATAATCCCAAACCATGATAGGGGTGTTAACGTCGAGTCTGCTCCAGTCAATTACCTGCGGTTGTTTGGAAATGCCGAGATGCTTTTCTATGGCTGCTACTCTTTCTTCTAATTCACTCATTATATGCTCCTAAAAATGGGGTCGGGTTGATAGCGCGTTCTAGTTCGGGCTGTACATGTCCTGCTTCTTGGGTGCTGTTGTACGACTGAGTGCTACGTCTGCGCGGTCGCTTGCCCACTGTGCGTGGATTTGTGATTCAATCGAGTCAATGTGGTGCAGCTTCTTCCCCTTTATTGTTACCTGCGGGTCTTCCCGCGCCCAGACTTCGGTCCATTTAGCGTTTATCCTCATCCACCTATCGCATTCGGTGGTGGCATTACTGGCAGCAATGTGGTTGTTGTGGTTGGCAAAGTGATCCGCATCTGATGCACTTCGGTGGGCTTCAAGTTCTGATGCCAATGCTTGTTCTTTGGCGTGTTTTGCTTTATCGTTCATGGTTGCTTCCTCATGTTTGCCCCCTCACGGGGGCTTATCACATTTACGCTTTGGTGGGGTTGGGGGTGGGGCTGTTGCCTACGGGTAGCGTCTGGCTCATGAAATCGAGCATCTGGAAGGTGTCGCCTGTAGACAGGGCCAACAAAGCACTTGCCAGGGCAGATCCCGCGTCGATTACGTTTTGTGGGTGGGAATCGTGCTTGCTCCAACTTGCCGCTTTCTTCTCCATTGCCTTCCCTGCAGCCTTTATTGCTATTGCGGTTGACTCTTTCATAATTGCATCCTCATTGGGCGGGGCCAGCCCCCACCGAAGTACCAGTATACCACACGCGGGGCGGCGCTGCAAGCCTTGTTTCGGACGAGAATGGGAGGTGTTGATAGCGCGTTCTTCCGGTACCGCAGTGCCGACAATCTTCACAACGGTTTAAGCGGACATACCGCACCGATGTATTGGCGAGGATTTAGATCAGACCTATGGGACTTATCTAGACCTCTACAGGCCGCGTGGGACGCGGGGGGTCTAGGGGGGTCTGGGGGGTCTGATCTCTTTTTATTAGGATAGAGTGTCAGTAGTCTTTTTAAAACTTATAGTGTATAGTGAACGTGACGTAGACCGTAGAGAAAAAGGACCCGTGGGACATCGGACCCCCCAGACCCCCCAGACCTCTCTGGAATGTGCCTTGAGCGAGGCCGCGTCCCGCCCCGTCTCCCCAGTTAGTGGCCACTAACCCACAATCTATTCCACATCAGACCCCCATCGGACCCCCCAGACCCCCAACACCGTGTCGTTTGGTCGACCAACGGGGTAAATACATTTACGGGCGGGAGATCCTTGGTCGACCAACGGGATAAATGCATTTACGGGCGGGAGATCCTTGATAGCGCGTCGTGCCGAATTGGGGGATAAATATATTTGTGGCCCGTTGGTCGAGGGTATAGGGGGGTGTTGGGCTGGGCCGCAAATATATTTACGAGCGGGAGTTCCTTTGTCCTGGCTCTTTGTGGGGGTCTGGGGTCTCCCCAGGCTTTTTGATTTTGATCCTGGCTTCGGAGAGCCAGGTCATCCTGGCTCTTTGCTTTTGACCTTGTTTCGGCGAAGCCGAAACGCGTTTTTTTTTAAACTTGCCCCCTTTCGGGGGCGCTTGCTATTGGCTATCTGTCAATCGCACCACCAGCCAGATTATGAAGGCTGATAGCGCGATTAGCTCTATCGGGACTCCCTGATGCCGTTCTCGGTCACGCAAATAGTACCGTTTTTCAGGGCGGCGCGTAGCTTGTTGCCGCTATTCATCCGCTTCTGTCCCTCGTTCAGACGCTCGTACCGTTGGTAGTGCGTCTGGCCGTCTTTTAACGGTACCCATTGGTCGGCCAACTCGCAGACCTCTTTACCGGTTTTCATTTCCAGATAGTTGGCCAGCTCGTCGCCGTTGTTCAGGCTCTTTGCCCCACTTGCGGCAACGCTCCTTTGATAGCGCGCGCGATACTTGGCCATATGGTTAGACATTTGGTACGACTCGCCGTCCTCGTCCATATTATCGAGTTGGGAATCGAGGTCAACCAGTTGGTCTATCTGCTCTTTTGTGAGACGGCGTTTAGACACCTCGTCGTGTACGGCTCGTGCCTGGTCAGCTTCGCCTTCTGCAATCAGGTCGACGATGTTCTGGATCTGCGATTTAACGGTTGGTGCTTTCATTTGGGAACCCTCCACGGGTCTTTGGTTGCGCCCATCGTTGGGCGTGGTGCGATTGTATCAAGCCGTCAAGCTCTTGTAACCCCCCTTTGTGATCTTTTTTTATATCGTTTTTTCATGATAGCGCGGCTTTTTATGCGTTTTTGTTCTATTTTATTGGCATGGTTTTTGCCGATCGCCTCGTTATCCAACCCCTCTGTTCCATTTAGGTGTACGATTGGCACAGGCTCTAGGATTGTGACGCTCGATCTCGCCGCCTCGTTTGTAAGAACAAGCCCTTCTCGACTTGTCGAGGCATCATTGATCTTCCATGTGGTTCCAGGCACCGTAGCATCGGGATACATATATAGTTTCACGCACGGAAAAACATAGTACGTATAGGGGGGTACACCCCAAAAAAGCGGGGCCCCCCCCGCTTTGTCATCCGGTTCTACACGCCGCGCTTAAGATATTCGACACACCCTTCCCGGCACGGGGTGCATGTTTCGGATTTGATACTTGACACCGAAATCACGGTGTGGTATACTAGTCCCTATGGCCTCAAACGTTCTCAGATATGTGCCCCGTGAATTGGTAGAGGATTTTACTCTAGAAGCCAGAGAGATCATGCTTGATCAAAAGTTAATGGAGTTGTACCGTGCCGAGCAACGAAGAATACTTGAACAACGTCGAAAAATATTTACCGACGACCACAGGGAATATCCAAGACGTAATAGAGTACAACAAATCTAACGGCTGGCCAGATTTACCCTCCCAGACCAAAGTTTTTGCCCATGAATTCGCGGTAGTCGGGTCTTTGGGCAAGGCTTGCGCCAAAGTGGGCCTGAGCAAAGATCGCGGTTCGCGTTTACTTAGGGATCCTTTGGTATCTTCGTTTATCGGAAACATTATGGAGGGCCTATCTCAGGACTCCTTAATAACCAGAGCGTTCCTGGAATTGCAAATGCTAGAAACTTTAGAGCAGTTAAATGGCGATGTGGAGGTTCCGCACGTCACAAAAGACGGGATCATAATTATGGCGAAGTCATACAATGGCACAGCGAAGGCCAACTTGCTCTTAAAGATGGCTACCATGACCGGAATGGACAAACAGAGGGGCTTGAACGGTATCGGAGTGGTGATAAACTTCGATCTACAAGCCGCTGGGTATTGCCCCACTTTCGAAGTAATATCGGAACAATAGTATGGCGGCTATCTCGCTTCCCAATGAATGGCAAGCTAGGGGCTATCAAAGTCCCTTCATGACCCATATGCTTTCGGGCGGGTCCATGGATAAAAAGAGGGCGGTCGAAATATGGCACCGCCGTGCCGGGAAGGATTCCTGTAGTCTTCAAGTGGCAGCAATGGCCACTCAAATGCGAGTCGGAACATATTGGCATATGCTTCCGAGCCTTCAACAAGGTCGCAGAGTGGTATGGGAAGCTCGCGATAAACAAGGCAGACGCATGATTGACCAGGCTTTCCCCGTCCCAATGCGCCTCGGGAAGCCCAACGAATCCAACATGAAGATCGAATTTGCCAACGGATCTGTTTGGCAGGTAGTTGGATCAGACAACTTTGACAGTTTAGTAGGTTCCAACCCCATCGGGATTATTTTCTCAGAGTATTCACTAGGCAACCCACTCGCTTGGGAATACTTTAGACCCATCTTGAGGGAAAATGACGGATGGGCAGCGTTTATTTATACCCCCAGAGGTAAGACTCACGGATATTCGTTATACAAAATCGGGGTGGAGGAAGCTAAGATAAACCCCCTGTGGCACGCTTCTAAGCTAACAATTGAAGATACTGGCATAATGACCCCAGAGGATGTGGAGGAGGAAATACGCCAGGGTATGTCTCGTGAGAAGGCAATGCAGGAATTTTACTGCAGCTTCGACATCGGTATGGAAGGAGCATATTATACTGAAGCCTTGAAATTCGTAGAGGACTCAGGTAATATCGGTGAATGGATGTGGAACCCCCGCAAGCCAGTGGACACATGGTGGGACATAGGGGTGAGAGATAATACATCCATAATCTTCACTCAGGAAGACGACTTCGGCAATCCTATCATTATAGACCACGATTCCAGGCGCAATTGGGGTGCCCCAGAATGGGCCAAAGAAATCAATTCCCTGCCTTACTCGTATAGGAGCCACAACGGACCCCACGACTTAGAGCACAGGGAATGGGGTGCAACCGTCACAAGGGTAGAAACGGCCCGCAGACACGGTATAACCTTTGATACGGTAGCAAAGACTTCATTGGCGGACGGTATCGACGCAACTAGAAGCATGATACAACGGTGCAAATTCGATAAGGAAAGGACTCAGGGGTTGCGCGACAATTTGGCGTACTACCATAGAGCCTGGGATGAGAATCGCCAAATATTTAAGGACAAACCCGAGCACGACCACTCAAGTCACGACGCTGATGCTATGAGAACGCTTGCCCTCGGGTGGGATGTGAAGACCACGGGTTCTGTGCTGGTGAAAGACGAACGAGGGAAATACGTCCCTAATGTTAAGATAAACAGGGCTTATACCCCACGATATACACGACGCTTAGGAGCCTGATATGAAATGTGGTGACATTAAGAAAAAGTTGGATAAACTGATTCACAACCGATCCACAGTCGAAGGACAGTGGGACTTGATTAGTAAATATGTAGTACCGTATCGAGGAGGATTTAGCAATGAGGGAAGCACAGAAGGGTCGGTTAATTGGCTTGAGAATCGCCGTATTTTTGATTCAACTGCTCCCAACGCGAATGGTGTGCTATCTTCTAGTCTCCACGGAGCGATTACAAACCCTTCTCACCAGTGGTTTGGGTTCAGGTTTCGTCGTGACGAGTTATCTGAAGATAGAGAAGCTGCCCAATGGCTCCGAGACTGTAGCCAAATAGTCTTCGAGACCCTCAGAGACTCCAATTTCAATGTCCAGGCCAACGAGGCGTACATTGATTTAACCTCATTCGGCACGGCATTCATCACGAGGGAGGTTTTGGAAACTCCAGATGGGGATTTTGACGACTTTCTATTTCAATGCCCACTTCTTGAGGAATCTTATTTCGAGCAGGATTACAGAGGCAGGCTCTGCACGTACTTTCGCAAGATGCAGTGGAGCGCCACCCAAATCGTCTCAAAATTTGGTATCGATAACGTCCCCGACAAAATTGCTACCGCCTACAGGGAAGGTCAAGTTGAAGCCGATATATGTGTAGTGTTTGCCGTATATAAACGCGACGGCGAGAAGGATGTGTCCAGGAAGATGGCTCCAGATCTTCGACCTGTCGGGTACAAATATATGCTGTATGATGATTCCACGCCCTTAGGTGATGAGGGGGGATATTATAACATGCCATCTTTGGTGATGAGGTGGAGGAATACATCCGGTTCCATATGGGGCAACTCTCCCGCCATGATTGCGATGCCGGATATCTTGACCCTTAACGAGTTAGTCGAACTGATTCTTAATTCACTTGAGAAAGTCGTGGACCCAGCCGTGATCACAACAGAACGCGGTTTGATGTCCGACTTAAACTTAGGTGCGGCGGGATTAACCGTTCTGCGGAATATAGAAGACCTGAAGCCGTTTGAATCCAGAGCCAGGTTTGACGTAGCTGAATTGAATAGGGACAAGCTCCAGCAGTCTATCCGTTCTATATTCCACGTAGACCAGTTGGAGCTAAAGAACTCCCCAGCAATGACCGCCACTGAAGTGACTGTGCGTTATGAGTTGATGCAGCGGTTGTTAGGTCCAACGTTGGGCCGCTTGGAGTCCGATTTCTTGGATCCGTTGGTGACAGGGGCCTTCTCCGACCTTATGAGGTACAAAAGGCTGCCACTTCCCCCCGAATCCGTCGTAAAGTCCAAAGATCCTACTGTAACCGTGCAGTACACCGGACCGATGGCCAGGGCACAGAAGATAGATCAGGCCCAATCCTTATCTTCGTTCTTAACCACGATAGCCGAGATAGGCAAGATCAATGAAGCTGCTTTGGAGAAGGTGGATTGGGATCAAGCCGTCGCCTTGATGTCCGAGTACCACGGTGTCGAACCCAAGGTTCTCAAATCTGAGGCCAAGGTTAAGGCGGAAAGGAAAGAGAAGATAGATCAGCAGAACAAAATGGCTCAAGCCCAAGTCATGGAACAACAAGGTAAGGCACAATCGGCTATAGCCGAAGGAGGTGCAAAATTATCATCAATACCGTAAAAGAAGCTAGAAAGAATTTGGACGTGAAGAGGTCTCATTTCAGGGATCTTTTCAACTCTCCGAATGGTAGGATCGTACTCAATGCTTTAACAGATGAGTTCGATTCACTTAATATTATGTCGTCCACGCCGGAAGTTACCGCCTATAAGTTGGGCCGTAGGGACGTTGTAATGTACATAAAACAAATGATTGAGGAGAATGACAATGCCCAAGACCGAAAGTGAGACTACAGTAAATTGGACTGACACCTTACCGGAGGGATTTGCCGATGCCCCCTTCATCAAGGCTGCCAAAACCCCAGAAGAAGCCATAGCGGCTATTCAAAATGCCGCCACATACATGGGCAATTCTATTCGTGTTCCTGGTGAAGATGCTGGCGACGAAGACCGCCAATCCTTCTACGCGAAGATAATGGAGAAAGCTCCCAAACTAATGTTCAGGCCCGACGATGAATCCATGGACGAATTCTACAATTCCATGGGTCGACCCGAGGACCCCAGCAAGTACGAGTTGGAGGTTCCTGAAGGAAAGGAACTCCCCAGCGACTTCGGTGATTTTTCGAAGTTGGCTCACAAGATCGGCCTGTCCAACAAACAGTACAAAGAGTTGATGAGCGGCGTTCTAGAGCAGCAGTGGGGCAACGAAGAACAGGTGGAGGTAACCCAGGCCGAAGAAACCAAGCAACTGAAAGACAAGTGGGGGAAGGCTTATGATGTCAATCTGTCCACGGTCAAAAACTTCCTGCGTCTTACCGATGCCCCTGAGGGTATAGTGGACCTGATTTCTGAGGGAGCTATGTCCGCCACAGAAATGGAGTGGTTAAATTCCATAGCTACCATGACAAAATCGAAGGTCGAATTGGCTGAGCATGAGGACACCATTCCTCCGGTAATGACACCTGGGGAAGCTCAAGACAAGATCCAGGAAATGCTCAACAATAAAGAACACCCATATTGGGTGGCTCAGGATCCTCGCCACAAAGGGGCGGTGCAAAAGATGATCCAACTGCAAGGATATGCCCATCCCTAGTGATATTGTGGATACTTGACACGATATACCGGTATGTGGTATACTAGAGGTTCTCGGGGGCCATGCGCCCCTGCTACTTGGGGTCGCTCGCGAGAGTCCTGTATAGAGTAGTAAAGCATAGCAAAAGGGGTCCGTCATGATCTACGGGTTGCCTAATAGCGATTAACTTTAATTTTTCGTTTTTAGGAGAGTCATCATGGCAGTCACTATCACCAAGGCGTATGTCAATACATATGAATCAAACGTGCGGCACCTTTCCCAGCAAGGTATGTCGCGTCTTCGCCCATTCGTTATGGAACGGTCCGTACAGTCCGAAGCCCATAACTGGCAAAATATCGCTGAATCCACAGCCATCCAGAAAACCGCCCGAAAGGTAGCGACACCTGATGGCGAAACGGTTTGGTCGCGTCGAGTGTCGGTCCCTGTTACCTACCACGTTGGCGATACCTGCGAACCGGAAGATGTGGTCCAGATGTTGGTAGATCCCAACAGCAACTACGCCAAAGCGCATGCTATGGCAATGCGCCGCGCTTATGACGATGAAATCATCCGAGCAGCGACAGGCACCGCGTTGGATGGCGACGGTAACGCAAATGCGTTCCTGGCTGGCCAGCGCATCGGCAATGGTACTGCGGCTATCACCTTTGATGGGGTTACCCAGATTGTGGAGAAGTTCACCAGCAACGACGTTGATCCCGAAGAAATGAAAGTCATGGTTATCGGACCTAAGCAGGCCCGTCAACTGTTAGCCTTGGTCCAAGCTACTAGCGGCGATTACAATGCCGTTCGTCCGCTTACAGAGCGCGGCTATATCCAGAATTGGATGGGCTTTCATTGGATCGTTTCCACTCGTCTGTTGGCTCCCGCCGCTGGTCAGCTGTCTTGCTTTGCCATGACCGCCGATGCGCTGGGTCTCCAAGTCAACAAGGACGTTTGGGCACGGGCCGAAGAAGACCCCACAATCAGCTTTGCTTACCGCATCTATTGCGCCAGCACTTACGGCGCGGTACGCGTTCAAGACAAGAAGTTGGTTGAGTTTCGGGTCCTTAATTAAGGTCTATTAAACCTCCTTCCGGCACCTTGGTGCTGGAAGGCACATTTTTATAGGAGAATATTATGGCTAGGAAATCTGGCGCTAATTTTGCCGATCAGAACGAGATCAGGGAGTTGGTTGCGGGGGGTCACTCTGCGGAGCATATCGCCCATCTGACCAACATTGACCTCGCCGCTGTTGAAAGTTGGGTTGAACATTTTACGTCACCTGACGACGAAGACGAAGACGACGACGACGACACGGAGTAGAATAAATGAGCCTGATTGATGCGAGGTTTGCTACGTTAAAAGAGCAGGGTTTCACAGGCTCAACTCCTGATATGCTTTTACAATGGCTCCTATCTAACGGAGCCACAATCCCAAACACCACGGATGCGTGGAAACAAATGATTGTAGCCCAGCTTGGCTTTGAAGCTACGGGCGACGTGTCCACAGATTGGTCTAAACTCCTTTCTAATTTAGGTTACGACGGCCAATCCAACGACCAAGAGGCCGAATTCTGGTTAGATGGAGGTGCGTTCTCTTTCTTCTACTTCAACGGCTCTACACAGCTCGCAACCTTCACCAACCCTATCGTGCCTCGCGGTTTACCTTTCCGCATATCGTTTGAAACACAAACACCCCTTGGTGCAGTGGGTTCACGCGTTGTTTTTTCTGGCTCAGACGTTTCGTTAAACTCAGCGGGTGCGTACCCCGCGCCTATTTTTCCCATTATCGCGTTCCAGGATGTAGCGGGTGCACAGGTCCCGTTGATTATTCCAGCATACGTACTCGCTGACAGGGATGTGTGGGTTATTGACTACACTGCCACGGGCGTTACTGCTACGCTGAATGGCACTCCATTTTCTTTCGCGAATCCTGCTCAATCGGGGAACGTACCGAAGTCGTTTGGCATGCTGCCCATTCTTACACTCGGGGGCGCAGTCGGGTCCACAAACCTGTGGCGCGGCGTGGTTCGCAATTTCAGGTATGATGATTTGGCCCCGATACAAGGCCGCGAATACAACACGCCGAACAACGCCACGCAGGGGCTTTTAGATACCCCTATTGCCATTGATGGATCGGAGCCTTTTGAGATTAGCTTTGAGTGGAAAGCGCTATACAACGGAGTCGCGCAATATTTAATATCTGCACCAAACACTTCTGTTGACCCTGTGGGAATCTGGATCACTGCGCTTGACGAGGTTCGTCTAAAAATAGGAACAGGATCGGGAAATATAGTGTCGTGGGACACTGCGCTTGATAACATCCCCACAGGCCAGAATGTTAAGATGCGATTTGTGGGTGACGGAACGGCGGATACAAAACTGTATATTGATGATGTGCTGTACACCAAAGCGTTCGGTAACCTATCTACCAAAAAAGGCACATTGCAACGACTGGGTGTATTTTCTAACGGATTGGAACAGAGAAGTCAGGGCATTATTGCTAACCTGCAAATAAAAGCAACAGCGCCTATTGTCGCTGGCATACACGGCTTTTTGCCATACGGATCAAGCCATCCCGATGTAATTGAGTTTTTTCCGGGCACTCAAAATGTAGTAGGCGCTACAGGTATCGGATCGCTTGTGCTCACTGGACCAGCGGGTATCACTTTTGACAGCGTGAAGGGAATGCAGATTGGCGCTGCTTCATCTAGTGCATGGGATGCGGCTTTTACAAATACTGGCAGTCGAGATTTAAAAGTAGACGGGTTTACACTTCAGTTCGAGGTTGAAAAGGGCTTCTTCAGTTCGACTTATTTGCCATCTACCGCCATTGCCACGCTAGTTCAGATTCTTAACACATCTGGGCAATGGGAAGGCATTGCTAGAAGCCAGTCAAAAAGCAATTTTACAAGAACTACGTTCGGATCGCCTTCGGTTCTTCAAACTGCGGGTGGTTTTAAAACGTCCAATGTCTCATACGATGATTTTGTCAGAGTGGCCCTCTCTTTTGATGTTGCGGGTACTAGCTCAAAATTATTCCTTAATGAGTTTTTAGTGGCTGAATTTACAACAGGCACGATGGCGGCTTCCAATATTCTTATTGCATTAGCTGGCGTAGGCTTGCTTAATTCTTTCACTAATCCCTTCTTTTATCGCAATATTCAAATCACTCGATACCCAATAACTCTCCCATCGGCCACAAAAAGTGTGGTGTATACAGGTGCCAGTCAAGGGCTGTACGGCGGATACCAAGTCGTACCTACTGTAGCGGACCCCAACAACGTCGTACCCGCAAGAGTGTCGGGGCCGGTTCAAGACCCTCTCATCAACAATTTTGGGTACTACCAATTATCAACTTTCGGCTGGGTCGAATCGCGGCTGGCTGAAAAAGGTCACACCGTATCGCCCAAGATACAAAACTTCAGTCGTGGTGGTGCTTCAATACTCTATTGGGCGAGCCAGACGTTTCAGCCAGGGAGTCCAGAGACAGTTGGTAATACATGGGCTGATCGCATGACTATTATATCGGGCAGCGTGACACAGGCCGATTATTGGATTATAGATTTTGGCTTTGCTGATGCGCTTTTCCTGGAAACCGTACCGGTTGGCAACAGGCCCACTAACGCCGCACAGCTATTGCGCGATGAGATCAAAGTGCGGTTGGATGACATTATCGACAATTACGCTCCTCAGCGTATTGCTCTGCTGGAGGCTCAGCGAGGCTATTTGCGAATACCTGAAGGCTTCTTTCCTGATGAGCAAATGCCCGAAATGGTGCGGATGGTTAATGAGCAGCTCAACTTCTATGATGGCTATCGTGGCATAGTAAAACGCGTTCCAGTGTACGCGGACTCAAATAAAGACCAGCTAATCGACCAGCTTCATTGGAATACTATTGGGTGCCGGTACATAGGAGAACGTATTGCTGATGCGTTTCCAAATGCAGTATTTGAAGGCGAGCAGACCTATACTTGGCCGCTTGAAAGGCGCTCTGATAACGACACCTTTATCGACAACACCGATGCAGTTACCGGCGACGCTTTCAATGGCGCATGGACCGACCCTGTGTGGGAAGACGTGCCCGATAACTCGCGGCTTTTGCGTATAAACAAAGGATCGGGGCTTGTGCTCGATGATTCTATTCACCCTGGGGACCCTTTCTACCAGGCTACGTTAAATAACCAGGATTCTGCCGTTGGTGGCTGGGATTATGAACCATGAGTGAAATTACTAATTCTGGAAAAATGACCGTAAGGTGGTTAGAGCTAGTTTTTGCGCCTCTAATGGTCGTACTTATTATAGCCTTAGCTACATGCTCCATACAGGCACAAGAGGATATGGTCGTGCTTCAAGGCAAGGTTAGTACAATGATACAGGCGGATGTTTCCCGCAACGCGGACATCCAAGCCATCAAAAATTCCCAACAGAGCACTGACGTTAAGGTCGGAAAGATTGAGCAGAATCAGGAAAACTTTCGGGATCAGATAACCGAGATAAAGCAACAAAATACACAAATATTGCGTATATTACAGGAATGATGATATGAAAAACAACACTAAGGCATCCAAACTTAAAAAAGCCGCGAAAGCCAAGAAAACAGGGAGGGATAGAAGTTTTGGTACTATCAGCGGGGGAGGCGGGTATAGTCGTGCCGCAACCGCCAAAGACGTACAAACCAAGCCTCGAAGGAAGAAATGAGTATGAGTCGCCACTTTAAGCGAAGTGAGTTTGCGTGTAAATGTGGTTGCGGTTTTGACACCGTCGATTTTGAATTAATGGCTATGCTTGATAACATCCGCGAGCATTTCGACAGGCCGGTGGTCATAACAAGTGGCTGCCGTTGCGAGTCCCACAACCGCGCTGTTAAAGGGAGCGCTAATAGCCAGCACTTGCACGGACGGGCTGCCGATATCCAGATCAGGAATGTGCACCCAGATTTGGTTTACGAAATGGCTTTGCAACTCAACCCAGGGGGTTTAGGAAGCTATAAAACATTCACACACATTGACACACGCAATGGAAAATCGAGGTGGTAATCATGGACTTAACTCCTGAACAGATTCAAGCAATTATTGGTGGAATACTACAGATTATAGGGGCGTTTTCGGTGACAGCTGCGATCATCCCAAAACCCGCTGTGCCCTTCCTTTTGGCCATCCAGAGACTAATTAACATGGGCGCTTTCAATTTCGGTAAAGCGAAAAACGAATCTGATAAGTAATGCTGTGGGGTAACGGTTGTGGCACGAAGACCGCATAATCAACAGGACTTTTCGGGCGGAGAAATAAGCGCCGATCTCTTGTTTCGCGACAATTTGGATATGTACTCCAAATCTGTGGCTGAAATGATCAATTTTGTGCCTAATTTGCAAGGTCAGGCTGTGAGAACCCCTGGAACACGTTTCGTCCGCGAAATGGTCGGTAACCCTAGTTATGCAAGGGTTATACCTTATATCACCCCTACCGGAAAAAATACGGTTGTATTAATGACCCCTAGGGTCGGCGCTACTCTTGGTAGTTTGGAGATATTGGAAAACGTTAACGATGCCGTCAATTCTCCGGCCCAATTTTTCACGTACGAAATTATTAACCTGAACCCCGAATTTGGTAGTGGGTGGAGTGGGTGGTGGCCTTCGCCCATTAACTACATATCCAGTAAAAACAGTGCGCAGCTGGGGTGGTCGCGGGTACCAGAATCACTAGAATTGCGCCTTCGTAGGGGGCACGATATTCCCAGCGGCGACCCAATGACCGCGTTTATTACGCAATCGTTCCTTATACCGCAGAATACTGACCATATTATCGTCCAGCCTAGATTCGCTTATGTTAGGAATGGCGGAAATGGCAAGGGCGTCAATTACACAGTGAACGTCGTTATTAGTGTTGGTAGTACGCCTTTCACTAACGACATAGGCGTGATATCACAAATTAACATAAAACCAGGTAGCCCCGCTTACGCAGAAACTTCGAGATTCAACCATGCTTTTTTAGCGGGTACACAGTATTTTACGACTGTGGTAATATCCGCCAATACAGGCACGGGCGGCGACGGTAAAGCGGTTACGCTCCCGGTGGTAAACGTAGACTATATACGGGTACTGTCAACAGTTTCTGGGAGTATAGAAAGCGATGATCTAGGCACCGTGGTGCCGTATACCGCGTCTCAGTTGCGCGACGTTCACTTCGTGCAGTCCCCGTATACTGCTGTGGTTACTCCTCCCGATGTGAATTACGGTGTGGGCAAGGAGTTAGTGTTCACGCACGGCGGCGTACAACCTATGCGTTTGTATTTAGATGGGATTTCCTATGCCTTCGAACCTATTTTTACGGCCAACGCCACACAGTTTCATGAACAGTGGAATTGGCCTACAAATGGATATCCAGCAGCGTGTACTTCATTTTCTGGTAGGTTGGTACTTGCGGGATCGTTAGATGGTAGTGCTGCATCCCCCGCTGGCAGTAATAGTGAGACGGTCTGGTTGACCGAGCCTGGGGATTGGGGAAAATTCACCGACCCAACATCGAGTCCGGTTGCTCCTAGTGATTCCGTTTCCTTCGCTAGTACATATAGATCCCCCATTCGGTGGATTGTAGGCGAAAACGTCCTGATGATTGGCGCTGAGTCTATGGAATATACCGCCAGCGCTCAAACGATATTCCAACCATCTGATCACGGCGTACAACGCCAAAGCACCCACGGCAGCAACAGGGTTCAACCGGTTGTAATGGGGAAATATGCGATGTTTCCAGCCGAGGGCGGTTCGAAGTTAAGGGCCGCTAAGTTTGAACCAGATGCTCCAGATACTTGGACGGCCCCAGACCTAACCCTGTTTAATCCGCGAATACTGGAATCCAGGGTGGTTCGTGTTGTCAGAATGCGCAACCCCAACCAAATGGCAGTCGTGGTCCTCGGCAATGGACAGCTGGCTATCTTGACCTTCGACGAAACCATGGAGGTTGCTGCTTGGTCTAGAATGGATGTTGGCGGTACTGTCATAGATGCTGCTGTGGTTGTCAATAAAGGGAATGCATTAGAGATAGGGGGTGACGACATATTGTACCTTCTAGTCAAGCGCGTTATAGGGGGCATCGAGAAGACGTACTTGGAAGCGGTTAATCTTTGGTATGGTACTGGCGATAAAACCTACATGAATTCTTACGTGTCAGCTATCACATTTCCTCCAACCAACGTCATAAGCGATCTAAGCCATCTGGAAGGCAACTTCGTGCAGGTTGTTACAAACAACGGCTACCAAGGCACTTTTTTAGTAGAGGGAGGCCAAGTAATCCTGACGGATCAATTTGGCGATCCGATAAACCACGTCGTGTCTTATGCTGGTGTGCCAGCCCCATGTAGACTTAGAACTCTTCCTATGGCTTCCTTTGACCCCAGCACCATAAAAAGCCTTACCAACTTAACTGTGCAAACCCTTGGTTCTTCTCGTCCATTAATAAACGGCGAACGTCCACCAGACAGGGATCCCATAACCCCACTAGGCATCACCCAACCTATGGACGAAATAGGTAGGAATACTGTTGTTGATTTGGGTTCTGATCCTTATAAGGTTATAACCGTAGGGGAAACTCTTCCTGTCGCATTAACCGTGGCTCGGATATTTGCTACTGTTACGGAGAACAGCGTATGACCGTTTCCTTACAATACGCCGCCGAGAAAACAGAGTGGACCGGTGTTGAGCGCGAAATTGGGTTCGGTTTTGAATGCATAGGGCCGCAGGCTTTCGAGGTTTGGCTAGAGACCTCTATTGATGGAACTACGTTCAGTCGTGTTAGGGTCACCCCCCAATTTTACCAGGTACAATTCGGCGGAGGTAAACCTACTTTTATAGGAGGTAGTGTTATTTTAACCGGCGATATACCCTCTACTACAACTCGAATATCTATTGAACGTAACACTCGCATCGACCAGAAATGCGACCTACAAAATTTTTCTCCTTTTATGATGCCGACATTAGAATACGTCCTCGATAAGTTGACCATGATTATACAGGAACTAATATCTAACAAATGCGGTTTAGGCAGCACCAATCAACCTCTTCAGCCGTATGTATATGCTCCTTATACCGTATTGTCCGCTCGTCTGGTAAATGATCCGCTAGATATCTTAGCGATAAAGGCTACTGCCGTTTTTGAATCGGGGGGGGATTGCACTGCCGATCCTAACAATGCATGACAATCGATAGCGCCTATTTCCCTGAGGTCTACAAGAAGCGTGAGTCACTGGATTACCGTTTCCAGTTCGAGCTGACGTTTGATGCGCTGGTGCAAGTCTACACGATTGACGCTGATGGCCTTTATACGTTGCTAGATGGTGGATCTTATATAGTAACCCGCAACCCCTATCGCGGCTCGATTGCCAGAGGCGGAACGGTCACGCTCGGCGGTCCCTTGGGTGACGATATTGCCTCGATTTCAATCAACCGCAAGACGCCGATCACCGATACGCAGGAGTTCCCTGCCGGAGAGGCGTTCAATGCGCAGGCGTATGAGTTCCAAGCCGACAAGCTGACGATGGTTTTGCAAGAGGCAAACGCGCTGGTGTGTGATTGCAGAGGAGGTTCAGTCCCTATTGTCGCACCCTTTATTTTTGCGGTGCAAACTACTAATTTTCTGCGCACTTTTAGCATACCATGCTTGGATGTCGGAACCTATGATGCGGTTGTTGATTGGGGCGACGGAAGTACGTCAACAATTACTTCGTTTGATGACCTAGATCTTACCCACACTTACGGGGCAACTCAGGAGTATACGGTTGAGGTTACGGGTACTCTTCCTAGTATTAGTTTTCTGCTGACACCCAATGAAAATTCAGATTTTCTGGTGCGGGTTCTTCAATTAGGTACTATGGGGTGGTTGTCGTTTAACGGCGCGTTTCGTGGACAAACTAACCTGGTAGAGTTTAGGTCTGGAATTACAGACACATCCAATGTCACTGATATGTTTCGAATGTTCCAGGGAAATACATCTATCCCGGAAGGATTTTTTAATATATCGACGCTGGACACTTCTAGCGTGACTGATATGGGATTTATGTTTTCAGGGTTTGCGACTAGCGTCAGCAACGCGCTCGACCTAACGATGTTTGACACTTCTAACGTAACTAACATGAGCTTCATGTTTGAGGGTGTGTCACAAGGTTTAAACCTAAGCAGCTTCGACACTTCTAACGTCACAAATATGTCCAGGATGTTCAGCTTAAGCACTAGCCTAGTGTCTCTTAATATCACTAACTTTGACACTTCTAGTGTCGTCGATATGGGGTGGATGTTTAGCGGTTGTACATCGCTCAGCTCGCTAAACGTATCTAATTTCGATACTACTAATGTCGTTCAAATGCAGGGCATGTTTAATAATATGTATAGCCTTCCAACGCTGAACCTGTCTAGTTTCAACACCGCTAACGTTCAAAATATGACGGCAATGTTTTCCAACTCTCTCTTTACATCGTTAAACCTTAGCACTTTTAACGTATCTAGTGTGACCGAATTTTGGCAGATGTTTTCTGAATGCTCGGATTTAACCGTGCTTAACGTAAGCGGATGGGATACTTCTTCTGCTACACGTATGGATTTTATGTTCCAAGGGTGTACGGATCTTACCGCTTTAGATGTTAGCAGCTTCAATACAGCCAGCGTGACTGATATGGGATTCATGTTTCAGAGGTGTCTGCTACTAACGACGATAGATGTAAGTGGTTTTGGTACTGCCAACTGCACCCGCATGACCAGCATGTTCGACAATTGTAAAGCGGTCACGTCGTTAGACCTATCTAATTTCAACACCGCCCTCGTACAGTTTTTTAGTCGGATGTTTGCGGTTTGTGATGCCTTACCTTCACTGAACGTAAGCACTTTTAATACATCCAATGCGCTGACGATGAGTTCTATGTTTTCCTCTCTTGGCAGTCCTTCTGGCACCGTGGATGTCGTAGGTATAGAAAACTTCAACATAGAAAGTTTAAACTCCGTTAGCTCACTCTCTAACTTCGCTAACATATTTGCACTACCATCGGCGCGGTATAGCTCGCTGCTAATAAACTGGAACGCTCAAAACCCGCTGAACAATATGACTGTGAATTTTGGCTTTAGCCAGTACACACCCGCTGGTGCATCGGCAAGAGCCGGTCTCATAGCGTCTGACAATTGGACAATACTCGACGGAGGGCCGGTGTAATGGCAACTCAACAAACACTATCAATGGTCTCCGAGGTCAGCATCTGCAACCAGGCTTTGTCTTGGCTTGGTCAGGACCCCATAACCTCTCTTGACGATAACAGTAAGGCGGCTGAGTGGATGAATAACAATTATCCCTTCTTGCGCGATGCGGTAATATCTGAGAGGATGTGGTCTTTTGCTTTAGCGCGCGAAACCTCGGAAACCGCCGACGAATCTGAGTGGGGCAATCAATATAAACATTCTGTTCCTGTAGGTTGGTTAGCTGTTTTCAGATGCTTCAGTAACGTCGATTCCAATCGGCCTGACCTGTGGGTAACATCCGATGGTTGGTCGAAGGAAGGCAATTACGTTCTTTCTTATGATAGCATCGTATATTTATGGGGCACACAGCGGATCGTAGATACGGGGATCTTTTCCGAGCTATTTGTTCAGGCATTAGCTGCCAGGATGGCCGCAGATGCGGCTATACCACTTACTAGAGACAGGAAATTGCAAGCGGATATGTGGTCTTTGTACGCCGGTAAACTTGCCACAGCTGGCGTTATGGATAGTATGCAAGGCAGCCACCAGAAAATCAAACCAGGTAGGTTGGTTTCTAGGCGGGGCCAATGGTAGGAATGTTCTTCATAACGGGCGGAGATAAGATATGGTAGCGGCTGCGATTGCTGCTGGCGCGGCGGTAGTTGGGGTAGCCGCCAGCATATTCGGTGCAAGTAAGTCGGCTAAGGCGGCTAAAAAGGCGGCTAAGGCACAGTCTATATTTACGTACGAAACCCGTATGGAGGAGATACGTCGGGCCAAATTTGACCAGGCCAACACTCTGGGGTATAATAAAGCGGCGATAGGAGCATCCAACATACAGTTTGGGGGTTCTGCCATGCGGAATCTGAACAGCATGAGGGATGAATTCTCTAGGGATATAGCGTGGAGAGAAAGATCGGCAAGTCTAGAAAGGACTGCCACAAGAAGCGGTGGACAGGGGGCTAGTATTGGACCACAATTGGTCAAAGCTGGTGCGGAGATAGCCGGTATCATTGCAAATTACAACAAGTAGGTAACACGTTATGGCAGCTCAGATCAAGTTAAATATGTCCGGAGTTCAACCTCTCATCGCAGAAGACGAGTCATCATCTGTGGCTGAAGGTTTGGCTTGGGTCGATGCTGGTAATTCATTGAAGAATAGCGGCCAAACCGTTATGCAATACTTCAAGAATATTAACCAAGACCAAGCCACTGCTGATATGTCTATAGAGTATTCTAAGAAGACCCAAGATTTGTTGTCCAAACCTTATGTCACGTCGTCCGAAGCTATAGCTATGGGGGCCGAAGATACTGAAATGCTTTGGGCCACCGATAGTGAAGGAGTTAAAATAGAGAAGCAGGTAGCGATTGAGGACATACTTCCTGAGGTTCTTAAACAGCAATATGACAAACTAACTCAGGAATTTGGTAGTGGTATTGCCGGGTCGGGCGCTCGTCAAGAATGGACGAACCGCAGAAAAGTTGCGGCTGAAGAGCTATACACGAGACTTTCAGCGGACAGAAACCAGGCCGTATTCTCCCGTACAGTTGAAAAGTGGGACTTCGCTATAAACGAGGCCAAAAGGTCAGGGGACTATACCCTGGCCCTGTCTATGGTCCAGAACCACCCCGACCCCAACAGCATTGTAGTTGAGGAGGAGATCCAAAAAATATACCAGACCGAAGAACTGAACGTGGTGAATAACGCCCTTCAACAAGAGGATATCGGCAAGATCGATCAACTGGTAGCGTTTTATCAAGACCCGAACACTAGTAGTGAATGGGGCGAGCCTGAACAGACCTCTATGTTGAACATGCTACAGTCTAAGAAGTCACAATTAACTTCAGAAGCCGATTATAATCCCGCCATCCAACAAGCTTTATTGGATTACGAACTTACCAAGAACGACAGCTCCTATTCCGTTGACCAACAGAGGGATTCTTTGTTACGACTACAGCAGACCATGTTAGATCAAGGAGATCCCACATATTTCGGCAAGACTTTCTTCGCTACGCAAGCCGGTGATGTCGTCGCGTTGATGGATAAGCAGACTAGACGGGACAGAATTACTAACGAATTTATGGAGAACGGAGTTAGAGTGGGTTCTCTATCGACGGAGGAGAAAAATTTCCTGGAAGAAGGTGTTACCGAAGCTATGGCGCTGGCCGTCAAAACGGGGGATCCCAACACCATATCCTCTACTATTAGCACTATAGTCACGAAATCGGAGCAATCCAATTGGATTCCGAAGGACGTGGAATCGCGCATGGCCCAGTCCAATTCAGCGGGGGTAAGTCCGGGCGAACTCAGAATGGGGGCGGAGCTGTACGGTAAGTACATATCTACCGGGAATCACGCCCTTCTTGGGACCTTGCCTCCATCTGTTGTAAATATGAACGCCATGTTGTGGGCCAGACAGCAGGGCAATCAAACACTAGAACAGGCTCACGCTCAAATTCTCGCTAACCAGAAAGAGACTAGTCCAGAACTGATCAAGAATAGGGGTGACAGGTTTAAGGCTGAGTACATGGATGAGAAGAAGCTTAACGAAGCTGCTTTCATCGACAAGTGGAAAGACCAACCATGGGGGTGGTTTACTACTGCCCCTCCTCCTCCGGATCGCATGAGGTTTGCTTTCGATAACCTGACCCAGCAGTTTGTGGAGCAAGGTGTTGACATACAGGTAGCACAAACCACATCGTGGAGTATGTTGGTAGCAGCAAACCAGCCCACCAAAGTTAACGGCCAGCAAGAGTGGGTTAGGGGCGCTCCTGAGTACGTGTTCCAGTCCTCTACTGAAGCTGTGAGAGGATCGTTAGACAATCACATTAAGAACACCTATGCTATTGAATCCAATAAGGTTTCCATTCGCCCCCCAATAGGTGCTTCCAGCACCGCAGTGCCGTACTACCACTTGTACGTTGAAGGCCCTATGGGAGTTCCCACCCCGATAATGGATTCCAATGGTGTATTTCAAGTGTGGGTGCCCGACGGCAATGAAATTCAAGCCATGGACGAGAAGATCAAGCAGGATAAGGTACTCGAACTCGACCGTAGCCGTGGCCGTGGCCCTAGAAGCGCTAGGTCCGCGAGATCGAGAACCCCTTTATCCGTCACCAATAAAAATAAGGCTGATAAAGAACGGATGGAGAAAGAAGCGGCAGATGCTTCAAGGGTCCAAACGATAGAAGATAGATCAAGGCCCATGGCGGAACAGAGACGACGGCAGCAGTTGGCTGAGGATATGTTATGAACGATTATAAACCGAATCCTGGGATGCAGTTTGTCATCATAGACGGCAGTCCTGTGGAATTTCCATCTACGATGCCCGACGGCATAAGGGACGCTATTATAGCTAAAGAGTTTCCTTCTGCTGTTAGACAACCGAACCCTGAAGAGGAACCCACACATTTTTCAGATGAATATGGCTCTATGGCACCGACAGTAGATATAATCGGTACCCCCCACCAAATTCCTAACTCTGGCGACATAAATGTGCCAGGGATACCAGCGGAGAGGCAGAAACCTACAGTTACTTGGGCTGAATCTTTGATAGCTGGTCAGATGAAATACAACCCCATCGTATCTATGTCGGTTGCCATGCAACAAACGTCGGTAGCTGATTTACTTAAGCCTGACGACCCCGGCTATAGTGCCTATTCACAAGGTTTCGATAACCTTGCCGGGTATCCTTATGAAATGTTTCTTAACTCGGGGTCACCTGAGGAGACGCAGAGGATTAAAGAGCAGTATGATAGGGATTTCATGATCGACCAACATCTATCTGAAACCGGATGGCAGGGTATTGTTTCGTCTGTGGGAGGAGGTCTGATTAACCCGCTGTACGTCGTCCCTTATTTCGGCCAGGCCAAACTGGCTTCTGGTTTATTGCGGGGAGGTCTTGAGGGCGCTACTGGCGAAATTTTGACCGAGACCTACTATAAAGCGGCGGACGCCGATAAATTCAGAACGATGGAGGAATCTATATTTAACATCACAGCAGGCGCAGTTGTTGGCGGAATATTAGGCGTTGTCCTGAGACAGGGGTATGTGGAGCCTAATATTCCGCCAATAACGAGGGCTTTGGCTAGGGAGCAAAATTTGGGGGCCAACAATGGTTTTCCTAGGTCCCCGCCCCCCGTGACCGATGAACAATTTGCGGCTTTATTAAAAAGAGCCAAACAGGACTATCCACTTTTTACAGACCAAGAGATCTTTGATGTAGTTAGTAAGGCCACAGGACGCAATGTCGAAAGCGAAGATTTCATATCTAAAGGGCTGGATTTGAGAGAAGACGGAACGATTGCCGCGTCTGATGTCCCAGAAATAACGCCTGAGAACGTCCACCAGGAAATACTCCACATTCTTGAAACGGATGGGTACACAGGAGGCACCAAATCGCTAGAAGACATAGCCGACGAGGTGGCCGCGTCATATAAGGACTATAAACCTAGAGAAACATTGAGAGAATTCAGAGAATCGCCAGAGGCTGGTCCCGACGATATGTTTGATTTCGGGTATATTAGGGACTCAGATAATGTTACCGACGAGGGTGGAATCGAGGCTTTCAAATACGCGGATGAAATGACTACGGGTAACCAAATACCAGAGGGGGTGGCTGACCACATATTCGAAATGGGGTGGTTGGGTAATGTTCCTTTAGATCGGATAAGGAAAATGATCGACGGCCTTCGGTTTGATTTAGATGAGTCTTATCCTGCTCATCATTACTTGGTAAGACAAACTAAGGAATTAGCCAAGTTTTACGGCCATTCTATGCCTCCTCCTTCTGTACAGACGGTCGCTCAGATAGAAAAAATGAAAAGAGAGGGCATGAACACGACGGGGATAGACGACGAGGGCCTCAATAAGTTTGCTGATCTTATCAGGTCCATCGAGTCTGCATCTACTAGACGCAAGATGGTAGAAGAGCAGTTTATGTTTGACCTGGATATCTACGGAACCAAGGCTACCGTTGACGACATGCTAAGAAAACTTGGTATCCCGGAAGGTTCCCAATCTGGGGCTATTCCACCCTCTGGGGCTATTCCACCCTCTGGGGCTATTCCACCCTCTGGGGCTATTCCACCCTCTGGGGCTATTCCACCCTCACCGCCGGATATTGACGAGGTCTTAAATAGTATATCAGACCCCGATCGATTAGGGTTCGTGTCCAGGATATTGTCCAGACTCACTCCCTTGCGGGTGTTGGGGTCGGCCAACCCTTTGGCCCGAAAATTAGGTGCCCTTATTGGTGAACAGAACGTAATCAACACTACCCGTGCAGCAGTGGAGACTTTAATACGGCGACATGATGGCAAGCTAGTTATTGGTCTGGAGGCCTTGCAGAGAAACCACTCACTGCTTCTACGTCGCGGAGTGAAAATGAAATACGATGAATTTAGTCAACTTGTGGCTTTTGCTAACCGGAATGGGGACGTTTATCCCAAAATACCGGAGGTGGAAGAGGCAGCGAAAATATTGCGGCGCGAGGTTTTG
>JBDNIE010000273.1:0-3472 GCA_041688425.1 Halioglobus sp. | reverse complement strand
TCACGGCGCAATAAGGCGCCGAGTTCACCGTGTTTACAGGCATCAGCTTCGGCCATAATGCGCAGCTTATACTCCGGTTTGAATGTGCGCCGTGAACGTTTCTCCAACAATGGTTCCGGTGTAACCTGTGTGTCAGGCCATTCTGATAGTGATTTTGGCATGTTGTGCACCCAGTAACTGTGGCCCTGAAATCTATGTTATCCCAAACAGGCAGTGTATGGGATCAGGTTGACACACAGGGCCTGATCCTCGGCAAACTCATTTTGTTCTTCGACTGGCTGTTTACCCCCCGGGGCATCAAGCGTGATCCCAAGCTGCAAGCCCATATTGATCGCCAGACGACCCTCCTGACGCTGTATCAGTACCGGGCCTGCCCGTTCTGCGTGAAGGTGCGCCGGGCGATGAAGCGGCAGTCCCTGAGCATTGAGACGCGTGACGTGAAACGGTCTGACAGTGCGCGCGAGGAATTGCTGGTGGGTGGCGGGAATTTGAAGGTGCCGTGTTTGCGGGTTGATGATGGCCAGGGAGACGTAAAATGGGTGTATGAGTCTGGGGAGATCATTGGGTATCTGGAGGGGAGATTTTTGGCTGGGGTGGGTGTTGGGGCTGCGGCGTAGGGTCTAAGTGCCTACTCAGAGCCTCGTCTTCCGTATATAAACTTTGCACTCGAACTGCCCAGCTCCGTTTGACCTATCGTCACCGTAGAATGCAGTACTACAATTTTTCGGCTCCTCAGCGAGGTGCAGGTACTCTACCCAGACGTACTTTCCACCCTCCGCGCAGAGACCTCCGCAACAATCATTCTTAGGCCGATTCTATCGATTTCCGCGAGTTGAGTTGGCGAGCCCTCTTGGTATTGAGATCAAATTGATGGGGCGCCATATTGGTTGGCATGGGGCACAGAGGGCCAAAGCATGTATAGCAACAGCATCCAATTCACGATTGGCATTAGCAAAGCCAAGCTGAAGTAGCCCGGACGTCCCAGGTCGTGCAGCCGACGCACGGTTACGGCGAAATTTGGCACGATGAGTAAGAGCCCTACGATCGTGCTAATCAGCCCAAGGCCAACATCAGGTGAATAGCTGCCGAGCAGGGCATCTAGCATCATCGACAGAAAAAGAATAATGAAGCAGGCACCGATCCAAGACCAAAACTCAGATCTACTCGCTCGACCATCAAACTCGGTGTATCGACTAAGACAATATAGAAACCACTGAATAGGATTACGTCTTGTTGGATCGGTATTTAGTGCGTTTTTTACTAATTCGTTGTTTAGGAATTTTTGGATTAAGTTTTGGCCGAGCTCAACGCCAGAATTTATGCCTTCTTTAGTCGCGGAGAGTTGCTCGACTCTGAGCTTAATGTAGGCAAATCGGACTTTGGACTCGTCCCCGTTAACTGTAGTTTGGGCTTTGATGTATAGAGCCTCATCACGATTAGAATCGAACTCTTCGCTGGCCTGCTTGTAGAAGTCAGTGTCATCCATAGGAGCCTCAAAAACGCATTAAGATAACGAATATGTTAGGGCAAACAGATCGAGAAAGTAAGTAAGTGTTGATTGGGTCCTGTGCACCAGGAAATCAACTTCCACAGCGAGCCCTCGAGTCTAGGAAACCAGAAATCCAGTTTCCGAAAAAGCACCTGAATCTCACAGCCCTGACTCGCCGCTCCCGGTACGCACCCGATTCTCTCAGGCCACCTCGCGAAAACCCCGGGCCGGGTTCCTGGGAAACTGGAATTCCGGGAGTCTGGAAATCTGCTCCCCCACCCACCCCCTGTAATTCCCCGTAGCTCCCCGCCCGCAGCCGAGTCCAGCACCTGTGCGCCGCCAGAGTGGGCTCGCGGCGCTTCCTGGGCAGGGCATGGGTCGCGCCATGGGGTTGGCTGGCGATGTGCCTGCGATTCGGACAGCGCCCGAGAGGAATTGCTGGCGGGTGGCAGGAACTTGAAGGTGCCGTGTCTGCGGGTTGAGGATGGCCGGGGGGAGGTGCAGTGGATGTATGAGTCCGGGGAGATTATTGGGTATCTCGAGGGGAGGTTTTTGGCTGGGGCGGGTGTGGGTGCTGTGTGATTGGGTGATATTAAACTGGGATAGCCCATCTTCAATATCCCGGCAGATCAGATTGAAGCGTTAGCAGAGCCAGACTGGATAGCTGATAATGCCGGGTGGGCAACAGAGTCACCTGTCAGTATTCATGATCCGACGTCAGCAATGTCGACTAGTTAACTTACCGTCACCATTATAATTGCTGCATCAACATAGAGACATAGCTGATACCAATTGGTATAGCGGATACCACCACCGAAAACTTCGCCAAAACTTGCCAGACTGGAGTACCGGTGTACTTGTCTGCGGCTCGCCAAATGCCCAAGAAAACTCCTCCGAGATAGACCATGAATAGCCCTACTATCCATATCGAACTCTCGGCAGTGATGGATGAGGGAAAAGCTGCGGATAGACTGATAAGCGTGACCATCCAAACAATAGAACCCAATAGGCCAAAGCACCAAAAAGTCATGGGCAAGCCTACATCTCCATTGACTACATCGGTCACGTACTGCTCTAAATCGAAATCCCTTTTTGGCGTTGTTTTTTGTGAATCCATTCTAGACGCTCCTTTTGCTACATTTTCGTTCTTGGCGAGATCGACATCTGCAGTAAATCATATATTGATGCCGGCAAGAATGGCAGCCTGGGTATTGGCAAATTAACTTCGTGCAGTCTAAGAAATCCGCCACTTGCTCTTAGTCAACTACCCTTTCCCATTTTTCAAACGCACTCACCCTAAGATCCCGACAATGCTGAGCGCGAACCAGGTGTCTGCACAAGTTGAATAGATTATCAACTGCAGCATGAGCGGTAACGAATCGCTGGGCCTGCCTCATCGATTTGAATCGCCTCATCCCTCGCTCTCTAACCCTAGTAGCCTCATGGGATTGTTCTGCTCTATGGATCGTCTCCTAATTCGGTTCACTATTGGCAACATCCAGAAATCCATTTAACACTGCTGTACGAATCCACACGTCGCCTTTTCAGCCCAGTGATATTTCCCCGGGGAGGCATCCTCGCCACCGCTGTACTATCCTATAACTATCATGAAGGAGTCACTAGTATGCAAGTAACCTCAAAGCTCGCCCTAACTGCTCTCGTTGTCGGCATGGCAATGACCCACACCGGCCCCGCTGCAGCACAAGATCTTGTCCTCGATGAAGGAGACGAAATTTGCGCCAGCTATAACGACTGCGCCACTGTCATGACCTATAACGGACGCCAGCGTTTGGTACCCACTGATCGGCACGGTCGCCCAAAAATGTTGCCGGGGCTTATGGGGTCAGGCCTTACATTTCACATAGTGCCGAGGGAGCAGAGTGAAATGTAAGACCTGACCCTGTAGACTGCGCCTGTTTTATGCTGAACGGCAGGAGCGGGAACACTTCGCATTGATGTTGCTCGACAGTCAGCACAAAGTAC
>JBDNIE010000272.1:0-2729 GCA_041688425.1 Halioglobus sp. | reverse complement strand
TGTGCGCAATTTACATGTTTTTACAGCGGCGTTGCGCACATATTGCGCACAGTTCGCAACGGATGAGTAAACCGCGTATAGATGCCCAGCCCATCATTGGCAAGCCTTGCAGCAGGTCGCGTACACTTCGAGCCAGTCCGTAAACTAGGTTATGGTCTATCCTTACAAAGCGCCTGCTACAAGCCTCTGAGCGGCCCTACTGGCTAGGCGTTGCTGCAGGCTTGGCTGGCGGGTTTCTTTTCGGGTATCTGGTGTGGGCGTGATTGCCCAGGCCGTGTGAAGAAAGCAAAGGGAGGGAGGCTGGATTGTTAAAGCCGATATCTTGCTGTCCCAAAAAGGTACTGCAAGATATCAGCGACCAAAAAACAATCATCGAAATGGGACTAACTAGCCTCTGTTTCCGTGCTAGCGGGTGCTAGGTTGTTGAATTGCAGCCAATATTGATCCAAATAGAGCGGATATTTGCATGCTACGCTGACCCGCCAAAAACCCAGCAGAACCAAAGTAATCAGATGCCAGGTTGCTGAAAAGTGGTTCAATTTTAAATGCAAAAACCGGGTCAACATTACGTGCAAATCAACACATGTGGCTATTGAAACTCCATAGCACACCCAGAAACCGTCCGAAAATATAAAACCACAATTTAATTGCGTTTACTGTTGCCCAACCTTAATCTAGTGACCTTTTCTATTGAACCAATATGAATTTGGCGAGGGCGTGAGCATGAAAAACCCAATAGCACTTCTAGCATTAACAACCTTACTGTTTGGCTGCACCTCGGCAGGGCAACATCGAGAAGCGGTGCAAGACCCAGTGGGTGATGAACTCACCGTTGGTACTGTCCAAAAAGAGATTCGTGTGGGTATGTCTGGCGGGGAAGTAGCGGGTGTTTTGGGCTCTCCCAACATAGTATCAACGGATGAGAATCGACGTGAAGTTTGGATTTACGACAAAGTTTCAACTGACTTTGCCTACTCCAATAGCAGCGGCGGCATTAGTTCATTGATTCTGGGCTGGGGTGGTTCGGCTGCGGGTCTAGGCGGAGGAAGCTACAACTCCAATGCGGGAGCATCGTCCAAAACTCAAAAAACCCTTACCATAATAATTAAATTCGACAATGACGGACTAGTAAGAGATTTTGCATACAACACTTCCAAATTTTAATCCACGACGGATGACAATAAGAATGAAAAACTACTTTTGGTTACACAAACGAAGGGCCAGATACTGCCATTTGATACTGGCAGCAACATTAATTTTCCTCACAGGTTGTGCCTCCGGCCCACCCAAAGATGCATTTCAATTGTCAGCAACCTCGTTGGCAGATCGACAAATACAAAGTCGCCGCTTCGACTCGCTCGATGAAACGGGAATTCTCGCTTCAAGCGTAAGCGTGCTGCAGGATCTTGGATATGCATTGGATGTTTCCAATGCTGATTTGGGTGTACTTACGGCTTCAAAAGCTCTTGACGCAAAAAATGCAGGCCAAATTGCAACAATGGTTTTGTTGGCTGCGCTAGGAGGAGGATCAGCACCAATTGATAAAGATCAAAAGATACGTGTAACCCTTGTAATAAATAATTCCTTAGAAGTTAAAGGCGCGTCGGTAGTTAGAGTTACTATGAACCGCATAATCTGGAACACTCAAGGACAGATCACAAAAGCTGAAACATTGAATGAGCCAGAACTTTATCAAGCATTTTTCGATAAATTATCTAAAGCAACCTTTTTAGAGGCGCACCAAATATGAAGATAATATCTGTCTATTTTATGATAGCGATGCTGCCACTATTACTTGCGGGTTGCGCTAATCAACCCAACGACCAGATTATGGCAGGGGCAAATCAGGTAGAACTCCGTAGTTATCAAACAAGGGCGTTTGATACTACCGACAAAGATATGATGCTGAGAACTGTCATCGCTACGCTGCAAGATCTCGGGTTTGTTATTGATCAGGCCGATGAAGACATTGGCTCTGTTACCGGAACGAAGATCAGCGGTTATCAGATTAGAATGACCGTTATCACTAGGCCTCGAGGCGAAACACAGTTAATGGTTCGGGCTAATGCATACTACAATGTCGATCCTATAGAAGACCCATTACCCTATCAGGACTTCTTTACATCCTTGTCAAAAGCGCTATTTTTGACGGCACATGATGTGGACTAAATGGCGTATCGATACTTTAAACAGGCCTGCCAATTTGTAAGTATCCCCCAATTAAGTCCATGCATGATCTGAGAATTTAGCTGGCTTCTTGCCTGTTCATGGCGAAATGCTAATTCATTAATAGTATCAGAAGGTTACCTGTTGCGGCTTGAGTATAAGACAGATAAAAGGCCTATAAGGGAAATTTTTCTCCCAGTATCCCGATGCTTTTCGTGCATTGAATCAGGCGATTGGCATCGAACGAGCTGAAATCGAGCTCGCATTCGTCCACTTGCAAATCTTTTGGGTATTTGGGGTCAGAGTAAAAACCCTTACACTGCAATCATAGGCATGGGGCCTCGCGTGAACACGAAGTTTTTACTCTGACCCCAATTGTCCCCCAATTGTCCCGATGAGCAATGCCATAACTGCGTAATTTATCGTAAGCGCCTTTAAATCGGCACCTATTTTTTCACTCGAATCGTGACCATGCTTTCTCCTGACCATCAAATGACAGGAGCAAATCATGAGCGATCCAATCACCCCGACAGATTTGACCGCCCACTGGAAACAGCAAATTG